>JAFZIJ010000143.1 GCA_017554445.1 Victivallales bacterium
ACGACAATTTGACAGGATATATCGTAATAGGGCAAAAAAAAAAGTTCCCATGGTTTCATGGGAACTTTTTGGTGTTTTCAGTTGCGCAGAAGCGGGACTCTTTCTTATTAGGCGGTAGGTGATTGCGCGTCCGCAGACCAGACGAGATGCGTCGGATTGGCGATGGCCTTTTCCATCTGCTTGTTGTACATTTCGGCGTATTTACCGTTCTTTTCAAGCAATTCGTGGTGGGTGCCTTGCTCCACAACATGGCCGTCGTCGATGACAGCGATGGAATCGGCGTCCATGATCGTGCTGAGACGATGGGCGATGACAACCGTCGTGCGGCCTTTGAGAATATCCTTCAAGGCGGTCTGGATGGCGGCTTCCGACTGCGAGTCGAGGCTGGAGGTCGCTTCGTCCAAAATCAACACTTGCGGATCACGCAAGATGGCGCGTGCCAATGAGATGCGCTGCTTCTGACCACCGGATAGGCGAACGCCACGTTCGCCGATGAGCGTATCGTATTTGTCCGGGAACTCTTCGATAAATTCCGCGGCGGCGGCGATTTTGGCGGCGGCGGCGATCTGTTCGGGCGTCGCGTCCGGAACACTGTAGGAGATGTTTTCCGCAATCGTTCCGTCGAAGAGGAAGACATCCTGCAGGACGAGACTGAAGAGCGAGCGGTAGGAGCGGAGCTGGAAGTCGCGTATGTCCTTCCCGTCCAACGTGATCGTGCCGCTCTGCGGTTCGTAGAAGCGGACGAGCAGATTCGTGATGGTCGTTTTTCCGACGCCAGACGGGCCAACCAATGCGAGCGTCTTGCCAGCCGGAATATCGAGGCAGAAGTCTTTCAAGACAGGCTTGCCGGCATCGTATTCGAAATTGACGTGGTCAAGACGGAGATCCTTTTCGAGACGTTGGACGGGCACGGCATCAGGCTTGTCCACGACGGCAAGATCTTCATCCAGCATGTCAAAGATACGTTCCGTGCAGGCGACGCTGTTCTGGACGTGCGACAGCGAATGCATGATCATGAAGACTGGCTGGAAGAACCAATGGGTGAATCGCGTGAAGACCATCAGATCGCCAATCGTGATCTTCTTCTGGATGACGAAATAACCGCCGACGGCCCAGATTGTAATGTCCATGCCGATGTTGATGAGTTGCACCAAACGATGGATAGCGATGTTCAACTTGTCTGTATGCAACGATTTACGAATTAACAAGTGATGCGCTCCGATGAAATCGGCCGTTTCATATGGTTCGCGGCCGAAAATGCGCACAACCCGGATGCCGCCGAACGTCTCCGCAAGCTTGCCCGAAATACGCGAATGGTCTTCATGAAGGTCGCGGAAAAGTGGTCGCATCACGTTGAAAATCATGTAGGCGACGCATGCCAACGCGATGACGAAGCCTGTGCAGACGAGCGTGACGACAGGGCTGATGATCATCAAGGAGCCCAGCCCGACGACGAACATCAGCAGGCTGGTCAGCGGCGTGAGCAAACCTTCATACAACAACGCCGCAAAGGAGTTGACATCGCCTTCGATACGGGAGATGATGCCGCCGGTCTTCAGTTGTTCAAGCTTCGACAGCGGCATGGCCTGCATGTGTTTCATCATCTTGCGGCGAATGCTCACCTGCATCTTCGACGACAGGACGCGGGAGACATATTCGGACACAGCGCCGATGATGAGTTCGCTTAATGCGATGGCCGCCAACACGATACATGTCCAGAAAAGCAACGTCTGCGGGCCGCGTTGCAGGACATGTTCGTTGATGAACGGACCGAGATTGAGCGCCTTCGGCTTGTCGGCGAAGACATAGTCGAGCATGAATTTGCTCGTCCACGGATTGACGGCGCGAAGAATCAGGCTGAAAATGCCGAAGAAAACCAATGTGAAGATGTACTTCTTATGCTCGCCGAGCGTGCCCAGATAACGTTTCAGATAATACGTAAGCGGTTTTTTGCGGGAACCGTCGCCAGGCATAGGCGGCGGGCCGCCGAAGCCGCCGTGGTGGCCGCCGAAGCCACGGCCCATGCCGCCGCCGAAGCCACCCCGCGGGCCGCCCATGCCGCCGCCGAAACCACGGCCCATTCCGCCGCCAGGTCCGCCGGGCGGCGGGCCGTCCGGTCGCTTTTGTCCGAAGAAACCGCGTTGTTTTCTGTATTCCTTGTACCGTGTTTTACTGGATTGCATGGCGTCACCGTTTTTTGTTGTTGTTTGAAAGCGGCCTGGCGTCGTTGAACTCCTTGATGCACTTCGCGAAATCGTTTGCTTCATGTTTCGGGAAGATCGCCCCGTAGCTGAAGATAGCGTAGCCGCCAGATGGATATTCGTCGATCATCTCCAACTGCGCCTTCAGCATGTCGAGATCGTAGTTCTTCCAGGCCTTGTTCGGCCAGATGCCGACGACGATGCGGCCTTTTTTCGGACGGTTCTGATCGCTGAAATACGATTTCATACGTGTTTCAAAGCGTTCCATATTGTTATCGTAAAGCATTGGGACGACGTCATCGACGAGATCCTTATCCGGCCATTCGAACCATCGTTGCCCCATGGCGTTGACGGCCGTCCAATATCCTGCAAATGTGGCGGCGGAGATGTTCGTCTTCGGGCTGGTTTTCCGAATGGCAGTGCGGAACTCGCCCAGCAGACGTTCGATGTTGTTACAGCGCCACCTGCGCCAACGTGTGATGCTTCTGGATGGCGTCATGTCATGGTTGTGATCCGCAAAATCCTTCAGCGACGCTGCGTCATACGAGAAGTCGCCTGCGTCGGAAGGATAGCGGATATAGTCGTAGTGAAGGCCGTCCAAATCCGGATATTTCGTGACAAGCTCCTTCAGCACGGAAGTAAGATAGTTTCGCACTTCCGGCAGGATGGGATTGATGCATGCATAAAAATGATCGACGGCCGGATCCATCCGACGTCCTTTCTTGTTGACCATCAGCCATTCAGGATGTTTGACGAACACATGGCCGGAACTGGCCGGCGGCGGCGTGCGGCGCTGCCATACAGGCATGATGTTGACGTATGCCTCCACCCGCAGGCCTTTTTCATGGGCGGCCTGAATGGCGATGGCCAGCGGATCCCAGCCGGGATCTTTTCCGATCATGTCAAGCTGTCCTTTGTGCAATTCAATGGCCCATGGATCGATGTCGGATTTATAGAACGTCGTGGCTTCGCCACGGACTTGCAAGTATATGGTGTCCAATCCGATGGATTTCGCGTTTTCCATGATCTTCTTCATGGTTTCGGGCGAATAGTACTCCCAACGGGTCACCCAGACGGCACGTGTCTGAGGCGGCCTTACGATAACTGGCGCCTCTTCTTTCGGTGTACGATGGAAGCAAGCGAAAAAGCACACGATGACGATGATGAAGAAAACTAATGAGCAGGTGACAAGATACTTTACCATTCGACGAATACAGGAGGCAGGGTTTTGAAAATCTGGGCGGCGGCGTTGTCTGCGCTGAAATGCCAGACGGCGCTCCGCGGGGTGCGTTTATGTCCGATTGTGTTTTTGATTGCGGAGGGGACCTGCAGTTCGCAGGAGAGCTTAAGGCCTTTGCAGAGGGCGGCGATTTGTGCAATATCCTGATCTGAAGCGTCTTCTGGCGGCAGTGGGAACTTCAGCTCCAGCCTGTTCGGAACGTTTTCCGCCGCTTTGGAATAGGCGATGGACGGGAAGCAGTCCGTCTTGAGGGCTTTTTCGATATTGCGTGTCAAGATGATGATTTGGATTGTCGTGCGGTTGTTTTTGGTCGTCCGTTTGTAGCCTCGCAATTCAATGCCGTCCTGCGGACGGTTGTAGAATTTTTTGACAGCTGCTTCGCTGAGGAAGCTGTTGTTCGCGGGCGTCAAAGAAGCGAAATAGCCTTCAATAACGGGCAGATTTTCGTTGGGGATGTTGTAGATGTAGGTGAAGACGGCGGAGCCGTCTGCCGCGAGCACGATTTTTTGGTCAAGCTCGAAGCAGCCTGTGAGAACCAGGGCCAGCATGATGATGACTGGAAGTTTTGACATTATATTATAAGACTGAAAATGGACGATATGCAGAAGATTAGGCTGAAACAACCGTTTAAGATAACTCCATAATGGCGATTTCGCAATGAAAGATGAAAGAAAAGAGCAAAAGGTCGGCATCGGGCTGTCCGGCGGAACAGACAGCACCGCGGCGGCGAAGCTTCTTCTGGAAGACGGTTACGACATCATCGGCTATACGATGCTGACGACGGACGACAGTGCGGCCGTCGCCGCCAAGGCGGCATCTGTTGCGGCAAAGCTGTGCATCGAACATCGAATAGTTGACCTACGCAACGAATTCCAACGCAATGTCTTGGATGCATTGGTGGAAGGCTATGCCAATGGTTTGACACCCTCTCCTTGCGTCATTTGCAACCGAAAATTGAAGTTTGGTGTCCTCCGTGAACGGATGCTCGCTGACGGCTGCGATTTCGCGGCGACGGGTCATTATGCGCGGCTGACACGTGACGATGCAGGCCATATTCAATTGCGTCGCGGCATCGACAAGACAAAAGACCAAAGCTATTTTTTAGCGCAACTGACGTCTGAACAATTGGAAACGGTTCTTTTTCCGCTGGGCGACCGCCTGAAGGCCGATTTGAAGGAAAAAGTCAAAAGCCTCGGGCTAGTGCCGAAGGAAGAGGCTGAGAGCCAAGACCTTTGCTTCGTGCCAAACGGCGGCATCGGCAATTTCGTGGCGGAACGCCGCCCTGCCCTACGGCGGAACGGCTGGATCGTCGATCCAACAGGACGGCGGCTTGGTCGCCATGACGGCGCGTTTCAATACACGCCCGGACAGCGACGCGGGCTTGGGCTTGGCGGCGGACCATGGTTCGTCATACGGACGGATATGACGACGAATACGGTTGTCGTCGGCCATCGCAAAGAGCTTGGCGTCACGACACTTCACGTCAATGGCATGAACTGGCTTGTGGAGCCGCAATGGCCTGTGGAATGCGTCGCGCAAGTACGCTATCTGATGAAGCCGCGGGAGGCGAAGGTGTATGAAGACGGCACAGTAACATTCACGGAGCCGTTGGAAGCGGCTCCTCCCGGCCAGTTGTGTGTCTTCTACAACGGTGATATCGTGCTCGGAAGCGGATGGATTGCTTAAGCTTTCTTTGAAAGCCATAAGCGCTTATGGCTTATGGCTGAATGGGTTAACTACGTTATCACCCCTAAAATTTTCATGTCAGATGATTGATTTTTACAGTTGAAAATATAAAAATTTTCCATTTTTTACAGTTGGAACTGTAAAAATGCACATCTGAAGAAAAAATCATCACTCTTTCTTTTTCAGGAGCTTTAGTTTTGGAGGCTTGCCGGTGGGGCGGCGGAAATCGTTGAACAAGATGTCTTCTGCGTCGGACGACGGGAGGATCGGCGATTGTACGACCGCCTCCAGGCGGTCGATTTCCTGCAAGGCGGGACGGAAGGCCCGCATGAATTCGGTCGAGCAGAAGTTGCAATTGTCCAAGATGTTGCGTCGATGAAGCGGTCGCGACGTAGCGATTGGCGCGGATTCCGCAACGAGCGCAAATGCAGACACTTTGCATTCCAACGCGTGCGCCATGATGATTTCCATGACCAGATCGTGTCCGACGATGTCCGCACCAGACTGACGCGACGCCTCCGCTTCCGCGACTGTGCAGAATTGCGAGCCCGGACGGGACATATAGACGCAGAGCCGCGGATCAATGCCGCGTTCCACGAAGGCGTTGACGAATTCGGAGTTCTGATGCTGCGAAAGGGCGTCCATCATGTCTGGAAAAGGCGTATTGAGAAGATGATGGAGGCCGTCCAGCGGCGAGACGCCGTGGCCGTTGATGTAGTCCGTCAACAGCGTCCATGTGCCTGGTTTCAGCTCTGAACGGAGGCTGAGCGCGCCTTCAATGAAGACATGGCGGCGGATGCCGAGTTTCCACGCCGTGCAGATCGGAAAGACGCACGGATATGTTCCAAGTCCTTCATAGAGATGACGATGGCCACGAAGCGCGAGAACGGGAACGCCCATGCATAGGCCATAGAGGAGCGACGGATGCTCGCAATCCGGATTGTGGTAATCTGGCATATTCGGAAGTTTCGATAATTCCAAAACTTGCGGTGCCTCGTCGAACAGCAGGTCGGCATTGAAGCCTGTGCCAAATTGGACAAAAAAGGAGGGCGTTGTCCAATTTTGGAAATGGCTTTCAATCAACCCAACGGCTTTATCTAGTTTTTCAGAAATGGTACGCATTTTTCTTCACTATTTTTAACGCAGAGACGCAGAGGCACGGAGTTTTTTAACACGGAGGCACAGAGACACGGAGAGTTTTTAACACGGAGGCGCAGAGACGCAGAGACACAGAGAGTTTTTAACACGGAGGCGCAGAGGCGTAGAGACACGGAGAGTTTTTAACACGGAGGCGCAGAGACGCAGAGACACGGAGTTTTTTAACACGGAGGCACAGAGACACGGAGATTTTTTAACACGGAGGCGCAGAGGCACAGAGACACGGAGATTTTTTAACACGGAGGCACAGAGACACAGAGGCACAGAAAAGAGCTATTTTTGAAGCTTCGTGATAGCGGCAGGAAGGAGGGAGAATAAATCCGCTTGGATAGCGATGTCCGCCTGCTGCATCATAAAGCAATCGGGATCTTTGTTGATGGCGACGATCTTCTTTGAATTGCCCATTCCAACCCAATGCTGGATGGCTCCGGAAACGCCGATGGCAACGTAAATGTCTGGCTGGACGGTTGTTCCAGTCTGGCCCACTTGGCACGCATATGGCAACCAGCCGGCATCGACGACGGGGCGGCTTGCGGCCAGCGTGGCGCCGATCGCCGTTGTGAAATCGCGAACGAGCTTGACGCCGTCCGGCCCGCCGCATCCATATCCCGCCGTGACAATGACTTTAGCATTACGCAAGTCATTGTCTGATTCAGCTTTCGGGATGAAATCAAGCCAGTCGAAACTCCCTTTCAATTCGTCTTCGGAGGGTGTCACACGGAAGATTTCAGGCTCTTTCACCATCGTAAATGGCGTGATTTTCATGACCTGCGGACGGACAGTCGCCATTTGTGGGCGGTGTTCGGCTGTTTTGATCGTGGCGAAGAGATTGCCGCCGAATGCGGGACGTGTCTGGAGAAGGAGGCCTGTTTCAGGCTCAATGGACAGTTGTGTGCAATCGGCCGTCAGGCCCGTGTGCAATTTGACTGCGCAACGCGGCAAGAGGGCGCGGCCGATGGCTGTCGCGCCGCCCAGCAGAATGTCCGGATTGTATTTTTGGACGAGATTCGTCAGAATCGCTTCGTAGCGGCAGTCGTCATAGTTTTCAAGCAGTGGATGGTCGGCGACGATGATCTGCGCGGCACCGTTGGCGGCGGCTTCGCAGACAGCGGCGTCCAAATCATGTCCGATCAAGACGGCGGTCACCAGCGCATCTGCCGCCAGTCCACGTGCACAGGATATCAATTCCAGCGCCACTTGTGACAATCTATGGCGTGATATTTCAGCGAAAATCCAGATTTTCATAATAATGAATGTCAATAAAAAAAATAATAATTCGACGGTAGTTCTTGAAAGATAAACCAAAAAACCTATAATACTAATTTATACAAAAGGAATCGTCCGATTTTCCAAAAATCGGCTATACTTATTTTATAATGAAATCAGAAGATAGAATAAACCAATAGAAAACGCAGGAGCAGACATGAAGAAAAAATGGATGGTCGCGCTGATGACGGCACTGGTGATGGCAGGTTGCCGCACGTTTACAAGCGTCGATGAAAAAGCGGCGTTGCAGGATTTTCAGAGCACAGATCCGATTGTCCGCGAAGCGGCCCGTATGAAATTGGAGAAATCTGGTTCCAAACGTGCCATTGAGGCGATGGGAACGGCGTACGCCACAGCCGTTGACAGCAATTGGAAGTTGGCTCTTATCAATGGCTTAGGTGCTATCAAGAAGCCGGAGATCATTCATTATCTGCTTCCAATGCCCGAAGACGCCAATCTAGCGGCCGCCACAGCGAAGGCATTGTCTGGGCTCGGCACGGCCGAAACGTCGAAAGTTATTATCGACTATTTCGAAAAATCGAACACGCTGACGGCTGGCCTCGCAATGATCGACGAAGCGGAAGCCCTTCTCGCGAAGGTTCCGAATGCGCCATCCGCCAAAAAGATGATCAAGGCGGTCTATGACAAAAGCAAATTCCAGACCGTCCGCACGGCAGCAATGATGCATCTTGTTCTGGATGAATGCAAAGCGACGGATGAGAATGCCGCGTTCCTCGCGGGTCTTTCGAAGCCCGAAAACGAATATGCCTTGAATGCCGTTCTGGCCAAATGGCTGGAGGTTGGCTGCAAATGCGCGAAGATCCGCCTGCAGCCCAGCGGTCTTGTTGAAAAAGAGGCCCAGATGCACGCGAAGGATTGCCTATATAACTATTTTGCAGAGACTTACGGTAAATACTCGCCAAAATCGCAGGCGTTGATCATCGCAAATCTCGCGAAGTCCGAAAATACACAGTTCGTCGGACTGGTCCGGAAGGCCGTTGAATCGGACGACGAAGTTATTCGCTCGAACGCATTGGAAGCGTTGGGCGTTTTGGGCGACATCTCCGATTTGCAGACGATTATCGCCGAGAGCCAGAATCCAAAGAGCGAACTAGTCCGCAACACGGCCCGCCGCCTGATGCGCCATGTGAATTGGCCTGGCGTGGATGCTTTCACGGCGATGGCCATGAAGTCTTATGCTGAATACAAAGCGTTGTGCATCAACGTGTTGAAAGACCGCCGCTGCCGTTCCTACAACATCCAAATCTTCAATGAAATCGGCGTGGAACGCGATGACGTCGCGAAATACGCGATCGACGCGTTGAAATATTTGGCCACTGACGATGACGCTGGTCGTATGGTCGGTTATCTGAAGAAAGGCGATCAGTATTTTGACAAAATGGCAGACGCTGTCAAGACTGCCATGCTTCGCAGCGAAAATCCTGCCAAATGGTCGGACGAACTAGTAAAGATTGTGAGTGACATTCCGCAGGAAAATCTGAAGACGGTGCTGTCGTTGATTGCGGATATCCACACGGCGCAAGGCTTCGAAGCAGTCGCGGCGATAGCAAAAGACGGCTCTAACGAAGCGCGGCAGAAGCTTGCGGTGGAAACACTTAACCAGTGGCCTGGTGCCGAGCAGACGGCGGCTATTTTGGAACACATGAAAACCGTCAACAATCCGTTCGACCGTGCCCGCCTGCTGGAAGGCGTTATCAAGGCCAACGGCGGCAACACGAAAGTGACAGCCGCTGAAAAAACCGATAATCTTCTGAAACTGCTTCCCGTCTGCGAACGCGACACGGAACGGGCCATGATATTGGAACAGATCGCAACTATTCATGACAACGATCTCTACGCCTTCCATAAACTGGAAGGACTGGTCAATGACAAATCAATCGGCGGCATGGGCGCCACTGCGCTGGCCAAAAACGCTGTGCTGTACGGCGAACCCGAATTCGCCATCATTTCGAAGTCTCTCATGTCCTTCATCAAGACAACGACGGGCGACATTCAGAAAGAATTGAAGGAAGCCCTGTCGAAAGTCTGTGAACCCTACGGCTACATTACCACATGGCGTTATTCGACCGTCTATACGGCGAAAGACGAAAAAGGCGAAGATTCCTGCCCCGCCGCTCATAAGGAAGTTTTCGAGCCTGAGAAGCCTGGCTACGATTACGATAAATGGACGAAATTCGTTGCCGCGAAAGATTCCAAGACGCCTGAAGTCGTGACGTTGCACAAATGCCTCGGCGGTGTGCAGCGTACAGCCTACATTGTCACCTATGTCTATGCCGATGCTGACAAGGAAGCCATCTTGGAAATTGGATCCGATGACATGCTGAAGGCTTGGCTGAACGACGAAATGATTGTGGATTCACCTAAGTACCAGGCACTTGTCCGCGCCGCCTACAAGATTCCGATCAAGCTGAAGAAAGGCAAGAATGTCTTGTTGATGAAGATCAGCCAGGGTGGCCATAACTGGGAGGCTTGCGCCGCTCTGAAGAATCCGGATGGCGGCCTGTTGGAAGGCTGGACGGACAAGTTTTAGCGCAACACGTTAAAACTTAGGCTTATGGCTTATGGCTTAAGGGCTTGCGGATTTTAACAAATCATTCAAAGGAAAAGACCATGAGAAAGATTTTTATCATTTTAGCATTGTTTGGTTTCTGCGCGGCGAAAGCGCAACAGAATCTGCCCGTGTTGGGCGAAGGGTATCAAGATACGCCGTTGATTCCTGGAACACAATGGCATGTGCATGACAACTGCCGTCCCTACCCGCCTGTCGTGAAGCCTGGCGCGTTTGTGTCCATTCCCGCTCCGGCGGACGCCATCGTGCTGTTTGACGGAACGAACATGGACAAATGGTGCAAAGGCGACGGATCGCCGGCTGGCTGGCGGATCGTGGATGGCTACATGGAAGCTGTTCCAAAGCAAGGCTCTCTGCGGACGAAGGACAGCTTCGGCAGCTGCCAGCTGCATGTCGAATGGGCATCGCCCGTCGGCGTTACATCAAAGGGCCAGAGCCGCGGTAATTCCGGCGTCATCATCCAAGGCATGTATGAAATCCAAGTCCTTGACAATTATGGAAATACGACGTATGCGGACGGTCAGGCGGCCTCCATTTACGGCCAGTATCCGCCGCTCGTGAACGTCTGCCGTCCGCAAGGCGAATGGCAGTCGTACGACATCATCTTCAATGCGCCGAAATTCGCGGACGACGGCAAGCTTGTCAAGCCTGCGTATATCACCGTCTTCCACAACGGCGTGCTCGTGCAGAACCACCGCGAAGTCTTCGGGCCGACTGGTCACAAGACCATTGGCAAGTACAACAAACACGGCAAACGGCCGCTCTCTTTGCAGGATCACGGCAATCCAACGCGTTATAAGTACATTTGGATCAGAGAATTAGAAGACTAAAATCTCTAGAATCCCTAGAGAAATTTCCAGAAAATCCAGTTAATCCAGAAAATCCAGTTAATCCAGTATCATGACATTACGGGCATTCATAGTCGGCATTACCGGCATCATCATTATTGGCGCGATTTGTTTTTTCAATGACGCAGTCCTTTACCAAAACCTGCTCATAGGCTTCCATATGCCGATGTCGGTCTTCGGGATGCTCGTACCAGCCATGTTGCTATTCAACCCATGCATGAGCCTGCTCCACCGTTTGACCGGTCTGAAATTTCTCAGACCATTTAACCACAAGGAGTTATGCCTTATCTTCGCGTTGATTTTGCCGACTTGCGCCATTCCGTACTGCAGCTTCATGCGCCTTATGCCGCGTGCCGCCATGCTTCCGCATCACTACGCGAAAACGATGCCCAGCTGGAAGATTTTGCAGGAAGACGGCAAGACGTACAAGCCCGCCACGGACTATCTGCCGCAGCAGATGCTGGCTGATCCAGATGTCAATAATGGCGATGCGCTAAATGCGATGATCCAAGGACTTCCGAAAGCCGACGGCAGTCTTTTCCTCAACCCCGCCAGCATTCCGTGGGCGGCATGGAAACGGCCGATCATGTTCTGGGTCCCGTTGTTCGGGCTGTTTTGGATTGCGTTGACAGGCCTTGCTTTCGTCTGCCATCGGCAGTGGTCGCAAAACGAACATCTGCCCTATCCTGTCGTGCAATTCGCCAATTCAATGTTCCCGACGGAGACAGGTGGCATCAGCGGTCTCTTTAAGAACAAGATGTTCTGGATCGCCATGGTCTTTGTCTTCGCTCTGCATATGAACAACTATCTCTTTGTGTATCATACAGATACGATGATTCCCGTGGAACGCGTGTTCAACTTCACGCCACTGGGCAAGCTGTTCCAGACGTTCTTGCGCGGCGGCGGATGGATCCTCCTTTTCATCCGCTTGTACTTCTGCATCATCGCCATCGCCTATCTGTTGCCGACGGACGTTTCGTTCGCCGTCGGTTTGGCGCCGTTTATTTTCTACTATTTCTTCGGTGTCATGTCGAACTTCGGTCTGACACCCCGCGCGGGCACGACGTATGGCGCAAGAATCGATTCCGGCATGTTGCTCGGTAGCTACGTCGGCTTCTTCGCCATTCTCCTCTATACAGGCCGCCATTATTATCTCTCCGTCCTGAAAGGCGCATTCGGTTTCGGCAACGCACAGGAAACAGGCAAGTCGTCCATCTGGGGCATGCGTGTTTTCATACTCGGTTTTGCCGTGCTCATGGTCGATCTCTGCATGCTCGGGCTTGACTGGCAGATATCGCTTCTATTCCTCATCATCGGCATGATATGTTTTCTCGTCATGGGCCGTATCATTGCGGAAACAGGCATGTTCTACCTGTCGCCAGGCGTCTATCCGGGCGTGCTGCTCATCGGCATCATGGGGGAACAAGCCCTCGGTCCGACGACGATGGTCATCCTCTTCTCACTGACGACGCTGTTGTTCATGGACGTGCGCGAAACTTACATGCCGTATATCGTCAACGCCGTGAAATTCGCGGAAAACGGCGGTCGGAAGTACTTCAAGTATTCGACGGCGCTGCTCGTAGGAATGATTGTCATGCTGGCCGTTTCCGTGCCCGCCGCCATCTATTTCTCCTACGACCAAGGCATGAATTGGCGCGACGGTTTCGCGACGAGCACGATTCCACGCGAATCCATCAACAGCATGCTGAAAGCACGCAATAACTTGTTGGCACAAGGAAATTTGGAAATGTCGGAAAGCGTCAAGGGATTCGACCGTTTTTCCGTCATGAAACCGAATAACAACTTCCTGATCGCCTTTGCTTCGACGTTCATCGGCGTGATTCTGTTCTCAGTCTGCCGCCTCCGCTTCCCATCATGGCCATTGCATCCCGTGGTGTTTTGCATGTGGCCGAACTACTGCGCGTACATGACCTGCTGGTCGTTCATCATTGGCGGCATCATCAAGGTCATCGTCATGAAATTCGGCGGTAGTCGTTGCTACCAAGCGATCAAGCCTTTCATGTTCGGAATGATTGCCGGCGACATGTTCGCAGGATTGTTCATCGTTCTCACCGGCATGCTCTACTATTTCATCACGGGCGAAGCGCCAAAACCGTACTATGTACTACCAGCCTAAAGCTTAAAGCTCAAAGCTTAAAGCAAAATACAGACGCAATGTGAAAAGTGAACGCGACAAAAGCGACAGAAGCGACAGAAAGAAGAATATCAATCTGTCTTTTGCTTTCAGCTTTCGGCTTTTGGCTTTAAGCTTTGAAGTACCTGCATTCGATCATCATGCAGAGGGCATGGTAGATCGGCAGGTGGTATTCTTGGACGCGGTATGTCTCTTTTGCTGGCACTTTGATGCAGATATCGGCCAAAGACGCTAGTTTCCCGCCGCTTTCACCTGTCATACCAATAATTTTTAGCCTTTTTAATTTAGCAACTTTGCAGGCTAGTGCTATATTACGTGCGTTGCCAGATGTGGATATGCCCAAAAGGACGTCGCCGGGTCTGGCGAAGCCAAGCAACTGCTGTGCGGGGGCGATGTCGCCGCCCAAATCATTGCCAACGGCGGATGAAAGAGCTTCCTGTCCCATCAAGGAGACGGCTCTCAAGCCGCATTGGAGATGTTCCGCAAGGTATGCTCCGTCGATGGCATCCATTTTTCGCAATTCATCCTGTTCCTCCTGCGAGAGACGGCGTTTTCGGATGAAGCCCTTCATCAATTCGCCGACGATGTGTGCGGCGTCAGCGCAACTGCCGCCGTTGCCGCAGGTATAGACGACGCCTTCGTGGTCGTAGCATTCGGCAAGAATGCCAAAAGCCGCGAGAATCACGTCTTCACAGGATTTGAGTTCCGGATAATGGGAGAAGAGATTTTGGAGAATGGCGTCGTTTTCCATGGTCGAAAAAAATTTTAATAAGTGTTGAACAAATGCGTTTACAAATTGTCGATAACTCTGACGACAAAGTTATGGACTGAGTTGTGAACAAGTTTCAAAATGGATTTTTTTCAAGTCAAAAGATTAAAAATTAGGGCATTGCGAGGTTGTTCGAGAGTTATTAACAGACATACTGGTAATAGAAATTAAAAGAATTTATCCATAAATATAATGCAGAAGAGGAGTCTGGCAAAAGGACGCCGTGTCTGCAGAAACAAGACAAAGGGGGAATACACTATGAAATTAACCGTTACAAAAGAAAATCTGGTCAGCGCCATCAAGCGGGTTGTGAACGCAGTCAGTTCCAAAATCACGCTTCCCGCGTTGAGCAACATTCTGGTGGAAGCCGAAGGCGATTCCATGATACTGACAGCCAGCGATCTCGAACTGAGCATTGAAGCGCGCGTTCCCGCGATGGTTTTCGAAGCTGGAGCGACGACGCTTCCGGCCAAGAAGTTCATGCAGATCGCAGGCGGCCTGCCGAACGGAGATGTCACCATCGAGACGACGGATGACGAGCAGAGCACCCTCTCTTGCCAGAAGGCATATTTCAAAATCCATGGCCTCGCGGCGGAAAACTTCCAGAAGCCTGAAGAAGTTCAGGAAGAATGGACGCTGAAGCTGCCAGTGCAGGATCTCGTCAAGAATCTTATTAAGGTATCCTACGCGAAGAGCATGGACGAAGACGGCCGCCGCTATCTGAACGGCGTCCTCCTTTCCGTTCGTGGCGATGTTTTGACCATCGCGGCGACGGATGGCCGCCGTCTGGCTCTCGTTGAGAAGCCGTTGGAGGCTGGAACGGCCGTTGACGGTGATATCATCCTGCCGGCGAAGGCTTCCGTCGAACTGACGCGTTCTTTGGACGGCGTCGGTGAAGTGACGATTCGTGTTTCGCAATCGACCATTGTCTTCGAGACGGCGGATGTCGTCTTGACAAGCAAGCTGATTGAAGGGACGTATCCGAACTACCGCCAGGTGATTCCGAAGACGTTCGCCAAAAACGTCGCCATTCCACGTGCAGCCTTCGGTGAAGCGTTGGCCCGTGTGTCCATGGTTGTCAGCGACAGTAGCACAAGTGTTCGTTTGACATTGGGCGAGAATACGTTGACGATTTCCGCGAACAGCAGTGAAGTCGGTGAATCCTCCGAACCTGTGGAAATTGAATACACGGACGAGCCGTTTGAAATCTCCTTCAATCCGCAATTCGTCAGCGAACCGCTGAAATATCTCGACTGCGAGCAGCTGATCATGCAGTTCTCGGACGATCTCAGCCCGGTCGCGCTGACAGGCGATGAAGGCTTCCTTTACATCATCATGCCGATGCGCGGCTAAAAGTCGTGCTCAAAGAGATTTCCATAGCGAATTTCAGGAATTTCGACACCCTGCGCGTTCAGCTTGACGATCATGTGAACGTGCTCATCGGCCACAACGGGCAGGGAAAGACGAATTTTCTTGAAGCAATTTATTATCTGGCGTTGTTGCGTTCTTTCCGCTCAAGCCAGATCATGGATTTGCGTCAATGGAAACGCGACTATTTCCGGCTGGATTGCATTTGCCAACGGCATGACCAGCCGGAAACGCGGCTTACCGTCTATTATGGCGATGACCGCCGTCTATTAATCAACGGCAACAACGTCTATCGTACCAGCGAATTTGTCAATAATTTCATCTGTGTGACGTTCATACCTCAGGATAAGGAACTTGTGCGTGGGCCAGAGACGTTGCGCCGTCGTTTTCTGGACATAGCCATTTCCCAGATGTCGCCCGCCTATCTGAAAAATCTGCAGGCGTACGTGGAGGCGCTGAAGTCTCGCAACGCGATGCTGAAAGACCAGTATAAATACACGCAGGCCACGATTACGGCGTATGATCAAGTGTTGGTTCAGAAAGGCGTCGCCGTCGAAATGGACCGCCGTGCATTCGTGGAAAAGCTGAATATCGCGCTGGTTGAAAAAGCTAAACTACTTGTCAATGAAGCTCATACGATGTCTGTGAAATATCTTTCCGGCATTGGATCGTTGTTGCAGGCGACGGATGAAGATGAACTTCAACTGACGGCGAAGTTCCATGAAAGTCTGCGAAAACATTATGATCGCGACTGCCGTGAAGGATATACGCATTGCGGCCCGCAACGTTCGGAAATGACCTGCATGTTCGACAAGACGTTGCTCTCCCGCTATGGAAGCGAAGGCGAATGCCGCATCACGTCATTGGCGTTGAAATTCGCCTGTTTGGAGATTTTGAAAAACACGATGACGGCCGATGACATCACATTGCTCGTTGATGACGTGGTTGGTGAATTGGACAGTTCGCGGCAGGATAATTTCTACCATGAACTGCTGAATGCAGGACAGATTGTCCTGGCGGGTACATTTTTGCCGATCTGTCTGCAAGGCAAGGCGAAAGTGTTTGATGTCGTGGGCGGAAAATTGAATCTGCGCAATTGAACTATGCCAAATTTATAGTATAGTTAATGAAAAAATACTATAAATTTATAAATAATGGTTATATAGGATATTTATTATGGCAAAAATAAGTGTGCAGGAAACTGAAATTACAGTCTTATCTATTGATGACGTTGATTATATATCCTTGACAGATATGGCAAATGGCAGGATTGATCAATCGCGTGCTGCGGATGTCATTAAAAACTGGTTACGTACCCGTTATGCTATTGAATTTCTTGGAACTTGGGAGATTCTACATAATCCGAATTTTAAAGTGGTGGAATTTGACCACTTTAAAAGTCAAGCTGGTTTAGTTGGGTTCGTATTGAGTGCGAGTGAATGGATAGAAAATACCAACGCCATTGGGTTGATTGTACGTAAAGGAAAATATGGAGGAACTTATGCACATAAGGATATTGCCTTTGAATTTGGTTCTGCCATTAGTGTGCAATTTAAACTGTATTTGATAGAAGAGTACCAGCGATTGAAAGAGTTTGAACAAAGGCAGCTGGGGTGGAGTGTAAAAAGGGAATTGACGAAAATAAATTATCGTATTCACACAGATGCCGTAAAACAGAATTTAATTCCTATTGAACTGTCACCGCAACAGATGAGCATTATTTACGCAAATGAAGCAGATGTCTTGAATATGGCTCTATTTGGAATGACAGCAGCTGAATGGCGAATACAAAATCCTGAAAAACAAGGAAATATACGAGATTATGCAAATGTGAGTGAATTGATTTGTCTGGCCAATCTTGAGAACTTGAATGCACTTTTCATAAATGAAGGAATGCCTCAAGATATTCGTCTAAAGAGATTGAATCAGATAGCCATTTCACAGATGCGGCTTTTACTTGATATGCCAAATGCACTTCTTGTTTCCAATGCAAACACTCTACCAGAAAAGATAGAGTAAAATAAATTATATTATATGTTATAACTATTTTATTTTAGTGAAATTCTAGGATCAATCACCACATAGCAGAAATCGGACAGCACATTGCCAAGAAGCCCTAAAATCGACGTCAATGCAACTGTTCCCATGAAAACAGGATAGTCGCGGCCGACGATGGCTTCCATGCTGAGGCTACCCATGCCTGGTATTTCGAAAACACGTTCGATGATGACGGATCCTGCGAACATGATGGTCAGAACACCGCCGAATCCTGTCGCTATCGGAATCATCGCATTGCGCAGAACATGGCCCCACAGGACGCGAGAAGTGCTGCCGCCTTTTGCGTAAACTGTTCGAACATAATCGCTATTGATCTGTTCCAGAAGCGAATTCTTCATGAGCAACGTCAAAACGGCGAAACTGCCGACCATGTAGCAGATGATTGGCAGAATCATGTGCAGGAAAAGATCTTTCGTCTTCTGCAGGAACGACATGGAATCAAAATCGGATGAATGGAAACCAGTAGCCGGCAGGAAGTCCCACAAACCGTCGACGGTTCCGCAAAACGCCATCTTCAGAATCATGCCCAACGCGAACGCAGGAACAGCGTAGCCGATGAAAACGATAACACTGGAGGCCAGATCAAATGGTTTTCCATGTTTCAACGCCTTCATTACGCCTAGCGGGATGCAAACGAGATATGTCACGATAAATCCCGTCAGACCAAAGATTAGCGACACGGGAAAACGTTCGCTGATCAATTGCCAGGCGGTCTTGTTAGGGAATTTGTAGGATTCCATCTTCAGACCGATTCGATCCGTCACGAGCCATTTCCAATAGCGTTTTGGAAATGGCTGGTCGAATCCATAATGCTTCTTGATGTATTCACGCTGTGTTTCAGATACTTTTCCCGCCTCACCCGCGCTTGCGGAAACAGTTTCACCGCCTTCACCGCCGCCGCGCATCCGCATGATGGCCTGTTCGACGGGGCCGCCAGGCACGAATTGGATGATTGTGAAACAAAGGAATGTGATGCCGATGAACGTCGGTATGATAAGAAGAAGTCTTCGGATGAAATAATCGAGTCTATCCATTTTGCTTTGGAAGATTTGTGTTTCATAACGGCTTCCGCCGTTAGCACAGAACAAGGAATTGCATTGATGAATATTAAGAAATTAATATTTAATGTGCATTTATCAAGTAGTTCTAGTTGAAATTGGTGTTGTATTAAGTATAATTAATAGGGTAAACGTTAAGATGGGGTTTTTTGCGCATTGAACCATGGATTTTCTGATTCCATTCATATTTTTGGCATGCGTCGTCTTGGCGGTGTCATTCATCCTGTGGAGTCTGGGCAGCATCCAGTCTTCACAGGAAAAGACACGCAAAGTCGAGGCAAAGCAAGTTACGGCTCGAAACACGCTGAACCAGTTCATGTCGAAACTGGCCACCGTGGATGAAACCTTCGAGGCGCTGGATATTCTTGTTTCCAGTTTCTGGGAAGAGATAAATTGCGAATCCATCGGAATTTATGTTCTTGACCAATCAAACGAATCGGGAAAAAAACATCTAAAAGGCGCCGCATGCACCGCCATGTTTCCGATTTTTGATGAACGGGAAGAAAAAGCACACTCCTCCACAGTGGACAATTATGCACTGGAGGACAAGATTTTCGAAAATCCGCATAATCGGACGGCCCATTTCAAAAGCGAAACCATCATCAGCGGCCAAGGCATACTCGGCGGCGTGTTTGAATCGCGTAAACCGTTGATTTTCCCCACACAAGACGAACAGATCAATCTGCGAGTCCAACCGCGCCCTATTTTGACGTTGATGGCCATTCCGCTCTCGTTTGAAGGAAAATTCATTGGTCTGATGGTGGCCGTCAATCGTCGTGACGGCATCCGTCCCTTCAGCGACCACGACATGGAGGAATTCCAGCAGCTGGCCATCCAGGCGGAATTTTCCGCCAATTTGATTTTGGTCTATAAGGAACGGCAGAAGCAAGATCGTATCGTTCAGGAACTTGCGTCATATGCCAAAATGCAGCAAAAACTGATGCCGAAAATTCCGAAACAAGTCGGCGAATATCGTTTTGCGGCTTATCAGGCTCCCGCCATGGAGGTCAGCGGCGATTTCTATGACTACGCTGTTTTGGACGATCATCGCGTCCTGTTAATCGTGGCGGATGCGACGGGAAAAAACCTTCCCGCCTGTTTGATGACGTCCATGTGTTTCAGTTTCGTCCACTGCCTAAAGGAACGCTTCACGGATGTACAGTCGTTTCTATTGGATTTAAATCGTTTGATTCAAGCGAATTCCAATCCGAATCAATTCGTGACGCTGGCCGCGTTGCTGATTGATACGTCCATCAACGAATGCGTTCTTGGAAACGCAGGGCATACGGCCGCTTTGATCCGAAAAGCGGATGGCGAGCTTCTCGTCAAAAAGCCAAAAGGCGACGCGCTCGGCATGTGGCCGAATGACGACGATACGGTTTACGAAACAATACGGTTTCCATTCGAACGCGGCATGAAAATCTGCCTGTATTCAGATGGCATCAACGAAGCGAAAAACGGCGCGGACGAGCTCTTCGGTGATGAACGCTTGCGCAAGTTATTCAAAGAGTGTGACTTGCCTCCTAGAAAGACAATCAATATGATTTTGGATAAAGTGAAGGAATTTTCCGGTGACACGCCGCAGTCCGACGACCAGACGATGATGGTCATCTCCAGAAATCTTTCCACAGACGAGGAATAAAGCATGTTTTTTCAAATCATCTACAGTATCGTCTTTCCGCTTGTTTTTCTTCTGTATCTCCCGTTCTATCTGATACATATCTTCAAACGCGGCGGCGTGACGAAGGAGTATTGGGAACGCATCGGCATCATCGGCGCGGAAAAGAAGGCGAAGCTGCGCGAATTGGCGAATCCCGTTTGGATCCACGCGGTGTCCGTCGGCGAAACGATTGCCGCGTTGACGTTCATCAAAGAATGGCAGAAGCGTTTTCCGAACGACAATCTTGTGTTCACATGCAGCACGAGCACGGCGTATCATACGGCGGAAGCGAAACTTCCAAAAGATGTCCAGTTGCTTTACTGCCCTATCGACTGCTTCTTCGCAGTGCGGCGGACACTGAAAGCCGTCCGCCCGAAGATGCTTGTGATTTTTGAAGTCGAAATCTGGCCGAATTTGATCAGTTGCGCGAAAAGTTTTGGCGCGAAAGTCGCACTTGTGAATGGCCGCATGTCAGACAAATCCAGCCAAGGCTACGCGAAATGGTCGTTCATCTTCAAGCCGTTGTTCCGCAAATTTGATTCCATCTGCGTTCAGACAGAGGAAGATAGGAAGCGGATCTGCCGCGTCATGGGAGACGATCCACGCGTCGTCGTCTGCGATACGATGAAATTCGATCAAGTTCCTGAAACGAAAAATGCCGACAAAACGGCCGTTTTGGACGATTGCTTCGGTACGGATAAACGCGTCATTTTCGTCGCCGGCAGTACGCATCCGGGCGAAGAGGAAATGGTTTGCGATGCATATAAGAATTTGAAATCCGTCCATCCAGAGCTGAAGATGATTCTTGTTCCGCGCCATTGCGAACGGGCGGATGAAGTTTCCAAGTTGTTGGACGAAAGAGGCTTGACGTATAAGCTTTCGAAGCCGGAAGGCGAACAGAAGCCTGGTCTGGCGGATGTCCTGCTCGTGAACACGACAGGCGAACTGATGAATTTCTACGGCGCGTCCGATATCGCGTATGTCGGCAAAAGTCTCGCGGGGCAGACGGGCGGCCACAACATCATCGAACCCGCCATCTATGGCAAGGCGATTCTGCATGGCTTCCACATGGAGAACTTCCGCCAGGTGGCGCAGTTGTTCAAAGACGCGCAGGCCTCCATGGAACTGCAAACCGAAAGCGAGTTTGAGCCGGCGTTGAAGAAACTCATTGAAGACGAAACACTTAGAACGGAAATGGGCAAGCGGGCCAGAGGCCTCGTGGATCGCTACCGCGGTGCCATCGAACGGACGCTGAACCAGTTGGATCATTGATAACTTATTTACATTCAAAATATTATGATTAACGGAACGGTTTTTGATATACAACGGTTTTCCATTCACGACGGGCCGGGTATCCGCACGACGGTCTTCCTGAAAGGCTGTCCACTGAACTGCCTGTGGTGCCACAATCCGGAATCAAAAAGCAGCAAACCGCAACTGTCGTTCACGCCGATGCGATGCATCGGCTGCGGTGCCTGCCTGAAGGCTTGCAAACACAATGCGCATCAATTGAACGAAAAGGGCGAACATGTCATAGATCGCTCGGCCTGTGTGCTTTGCGGCGAATGTGTCAAGACCTGCTATGCGGAAGCATTGGAGATGATCGGCAAGACGATGACCGTCGAAGAGGTCATTGAAGAAGTCTTGAAAGACGAACCGTTCTACGAAACGTCTGGCGGCGGCATGACGATTTCCGGCGGCGAACCACTGTTCCAGCCGGACTTCAGCGTTGCGCTTCTTGAATCCGCGAAAGCGCATAAATTGGGCACAGGCATCGAAACGAGCGGTTTCGCCAGCTGGGCGACGTTGGAGCGTTTCATCCCGCTGGTCGATCATTTCATGTTCGACATCAAAGAAACGGATCCAAAACGGCATGAACACGTTACAGGACGACCGCTGGAACCGATTGTCGCGAACTTGAAGAAGCTCCATGATTCTGGAGCGGAGATACTTGTGCGTTTTCCCATGGTTCCGAACGTCAACGCGTTGCCGGAGCATTTCAAAGGAATCGGCGAACTGGCGAAATCGCTTCCGAACGTGAAAGGCTTCGAAATCATGCCGTACCACAGGCTCGGCGAAAGCAAGTTGGACCGCCTTGGCTTGGGCGCGTCTCCCATCAAGACGGAACCGCCGGAAAACGATGTTTTCAATGGTTGGATCGACACGCTGGCAGGATACGGCGTGAAGGTTATTAATGAACGGAAGAAGTAGGGAGGGGCCCGCTCCTGCGGGACCGACAGAACAGATATGGCAAGCAAAGGCGAAAATAGCGGCAAATCCGCAAAAGGCGGCGGTTCGGCGATCAGTTTCATGGGCATCGTGTTTCTGATTCTGGGCATCGGCCTGTTCAGCACGGTAGAAATCTGCCAGAAGCTCATCAACGCGAAGGCGCATATCGATCCGAACGTCATGGTGTTCGTGCGATTCGTCGTGACAGGCATCATTTTGTTCGCGTTCGGATTGCCTAACTATCTGAGCAAAGGCGAGAAACTGACGATTCACGACTGGCTGACGTTCGGCTTCAACGGCCTGGTCGGCATCACGTTCAGCCTGGGGCTGTTCCATGTGGGCATCAACATGTTCCACAATGCATCGTCGCCGGCGGTCGTCTTCAGCGCGAACGCCATCTTCGCCATTGTCATTGCGCGTTTTATGAATCATGAGGAATGGAACTGCCGCAAATGGTTGGCGACGCTGCTCGGCTTGGGCGGCGTCAGTCTGTTCATGTTCGAATCGGGCAAGGCGGACATGAACACATTGAAAGCCATAGGCGTCATGTGCGCGGCAGCGCTGCTATTTGCTTTGAGCGTGTGCTTTACGAAAAAAGTCGTCTCCAAATATGGCGCGATGCTCTACATGGGCGGTTCATCGCTAATCGGCGGACTGCTGTCGTTCCCGCTGATTTTTTTGACGACAAAACATTCATTGGCGTTTGAATTCTCGCAAGTTACGAAAGCGCTTCCAGAAATGGCGTACATGGTCATCATCGCGACGGCATTGGCCTATGTGTTCTACTACAGCGGCATCGCGGGAACATCGGCCTACGTCGGTTCGATGGCGTTTTTCCTGAAACCCGTCTTGGCGTGCATTTTTGCGCAAGTCGCAAGAGAAACGGGACTTCTGCGGCATGAAAAGATGATGAACGCCTGGACGATCTGCGGAACGGTTCTGATTTTCATCGCCATGTGTTTAACCGTGCTCCGAACGAAAAAATAGCCATGACGGAAGAAAACCAATACACATTTCCAGCCGTCGGCGTCATGCGCAGTTGCTACAAGGCAAAATTCGGCATCCCACGGCAGCCCGGCCTCATCGAAGAGGCAACTGGTTATATAGAGCTTCTGCCGCCGTACAACCAGCCAAACACCGTTCGTGGTCTGGAAGATTTTTCGCACATTTGGGTGTTGTTTGTTTTCCATCAAGCCTTGCGCGACGGATGGAAGGCGACAGTACGGCCGCCGAGGCTTGGCGGAGACAAACGGATTGGCGTGTTTGCATCGCGTTCGCCGTTCAGGCCGAGCGCGATAGGACTTTCTGTTCTAAAGCTGAAACAAGTCGTCATCGGTGACCATGGAAGAATCCGATTGGAAGTCTGCGGACAGGATATCGTCGATGGCACGCCCATTCTCGATATCAAGCCGTATCTTCCTTATACGGACAGTGTTCCGACGGCGGTCGGTGGCTTTGCCCCGACCGCTCCAGACGCCGATGCCCTGCCCGTAACCGTCTCCGCTGAAGCAGAAAACGACTTTGCGCAAATCGCGAAACGCGGCAAGCCACAATTCCGCGATTTGGCCATAAAAGTTATTTCCGCCGATCCGCGCCCCGCCTATCAACGCGAAATCGGACGGATTTACGGTGTTTTTCTGGACGGCTATGAAGTCGTTTGGAAGGCATTGGAGAACGGGGCGGAGATTGTGGAAATACGGAAAGCGTAAGACGTTAGAGGTTCTAGAAGCTCTAGAAGCTCTAGAAACTCTAGAATTCTAGAAGCCTAGAAACCTAGAAAAACAAGAAAAAAATTTTTTTTATAATCACAAAAGGAGACACATCATGTTCCCCACGAATCTGCCGTATCGTCAAGTCCATTTGGATTTCCACACGTCGGAACATTGTTTGAATGTCGGCGGTGATTTCAGCGAGAAGAATTTCCGCGCCGCATTGCGGTTAGGGCGTGTGAAGTCCATCAATTTCTTCGCGTGCTGCCATCATGGATGGGTCTATTATCCAAATTCGAGTTTGGGCATTTCGCATCCGAATCTGAAGACGGATCTGGTTGGCCGCATGATTCAAGTCTGCCGCGAAGAAGGCGTCAACGCAGAGGTTTACATCACGGTCGGCTGGAATGAACGGGCCGCCCGTCAGCATCCGGAATGGTGCATCCGCCGTCCGGACGGCATGTATCAGGACTGCCCGCCGGAAGGCCATCCGGATTCTCCACGCCCATGGGGCTGGAAACGCCTGTGCGTTAATACAGATTACTTAAATGACGTATTGACCGTCACTAAGGAGATTCTAGAGCGTTACAATCCGTCTGGAATCTGGTATGATATTACAGGCCAACCGCCCTGTACATGCGCCAAATGCACGGCGGACATGGAGAAACTGGGCCTTGATCCGACCAATTCGGAAGACCAGCGGAAATTCGCAGAGTACGTTTATAAAAGATACTTGCAGAGGACGACGGATCTCGTCTGGTCACACAATCCGAAGACGACCGTTTATCACAACGGTTCCTCCCTAAAGGCGCGTCACGACCTCTATCCGTATGAAAGCCATATTGAAATCGAATCGCTGCCGACAGGCGGATGGGGCTACGACCATTTCCCGTCGAATGCGCGATATTTCACACAGCTTCCGACGCAAGTCGTTGGCATGACGGGAAAATTCCATGAATCATGGGGCGAATTCGGCGGCTTCAAAAATCCTGTCGCGTTGAAATATGAATGCGCACAGATCGTCAGTCTGGGCTGTTTGGCGTGCACGGGCGACCAGCTCCATCCATTGGGCAAGATGGACATGGAGACGTATCGCATCATCGGCGAGGCGTATGAATACATCGAAAAACGCGAACCGTGGCTGATCGGTGCGAAACCGAAGGCGGATGTAGCGGTGCTCGGCACGATGGAAATGTTCCACGGCGGCCATGAAGGCGCCATTCTCGGAGCCGGTAAGATGTTGATGGAAGCGCAGATACCGCATACCGTCATAGATGAAACCATGCCTTTCGACGGCTATAGATTCATCATTCTTCCTGACAAAGGCCGCCTTGATCCAGGCGTTCGTGACAAATTGAACCGTTTCATGGAAAACGGCGGGAAACTGTTGCTTTCCGCCGAAAGCGGTGTGGAAAAAGATTCATGGAAATTCGCGTTGGACATGGGGCTGATCTGCGAAGGCAAGTCGCCGTGGGATGTGGAATATGTCAAAGTGCGCAAATCCATTGCTAATGGCTTGGTAACCAGTCCCTTCCTGCTGTATCACAGCGGTGTCGCCGCTAAACCGGACGGCACAGGGGAGATTCTCGCCGATACAGTTGCGCCGATGTTCAACCGCACATGGGCGCACTTCAGCTCGCATCGCAATACGCCTCCGGGAGAAGTGATTGCGACGCCGTCTGCCATCCAAAAGTATAATTTGATCTACATCGCCCAGCCGATTTTCTCCATGTACAATTCAGACGGCATGAAGCTGCACCGCGACTACGTGCTGAACTGCATCGAACGGCTGTATCCGAAGGCAGAACGGTTGATATCGGTGGATGGCCTGCAGTCCTGCGGCCGTGCCTCCGTGACGCATCAGGAAGAAGAAAACCGCGACATTATCCATCTGCTCTACGCGACGCCTGTGAAGCGCGGCTGCGTGGAGGTCATTGAAGACATCGTGACAACTGGAAAGATTTCCGTCCGCTATCGTTGCGACAGAGAGCCGAAGAGCATTAAGCTAGTTCCTGAAAACAAAGCACTTAAGGCCAAATTTGCGGATGGTTTCGTGGAATTCACGGTGCCGAGCATCACGATGGCGCAACTAGTCTGCGTAGAATATTAGAAAGCTTAAAGCTTAAAGCTTAAAGCTGAAAGCGGAATACCTTAAGCCATAAGCCATAAGCCATTGGCCATAAGCGCCGCTGCGCAAAGCGTAGCGGCTACTTGCTCATCTGCTTGAAGTAGTCTTCTACAAGACGGCGGTATTTCAATGGCGGCGCGAGCTGTGAACGCGACAGCTCGCGCTTCTTTTCCATCGTCAGCCGTTGCAGATGCTCCGCCAGAATCTGGGCGGCCTGCTGGAGGTTGCGGAGCATGAATTGGCCCGCCTCCGATGGCGATTCGCCGTTGAACGAAAGACTCATATTTTCACTTAACTCATTCAGGCGGTCGTCTTTAAGTTTTTCTCCAAGCTTCTGGAGGTTCTGCTCCACCTGCTGGCGGAGCTGTTCCATCCGCTCACCAGCCTGCTGGCCTTCGCCTTCCATATTTTGGGCCGTCTGGCGGGCCTGCTGCTGCAATTTCTGCAACGCTTCACGGAGCTCCTGCGCAGTCATGTTCGGCATCTTGCCAGCGGCGGAATCAAGCTCCATGGCGAGAGCGGCGAGCAGATTGGAAGCATCCGTCTGCTCTTTTTCCGCGCGGTCGAAGCGCTTGTACAGCAACGCGTTAAGGGCGCGTTGCTGAGTGGCGAGAATCTTCCGTTCGTCCATATTCTTGACGGCGTCGCGCAAATCCTTCGCGATATCCGGATACGTTTCGTCCAATTGATCCGCCGTTTCCTGCAACGACTGGCGAAGCTGTTCCGCTTGTTCCTTCAAATCCTGTTGCTGTTGACGCGCCTGTTTTGTATCTTGTTGCGATACAGGCGTTTCCTGTTTCTTAAATTCCCCCGATTTATCAGCCGCGTCCATTTGCCGCTGGCTCAAATCGCGGGCTTGCTCTCCAAGCTGCCGCAACTGATTTGCGGCGGCGGCCTGGATGGCATCCTCCATGACGCGAAGTGCTTCCAGCTGAGCGGTATGCGCACGACCGCCATGGATAGCTCCCGTGCGTGTATCCTGCTTGCGGAATGATTCCGCGCCATGCTTCATTTCAGCCGCCGCACGAGTGACGGCTGCGCGGGCCGCGACCGCTTCCTTCAACGGACGGAGCGTCTTCTCCAAATCTTCCGTGTCCTGCCCAAGCTGTTGCTGCTTATCCGCAAGTCCCGATGCGACAGCATCTTGTGATACAGCCGATGCGTTGATGGCTTCTTGTTTGACGATTTGGCGTCGTAGCAATTCGGCGGCTTCCTGTAGCAGTTTGGCATTGTCCGCCTGCCGTTGATTCTGATTGTTTTCTTTGTTGTCAGAGTTCTTTTCCTGCTGCTCCTGCTGTTGCTTTTCGCCCTTTCCGCCCTGCCCTTCCTTCGATTTCTTGCTCTTCATCGCATTACGGAGAAGTTCATTTTCGATTTTTACAAGTAGCGTCAATGCACGTTCTTGCGGAATGGCGCTTTCATCCAGCAGGTTGTCTTTGGCCAGACGGGCCGCGGCATCCTCCGCCTTCACGGCCCCACCAAACAGGCTGTTGAACGGTTCGGGCAGACTCGTCTGGATGAATTCGTCTTCATCTTTTGATTCTTCAGCGGCCATCGGATTTTCATTGTCCGGTTTATTGGCGTCCATGATGGTTTTGCGCAACTCCTCCTTCAACTTGTTTTCGCGACGGGCGATTTCCAATTGGAGGTCCGGAAGACCACGCTGAAGTTCTTCCGTTTGGCGTGTACGATCTTGCGGCGCAAGCGATAATGTATCCCACGTCAGCCGGAGGAGTCGTTTGGATTCAGCGATCAGATCCGCGACAGTGGTTCGTTTTTGATCGCCGCTGTCCGCGCCGTCGGCTTCCAATTCGTCTTCGTCCGGTTCGACGGTGATGAAAAAGACTTCGCCACGCGTCGTCTGATGCTTCGGCTCATGATTGTCTTCAATGAAAAACACGCAGGAGAGCATGTCGCCGTCCTTCAATTTCATGGCCGGAATGTCCCACAGGGCGTTGTGGTCCCATGTGGTCTGCCATGGCGTTCCATCCTTATGTTCATTGAAGAGAACGACTTGCCGCTGGACACCGTTGATCGTGAATTGAAGCCCGAACGTGTTGAGACCGAAATCATCGGAAGCAGACGCGTCCAGACGGACACTGTCGAATGAATGGATTTTGATATCGCCAGTCGGTTGCCGTTGTTCGAGCACGGGCTGGAGGTCTGGTTCGACGGTGACACGGAACCACGGCGTCATCTTCTGATGGCCGTCTTTGTCCGTCAAAACAATGCGCAGATCATCCGCTTCCGTTAATGTAAAGGAATGGATATCAAGCAATTGCTTTTCCGATTTCGTGACGATGGCCTGCGTGGCCTCCACGGAGGACTGCACGTCGATCACGATGACGGAACCTTCGATAATGGTGAAATCCTGCAGTTCCGTGTAGGTGGCGGCAGGCTTGCCCGTATAGGCCGGCGGCGTGACGGTTATCGTCAACGACGTGATTTCCGGCGGATCAAAGATGTTGAAGGAGAACCACTTGGATTTTAACGACGGGGAGCCGACGCGATAACGGACGGCATTTTGCACGTCATAGAAAATAAATGACGACGCGTCGTCCTCCTCCGAACGATGCATGGGAAACCGCTGGCGGTCGCCGTCGCCATCGATAATGTCAATCCACAAATCCTGTTCCCAACGATTGGCGCTGACAGTGATCGGTACATCGCTATGGCGGGGGTATTCCGTTTCCGATGCTTTCGCGAACGAAAACGCGTTCCTATTGGCGTGAAACCACTTGTGAATGGCCGGCATGTGAATCGCGCCGACGGTTAGAACAACAGCGGCCAGCCCCCAGAGGATGGCAGGAAACGGATTGCGTCTTGACTGGAAAGCGTCTTTCAGCAGATTTGTCTCCGTCATGCGGCGATGGACATCCGCCAGCAGATCCGCCTCCATCGGTCGCAACGGCTCCGATTTCGCTTCCAACTCAACAGCGCAAATGAACGAATCCATGAGCTCCGGATGCGCGTGCTCTACGTCCATCGCCAACGAATGAATGTTCAGATGGCTGTTGGATATCTGCAAATCCTTGATTATGTATAGGATGGCGATGATGATGGCAAACCAGCCGAGAACGGCGCAAGTCGTCTCCATCAACGGATTCACCATATTCAACACGCTTAATACGAGGAAGAAAAGCGACAGACACGACACGGCCTTCGAGACGGTCGTGAAGCAGTGGATCCGTCTCAAGGCTTTGGCGATGGATTTCAGCGTGTCTGATAGCGGCATGATGTGGTTGAATCGGTGTTAAACGGTTAATTTTTTATAATATACGTTGTGGTTTACCACAAAAAAACTATATTAATAGTTTTTGTGTGAAAAAAAAGGAAGTGGCGCGGTGCGTCTCGCCTGCGCCGACGACGGCGGGACGCCGTCGCTACTAAGGAATAAACAATGGATGACATATTAAAACGATTGCTGGCGGTGGAAAAGTCCGCGCAGGAAGTGACGGACGCCGCAGAAAAAAAGGCGCAAGAGCTTCGTGCGCAGGCTCGTCGCGAAGCGAGCGAGCTGGAGGAAAAAGCGCAGGCTGATCTGATCCGTGAGCATGAGAATGTCATCGCGGAGAAGCTTCAGGCGGCGCGGGACGAACGCGACCGCCGTCTGGCGGAAGCGGACAAGGAGATGGCGGGCAAGGCGGCGGCGTTCTCGAAGAAGATCGCGGGCCGTCTGGACGCCGTCGTGCAGGCGTTGGTTTTCGGCGGAGAAGAGGCCGCCGCAAAGTAGGAAGTCTTTCAGCAAAACAAGTTAACGAATCATCATCAACCGTTTTCGTAGTCGTCCATCATGCAGAAGCCAGTCATCAACGCCAGTTACGATTTCCTTTTTGCGAAATTGCATGGCCTGTGGGCGAATGCCGCGAAAGAGGATCGGCTGACGCAGTTGATCAATTGCGGAACGGAGGAAGAACTGTTTCGTCTGCTGGGCGAACACGGAGTGGATGTCTCGCAGCGTAACTTGTTCCACCGCAATTTGTTGTTGCGTGAAATCCAGTCGCTGGCCGGCCTTGCCGCGCAGCTGGATCAACAGACGGCCGACTTCTATCGCGCGTTCTACGAACGCACGTATTTCGAGAATGTGAAAGTGCTGTTGCACTATCGGTTCTTTCCCGAACGCGAAGTGGCCATCGACCAACTGCTCGTGCCGATTCCCGGATTGCCGGAAATCCATGCGGCGGAAATCCTTAAGCAAGATTCGACGGATGATTTCCTGCAAGCGATGCAACCGGCGTTGTATCCTGCGGAAATCGATGCCGCCGTGCGGAAATTGGCGGATGACAAAGACATCAAATCGGCGGAAAGCGAGTTTGACAAACTGGCCTACCGCCATTTGCTGATCCATGCGGAACGGACGCCCATGAGCGTCCGCACGGCCTGCACGGCGTTGGTGAAGTTGGAGATCGACATCGTCAACCTGTGCATGCTGATGCGCGTAATCCGAACGTATCATCTTGATGAAGAGGAAGTTAAGGCGATATGGATACATGGGGGGACATTGTCGCCGGAATGGTTGACGTCGCTGTCCGGACTGGAAACACTGTCCGAACTGGTGGCGAAACTGCCGTCGATGTTCCGCGAACCGCTGCGGCCGTTTACGGAAGCGGAGCTGTATGTGTCTGAAAACACGTTGTGGAAGCTGTTGTACAAGCAGGTGAAACGATATTTTGCGGATTACAACCACATGGAATTGTCCATCGTGGCATTTCCGTTTTTGCGGCATTTCGAGTCGCTGAACATCGGGCGGATCTACCAAGGGATCCGTTTCGGGATGCAGTCGCGCGATGTGCAGGACATGATGATTTGTTCATAACCATAGGCCATTCAAACAGATAAAGCCATGTTCAAACCCGTAGAAATGTGCAAGATCAACGTCTTGGTGCTGAATAAGCATCTGACGGAAACGACGCGGAAGCTGGGCGGCAAAGGCAGCCTGCATCTGGTCGATGCGGTCGCCCAGTCGGAATCGCATCTTCTGAACAGTGTGGATGACGAACACGATAAGACGACGATTCACCAGCTACTGGACAAGGCGGATTCGCTGATCCGCAAACTCGGTATCGATGAAAACGGCGATGTCCCGTCGATGGGCGATTTAGGCGAAGAGGAAATCGCTGCCCGTCTGGAGAAGATCGTCGCCGACAGCAAAGGCGCGGACGATGCAGACAAGTTGTTGAAGATGAAGGAAGAACATGGCGGCGAACTATTGGCGATCCGCTCTCAATTGAACACGCTTCTTTCCATGGACGAAGCGCGGAAGCATTTCGGACAACTGTCGCATCTGTCGTGCATTTCCGGCTGGGCGCCGAAGACGGAAGTCGATGGCATCCGCCAGATTGTCGATGAGGCGACGAATGGCACGGGAATAGTCGAAGTGATTGAAGCGGAGGATGATGCATTGGTGAAAGCGGGCGTGGAGAGCGTGCCTGTGAAATTTCAGAACGGCCCGTTGCTCCGTCCATTCCAGATGCTGATTTCCAATTTCGGCATGCCGCGCTACAACGAACTGGATCCGACGATTTTCGTCGGAATCACGTTTGTGTTGATGTTCGGTTTCATGTTCGGCGATATCGGCCAAGGCCTGGTCTTGCTTCTTGTCGGTCTGTTCATGAAGTTCTCCAAGAAGAAGTTAGACGAAACGATTCGCGACGCAGGCGTGCTGTTGTCGTTCTGCGGACTGAGCGCAATCGTGTTCGGCTTCTTCTACGGTTCCATTTTCGGCTACGAACATCTGATTCATCATCTGTGGGTGAATCCGCTGAAGATGGATATCGCTGAAGGAAGCTTACTTAGCGACATCCATCGGTTGCTGTTGACGGCGATCGGCATGGGCGTCGTATTCACGTCCGTCGCGATCATCATCAATATCATCAACCATTTTATGACCAAGCATGTCTATGAAGGGATTTTCGACAAATTCGGCCTTATCGGGCTGATTTTCTACTGGAGCGCTTTGGCGACGGGCCTATGGATGGTCATCAAAGGCTCAATCGCGACATGGCAGATTGTTCTCATCGTCACGCCGCTAGTACTGCTGTTCATCAAAGAGCCGTTGCATAACCTGTTGCACAAGCACGGGTTGTTCCATGGCGAGAGTCCGTTCGGCATCCTGCTGGAGGGCGTTCTCGATCTAATGGAGACGTTCACGGGCTACATGAGCGGCACGGTGTCGTTCATCCGCGTGGGCGCGTTCGCGATTTCGCATGCGGCGTTGTGTATGGCGGTGTTTCTAATCGTCGGGATGCTGTCCAAACTGCCCCTCAGTTCGCTGTGGCAGGCCATCATCATCGTCGTTGGCAACGTGATCGTCATTGCGTTTGAAGGCATGGTCGCCGGAATCCAGTGCATTCGTCTGGAGTACTATGAGCTATTCGGCAAGTATTTCTCCAGCGAGGGCGTCGAATACAAACCGTTCAGTCTGGCAAATAAGAAGTAATTGATTTTACCATATATAGAAAGCAACCCAAAGGAGTCATCAAGATGAAAATGAACAAAGTGAGATTTAACCGTATCGCGAACATCGCACGGATCTCCGTATTGTCGATCCCGCTGATTGCCAGCGCGTTGATGGCGGAGCCTGCGGCGGAAGGCGCCGCTGTCGCCGCGAGCACGGGCGATTATGCAACCGTCGCGAAATACATCGCCATCGCGTTGATCATGGTATGCGGCAGTCTGGCGGCCTCCATGGCTGTCAGCAAGGTCGGTACCGCCGCCATGGGCGCCGCGGCCGAGAAGCCGGAAGTGCTGTCGAAGGCCATCATCTACGTCGGTCTTGGCGAAGGTATCGCCCTGTTCGGATTTCTGATCGCCTTCTTCATGCTGAACAAGTAATGGACATCCATAAATGTCTGCGTATCATATCATAGGGGATAAGGACACGGTGCTCGGATATCGTTTTGCGGGCGTCACTGGCGATGTCGTCGAAGATGCCGAGCAGGCTAAAACGGCATTCGAAAACGCCTTGAACGATTCCGGCATCACCGTCCTGCTCGTGACGGAGGCGGTGGAGGATATGATTCCGGACATGGTGATCAAGCATCGGATGGCCGCGATACCGCCGTATCTGGCGGTCGTGCAGGACATCTGGGGGCCGCGCGGCGGGCGGAAGTCGTTGCAGGAACTGATCAATGAAGCCGTCGGAATCCGTATATCATCGGATGCTGACGAAGATAAATGATTATGAATCAAGAAGATAAACTGAAACAGGAACTTTTGGCGGATGCCGACGCGCAAGCGGCGGAAATCATCGCCCGCGCCCAGAAGGAGGCGGACGAGATGATTGCGCAGGCGCGTCAAAACGCGGCGGAAAAGCGCGAAGCGCGTCTTGCCGCCGCCGCGGAGGAGGCCGAAAAGCAGTGCCGTTCGATTTTCGCGGATATCGATCTGGAGACGAGCCGCCGCTGGCTGCGGAAACAGGAATCGTGCATCGACGAATTGTTGCAGACGGCGTTGGCGAAGGCGGACAAGGCGGAAGGTTTCGACCGCGCGGCATCGCTCGCATCGCTCGCGAAAGAGGCGTTGGCCGCCATTGGCGACCGCGACTGCGCGGTGTCGTTCAATCCTGCGGATGAAGCGATAGTGACGCGTGATTGGCTCCAGAAACTGTCGCGTGAAATATATCCCGGTTCGACAAGCGTCTATGTGTTGAAGGCCGATCCGTCGATAGACGGCGGCATCGTCTTGGAGACGAAAGACGGCGCTCGGCAGGTTGACAATTCGTACAAGACGCGCCTTCAGCGCATGAAGGACAGCCTGCGGCTGGTTGCAATTAGCTGACGAAGCTTAAAGCAAAAACATAAGCTATAGGCTATAGGCCATAAGCGCCGCGTAAGCGGCTATAGAGGAATCTGATGACGGAAATCATGACGAAAGGTATCATCACGCGAGTCAACGGGCCGATTGTGGAGGCCCGTGACATGGAACGCGCGGGCATGCTGGAAGTCGTCGAAGTCGGCGAAGAGCGGCTCATTGGCGAAGTGATCCGCATCCGCGGCGGCGGCATCGCGACGATTCAAGTATATGAAAACACGTCTGGCTTGAAGCCTGGCGAAGGCGTGTATTGCACGACGCGTCCGCTGTCCGTCGAACTCGGACCAGGCTTGCTTGGAACGATTTACGATGGCATCCAGCGGCCATTGGATCGTATTGCGGCCATATCGGGCGCGATGATCCATCGCGGCGAGAAGACGGATGCGCAGGATTTGGACAAAATCTGGCATTTCGTCCCAAGCGTGAAAGAAGGCGACATCGTCAAGCCCGGCGTGCAGTATGGCGAAGTGCAGGAAACACCGTCCGTCCTCCTGAAACTTATCACGCCACCGACGTTCAAGCCGGGCCGCGTGAAATCCATGAAACCGGAAGGCGACTACAATGGCCGCACGGTTTTGGCGGAAGTCGAATACGATGACGGCTCGACGAAACCGCTTGGCTTCTATCAATACTGGCCTGTCCGCACGCCACGCCCTGTTCTGTCACGTAAACCGTTGGAAGCGCCGTTGTTGACGGGGTTGCGCGTCATTGATACGTTCTTCCCGATCGCAAAAGGCGGCGCGGCCGCCATTCCGGGCGGTTTCGGAACAGGCAAGACCATGACGCAACAGGCGTTGGCCAAATGGTCGGACGCGGATATCATCGTCTATATCGGCTGTGGCGAACGCGGCAACGAAATGACGGAAGTCCTCCGCGAATTTCCAGAATTGGTGGATCCACGTACAGGCCGTTCGCTGATGGAGCGCACGATTTTGATCGCAAACACGTCCAATATGCCTGTCGCGGCGCGCGAAGTATCGATTTACACGGGAATTACGCTGGCGGAATTCTACCGCGACATGGGCTACCACGTCGCCATCATGGCGGATTCGACGTCCCGCTGGGCGGAAGCTCTGCGCGAACTGTCGGGCCGTCTAGAGGAAATGCCTGCGGATGAAGGATTTCCGGCGTATCTTCCCGCGCGTCTGGCCAGTTTCTATGAACGGGCCGGCTATGTGCACAACTTAAACGGAACCGACGGCTCCGTGACGGTCATCGGCGCTGTCTCGCCTCCTGGCGGCGACTTCTCCGAGCCTGTGACGCAGCACACGTCGCGTTTCATCCGTTGCTTCTGGGCGTTGGACCGCAGTCTCGCGAACGCCCGCCACTATCCTGCCATCAGCTGGCATGACAGCTATTCGGAATATCTGGTGGAGATCGAAACATGGTGGGGCAAGCAGGACGCCGAATGGAAGGCGAACCGTGATCTGCTGATGGAAGTCCTTCAGGAAGAGGTCTCTCTGCAACGGATCGCGAAACTGATCGGGCCGGATGCTCTGCCCGACCATCAACGGCTGACGTTGTTGGTCGCGGACATCATCAAAAACGCCTTCCTGCAGCAGAACTCGTTCGACGACATCGACATGTACTGCTCGCCCGCCAAGCAGACATGGATGCTCCGCCTGCTTTCGACGTTCATTTCCCGCGCGCGGAATCTCATCAAAAAAGGCGTCACACTGGCGGAAATCAACGACATTCCCGCCCTGCCGCGCTTGCTGCGCATGAAATCCGAAATCAAAAACGACGACAAAGCCGCCATGGCGGATTTGGAACAGCAGATAAGCTCCGCGTTAGACGCTATTTCAATTCATAATGCATAATTCATAATTATATATTTGGTATGAAAGTATCTGGCTTGGAATATAGAGGCGTGTCGTCCATCGACGGACCGCTGGTTTTCATCGAGAACATCTCGAACGTCGCGTTCGACGAACTGGTCGAGATCACGTCGCCCAACGGCGAGACGCGCCTCGGGCAGGTTCTGGACGTGACGGCGACGACGGCTGTCGTACAGGTGTTCGGCGGCACGGAAAATCTGTCGCAACGGGACACGAAGACGCGTTTTCTCGGTGAATCGCTGCGCATTCCCGTCTCAAAAGACATGCTCGGCCGCGTGTTCGACGGTTTGGCGCGTCCAAAAGATGGTCTGCCCGCGCCGTTGACGACGGAACGCCGCGACGTGAACGGCATGCCGGTCAACCCCTACGCTCGCGAATATCCGCGCGATTTCATCCAGACAGGCATTTCGTCCATCGATTTGATGAACACGCTCGTGCGCGGCCAGAAGCTGCCGATTTTCTCCGGCAACGGCCTGCCGCACAACCGCATGGCGGCGCAGATCGCCCGTCAGGCGAAACTGTTGAACGAAAATGTCGAATTCGCCATCGTGTTCGCGGCCATGGGTGTCAAATACGACGTGGCGCGCTTCTTCATCGATTCGTTTGAGAAATCCGGCGTGCTGCACAACGTGGCGATGTTTTTGTCGTTGGCGGACGATCCGTCCGTCGAACGGTTGATCACGCCGCGCTCCGCATTGACGCTGGCCGAATATCTTGCGTTCGATCTGGGCATGCATGTGTTGGTCATCATCACGGATATGTCCAACTATTGTGAAGCGCTGCGCGAAATCGCGACGGCCCGTGGCGAAATCCCCTCCCGAAAAGGCTATCCGGGCTATCTCTATTCCGATTTGGCCTCCATGTATGAACGCGCGGGCCGTCTGCGCGACAGGGAAGGCTCCATCACGCAGATGCCGATTCTGACCATGCCGTCGGACGATATTTCCCACCCGATTCCGGACTTGACGGGATACATCACGGAAGGCCAGATCGTGTTGGAACGTGACATGCATCAGCGCGGTATCTATCCCCCCGTGGCATGTTTACCGTCACTGTCACGTCTCATGAAAGATGGTATCGGCAAGGGGCGGACACGGCCCGACCATCCGCATGTCGCGTCGCAGCTGTTCGCGGCCTATTCGAAGGTGAAGGACATCCGCTCCTTGGCGTCCGTCATCGGCGAAGAGGAGCTCAGCCCCGTTGACAAGCAATACCTTAAATTTGGCGTCGAATTCGAAAACCGCCTGATCGCGCAGGGCGAATACGAAAACCGCTCCATCGAAGAGACGTTGGCCATCGGATGGGACGTCCTGCGGATTCTGCCGCGCTCCGAACTGCTGCGCGTCACCGAAGAGGAATTGGTCGAATACTACGACCAAAAGACGGCCGAAACCAAGAAAGAAGGCTGATTGAACCATGCGTCTTAACCTCCCTCCAACCAAGACGAACCAACTGTCGCTGAAGAAAGATCTGGCGATGGCCACGGAAGGCTACACGCTTCTTGAACAGAAGCGCGAGATTCTCGTCATGGAGCTGATGCGTCTAGTCGATATGGTGAAAAAGGTTCAGGAGGAGGTCGAAAACCGCCGTGAAAAAGCCTATGGCACGTTGAAACGGGCCATCGCGTTCAACAGCTATGACCACATGCGCAACATTTCGACGGGCATCCGCTACGACCATAAAATCACCGCCACAACGCGCGTCGCGGCGGGCATCCATCTGCCGTCGTTGGAATTCCAACAAGGCGAATTCAAATCGCAGTATGGTTTGGCGGACACGGATTCGCTGGTCGATCAAACGATGCAGGACTTTCTGTCGCTTCTGGAGGCGACGGCCAAATTGGCGGAATTGGAATCCTCCGTGTGGCTTCTGGCCCGCGAATTGAAGAAGACGCAGCGCCACGTGAACGCTTTGGAGCATATTTTCATTCCGGACTACAAGGAGACGCTGAAATACGTCGAACAGGCCTTGGAAAGCAAGGAGCTCGAATCGTTTTTCACGATGAAAGTCGTGAAAAAGAAGATGACCAAAGGCGACGAAACCGCCGATGAGTCGGGCAAAGATCCATTGGCGGGTGGATTTACTGGCGACGTGCAGTAGGCCATTGAAGATAACCAAATGGAAAAACGTCAAGCCATTGCCGTTGCGGGAGTCTTTCTTGGACGTCCGCCCTTGCTGCCATTTTCACGGCTGGCCGCCGCCTTTTTCGCCGATCGAATACCGCCGAGCATCCGCGCCGCATTGCGTTGACGCGCCTTCAGCCATGCATCTACGGATATCTTCTCTGGAAAACGCTCTGGATTTTCAATAGATTCAATGGACAAATCGATGTCCAATGATTTCCAGTAAACGCCTCAGCGGTCGGACGTGACATCCCGAAGCTCGGCCACGTTGCAATATTCAAACCAAGGGAAATCCGTAAACCGCAGAAAATACTCCTTGCCATTCACGATAACCGCTATGCCGTCGGGAAAAGAGCCGATAAAGCAGGTCGTCTCAGCCGAGATAGGCATCCCAAGCATCTTTGCAAAGCTGTTCATTTCGTTTTACCTCCTGAAAAAAAATAAAACCCAACGTTAGCTTTTCAAGTTATCTGCTCGAAAAAAAAGACGTTATGATCCTTTCAAAATGCCATCTCTAGTGCTTGTTTCCGCTGGATGAGAGTTCACTATATTTAGTGTTGTCAAATAAGAGGGCCATTAGATAAAAAAGTCATCAAAATTGTTATGACTGCAAATCAGGCATTTGTGAGATTTTAAAAAATAAATGCATGACTTTTATTCATTTTTATACAATTTTGAATGGTGCAAATTTTTTTCAACCTCCTAAGACGTTGATAGACAAATGCCAAATCGGTCTGTCATAAATTTCCTCTGAAAAAAAATACATCTAGAGTGTTTGCGTTATAGATTTGAACATATATAGTGTTTACATGAACAAAAACAAACTTGGAGACGTTTTGTCTCCGGGCTTGGTCTCTTTTTGCGCCCTAATTCGGAGCGCGTTGATTTTCGTTACAAAAGGAAAACAGGGGAAAGAAAGCATGGACAACCAGGGTAATAATTGCCCGTTCCAATTCTTCCGGAAGCGCGACGGCCTATTGGTCCCGTTCCGGGAAGAGAAGATCGCAAACGCCATATTCAAGGCGGGCGAGGCGGCGAGCCGCCAGGGAGGTACGACATTCCAGAGGGAGACAGCGGACCGCATCGCGCATGAAGTCGTTTTGCAGCTGGACAATCCGAATTGTGAATATTACACATTGCCCGACGCTGACGGCAACCGCATCCCAAAACTGGAAGACGTGCAGGACATGGTGGAAATCACGTTGGCAGAAAACAAACTGTCCGGCACGGTTGCGGCCTATAAACGTTACCGTAAAATACGCGAACGCGCGCGCGCGGCGATCCATGTCCGTTCCAACAAGACGGAAAAGGATCAGCAGACAGATCTGACGGATCAGAGCCTCCTGTTGGTGAAATCCGCGACGGCCGGCATGTTGCTGACATGGGATCGCGCACGCATCGTCCACAAACTGGTTGACAAGCTGAACATGGACGAAGAGACGGCGAATAGCATCGCGAAGGAAGTCGAGAACCAGATTATCAGCAGCAACATCAAGACGGTCGGCACGGAGCTGATCCGCGAATTGGTGAACAACATTCTGGTTGAGCGTGGCTACCGCGGCAAGCTGGAAGATCTGTCGCTGTACCATATTTCCCGTGAGTTCATCGAAGACTTGATGAATAAGAAGTCGAAAGAAAACAGCAACATCGTTTCGAACAATCCGGAAGCGGTAAATCTGAGCATCGCGGAACTGATTCTGAAGCAGTGGGGCCTTGAGACGATCTTCTCGCCGGATGTGAAACACGCCCATGACACGGGGGCCGTCCATCTGCATGACTTGGGCTATCCGCACCGCGTCTATTGCTCCTCCCATTCCATTGAATATATCAAGAAGTACGGTCTGCGTGATTTGTCGAATCTGAACACGGAATCGAATCCCGCGCGTAGCGCGTCCGTTCTGACGGGCCATCTGAATACCTTCCTTGCGTCCATGCAGGCGAACTACGCGGGTGCGTTGGGCATTGCCTACATCAACATCTTCTATGCGCCGTATCTGGTCGGCATGACTGAAAAGCAGATGCACCAAGTGGCGCAGGAACTGATTTTCAACGGTTCGCAGAACGCGTTCTCGCGCGGCGGCCAGACGCTCTTCCTGGATTTCAACATCCACACGGGCGTCCCGACCTATCTGAAGACCGTTCCCGCCATCGGCCCGGGCGGCTGCTACATGCTGCGCAAGGCGGACGGCACGATCATTTCGCTGAAGGAACAGCTCCGCAACGATACGGACAACAACGGCAACCATCTGATGGACCTCTTCGCGGAAGAGAACGGAGAATCCCGCCTCGTCCTCTCCGAACAGTATGAAGAGAAGCTCGGCCTGCACTATGATCCCGTCATCCAGAAGACGTTGGAAGACAACGGCGAACACATCATGGTCTATGGCGACTACATCAAAGAGGCGCAGGCCTTCACGTCCTCCCTGCTGAAGGTCTGGGGCGAAGGCGACCGCTGCGGCCGCGTGTTCGAGTTCCCGAAGTGCGACTTCCATATCAGCGCCGAGACGTTCTCCGATCCCGACCAATACAAAATCTATCAGGAAGCCTGCGAGCTGTCCTCCAAGAACGGCTCCACCTATTTCATCTTCGACCGCGACGAAGTCACGCTGTCGGCCTGCTGCCGTCTGCGCACGACAATCGACGACAACCGCATGCTGCGCCATCCGGAATGCATGCGTTTCTGCGGCTTCCAGAACGTCACAATCAACATCCCGCAGGCGGCGTTCCGTGCTGCCCGCCGTGGCATGAAGACCTACGAAGGCCTGCTGGAGGAAATCGACGCGACGATGAACATCGCCGTGAAGGCCCACCTGCAGAAGAAGGCGAAAATCGCCGAAATGCTGTCCGGCCCCGGTCGCCCGTTGTGGCAGATTGGCAAGACATCGTGCGACGGCCGCCCCTACGTCGAACTGGACAAGGCGACGTACATCATCGGCATCATCGGCTTGAACGATGCATGCAAGTTCTTGTACGGCAAAGAATTGCATGAAGACAAAGAAGTCTTCAAGATCGGTCTGAAGATCATCGCCCACATGTATCTGCGCGCGAAGGAATACGCGAAGCAGTACAATCTGAAGTTCACGTTGGAGGAAAGCCCCGCGGAGAGCGCGGCCCGTCGTCTGGCCCAGACCGACCTGCGGTTCTTCCATGCGGAAGCGAAGGACGTCGTGAAAGGCGCGAACGAAGACGTCGCCTACTACACGAATTCCATCCATCTGGCCGCCGAAGCCCCTATCTGCCTCGTGGAACGCATCGAGAAGCAGGCGATGTTCCACAGCATCATTGAATCCGGCGCCATCACGCATGCGTTTATCGGCGAAGAGCATCCGTCGGCGGAAGCCATCGGTTCGCTGATCCGTGAAGTCTTCTATCGCACGCAGTCCGCACAGGTGACGTTCTCGCCTGAATTCACGTACTGCCAGAAGTGCGGCCACAAGTCGCGCGGTCTGCAGGATACCTGCGAACAGTGCGGTTCGAAGGACGTCGTCGGCGAGACGCGCGTCGTCGGCTACTTCAGCAAGATCCAGAACTGGAACAAGTCGAAGCGCTATGGCGAGCTGATCGCCCGCCAGAAAGGCCGCTATTCCGTCATGTCAGCGGAAGGCTGACATGACAGGCTTATGGCCGATGGCCAATGGCTTATGGAGGAGTACTGGATATTCTGGAAGTTCTGGAAGTTCTGGAAAATTCAGTAAAACCAGTAAATCCAGAATATCTAGAATATCCAGTAAGTAAATCCAAAGGAACAATATGTCAAAACAATATATCGTCCATGTTTTCGGCAAGGAAGGCTGTGCGAAATGCACGATGCTGAACCGCCGTCTTGATACGTTGCTCGCGTCGGACAAATACAAAGACAAGTTTGTGAAGCAGTACGACAATGTCTTTACGGAAGAAGGCCTCGTGTACTTCTGCCTTGCACAATGTGTGAATCCGAACCGCATCCCCGCCATGATGATCGCCGACACGGAAGGCAATTACATCGAAAATCCGACGCCCGGCGCCCCCGATGAAATCTGCGGCCGTTCGAAGCTGTACCAGTATCTGGGCATCCAGACCGACTACAGCAATGAAGGCAAAGGCATCATCACGCCGGAAATGATTGAAAGCATCCTCAAGTCCGTGGAGGACTGAGACTTAGAATTGTTCTGAAAACGGCCTGGACGGTATTTCCGCCCAGGCGTTTTCTTGTCGATTACTGATAGGAATCACATGAAATCCGTCATTAACAGCGTCATGCCGCAAGCGACCATGGTCGATTATCCGGGCCGTTTGTCCGGCCTCATGTTCACAAGCGGCTGCAATTTCCACTGCGGCTTCTGCCATAACGCGGCGTTGCTCTACAATGAAGCGAAGCATGGCGACGCCACCGCCGAAACGTATGATTTCGACAAATTGGACGAAATTCTCAAAGGTTTCAAGCGGCAGTGGACGAACGCGATCACCATAACAGGCGGCGAACCGACCATTCATCCGAACCTGCCTGAAACGCTGGAATTCATCAAAAAACGCGGCTTTCTCATCAAATTGGATTCCAACGGCTCCAATCCGGACATGCTGCGCAAATGCATGCCTTACCTTGATTATATCGCCATGGACATCAAATGCCCGATGGAACGCTATGAAGAGCTTGTCGGCTTCGGCGATACGGACAAAATCGCGGAATCCATCGACATCATCATGCACTGCGGCAAGACGTACGAATTCCGCACGACGCTTGTGGAGACGTATTTCTTCGAAGAGGACATCCATACATGCGGCAAGATGGTGCTGGGAGCGGACTTGTACGTTGTTCAGCCGTTCATTCCGCATGACGATCTACCCGACCCCGCCCTGCGGAGACAGCCGCGCACGCGTCCGGCCTTCTTGCACATGGCGGCGGACATCCTCAAGGCATACGTCAAGAAAGCCGTTGTGAGAGGCGAAGAGGCCGTCTGAAATGATTGATCTGCATTGCCATAGCACGGCGTCTGACGGAACGGTGCCGCCGGAGGAGCTTCCTCTGTTGGCGCGGAAGGCCGGGCTGACGGCGTTGGCGTTGACGGATCATGACACGGTGAATGGCGTGGAGACGTTTCTGGATGCCGCAAAGAACGTTCCCGACGTGCGTTGCATACCCGGCATCGAACTGGCCTGCCGACTGGAAAGCGGCGAGCATTGCCATATTGTCGGATTGTTTGTGGATTATAGAAACGACACGCTACAACGGCTCTGCAATCAGATTGTCGAATGGCGTGAAGAGCGCAACCGTTGCATGTTGGAGAAATTATCCGAACTTGGCATGCCGTTGGACTATGAAACGTTGAAAGCGCGGCATGGAGATACGGTCGTGGGGCGTCCGCACATCGCGGAGGAAATGGTCAACCGCGGCTATTGCAAGACAATACGGGATGCATTTCAGCAATATATCAGCCGTGGCCGCTCCGCGTATTGCGAACGGGAGGTTCCGGATGGGCCGACGTGTCTGCAAGCCATCCATGACGCTGGTGGACTGGCGATCTGGGCCCATCCGATGACCAGTTCCAGCCGCACGCAGTCGAAATGCCTTGCCATTGCGACGGAATTACGTGATTTCGGGCTGGACGGCATTGAGGTGTATTATTCAGAACACAGTCCAACGCAACAGGATACTGTCTTGAGAATCGCCGCCAAACTGAATTTGGCTGTGAGCGGCGGTTCGGATTTCCACGGAGACCATATTCCAGAAATCAAACTTGGTGTCGGCTACGGAAGTTTGCGCGTGCCCGACAGCCTGCTGGAAGAATTGAATAAACGGGCGGAAAAGTATCGGAATGCCTGAGGCTTCTTTTTTTTTTGGGGGGAAGATTGAACGGCATTCGTCTTGTCTTTTGTCGTATTCCTTCTCAAGCTTGGAATAAACGCTTTTTGGCATATTTACAGCTATAATAGCTTGATCTTGAAACATATCCGAATATTTGACAAATGGAATTTGTCATAAGAAGTCATAAGGAATTATAAGGAATTATAAGGAATCATATGATTAGCTGATATTTTATTTATTTAGTTTTATATCTTACTTATTATTAAAAACTTATTTGTATTTTATAAAGTAACATCTATAGTATTGAATTGATAGAAAATGAATTAATCCATAAAAGTTTTTTGAATCAGAACAAGAAATGAAAAATAGAAGGACAGATGCACTTTCAACAGCGGCGATAGGGGATGAAGACTATCGTTCATGGCTGAAAAGGTTGAAATCACAAGTACGCAGTGCGCAGGTCAAGGCTGCCATACGGGTGAATATCGAACTTCTGCAACTCTATTGGAATATGGGGCATGACATCGCCGAAAAGCATCTTGATGCTGCCTATGGTAGCGGATTCTTCGACCGCCTCAGCCGAGACCTCAAGGCGGAATTTCCGCATATGGAGGGGTTCTCCGTTTCCAACCTTAAATACATCAAACGATTCTACCTCTTTTATGCTCCATGGATTTTGCACCAAGCTGGTGCAGAATTGGAAGAAGATCAAAATCGTCACCAAGCTGGTGACGAATTGAGTAATGGAAATCGTCACCAAGCTGGTGACGAATTGAGAGGCGGTGAAATTTTGCACCAAGCTGATGCAAAATTGGAAGAAGATCAAAATCGTCACCAAGCTGGTGACGAATTGAGAGGCGGTGAGATTTTGCATCAAGCTGATGCAAAATTGGAAGAAGAGCAAAATCGTCACCAAGCTGGTGACGAATTGAGTAATGGAAATCGTCACCAAGCTGGTGACGAATTGAG
>JAFZIJ010000144.1 GCA_017554445.1 Victivallales bacterium
ATAAATTATTTATATCGAAATTATTTGACTTTATAATTTAATATGATATTATTAAATAATAATAAAAATACCATAATAATAATTTAGAGGTGACTTTATTTACAGAAAGGAGAATCATGACTAAAGACATGCACCAAAAGGCTTTTGAAGAGCATACGCTTGACAAACTGTCCATCTATGAGAAGTATCTGAAAAGTGCTCTTCCTCTTTTCATGATGCGTCCTGACATTAATCAGATCAACATCATGGATTATTTCTGCGGTTCAGGAACCGATGTGAATGGCGTGCCTGGAAGTCCTCTTCGTGCCATTGAAGCTGTTAGAAGCACTTTGTTGTCAGAACAAATTGACAGAAAAAAGAAAATCGTCATGCTGTTCAATGATTTGGAAAAGGACAAGATAGCTAAATTAAACGATATGTTGAAGAACATAGAGAATCTTCCAAATAATGTTGAATTGCAATACGAAAGCAAGCCTTTCGACGACCTGTTCGATAAGACTTACTGCATGTTGAATGCACGTGGAACAGCGAATGTCATTTTCATAGACCAATACGGCCTCAGCGAAGTGACTCGTGACATATTTGAACGACTTGCAAGACTGGATAATACAGACTTCCTTTTCTTTTTATCGTCGGCAACCTACTACAGGTTCAAGGATGATGAGAATGTGAAGAACAAAATACCCGTGCTGACAGACGTTGAGAACGCCTCGCTAACACCTAGCAACGTCCATCGTACCATCGCTCTGGCCTACAAGAGGTGGATACCGACAGGAAGGATGCTGTATATGGGGAACTTCTCACTTAAACATGGGGCGAATGTGTACGGCCTAGTGTTTGGATCCGGCCATTTTGCTGGGTTGGACAAATTCCTGCATGTCGCATGGGAGAGCAATCCCGAGACGGCTGGGCAGGCAGATTACGACATAGATTCAGACAAAATCAGTCTTTCGCAACCATCATTGTTTGCTTCCATGAACAAACCAACTAAATTAAAGATGTTTGAACAGGATCTATGCGAAGAAATAAAAGCTAGAAAATTACAGGACAATAAGTCCATCTATCTGTACAGTCTAGAGTATGGAGTGCTTCCATCGCATGTCCAAGACGCATTAAAGACGTTGATCAGCGAAGGCATACTGCCGCAGCAACGTTTTTCTGTCTCCAAGACGTGCATGAAGAAACCGTCGGTCAAAATCATCTGGAGCAAATAAAAATGGCAGTCATCTACGAACCCAAAGGACGCGCGTTGGAATATTCCGCGCTTGCCTGCAACCTCTATTTGGGATGTACGCATGCTTGCAAATATTGCTTTGCGCCATCATGCATGAGGAAGACTCCAGACCAGTGGCATGCAGATGCCAATCCGCGCAAGGACATCATCCAGTCGTTCGAGAAAGAAGCAAGAAAATTGGCCGATGCAGGAGAAAAACGTCCAATTCTCTTCTGTTTCCTCAGCGATCCGTATCAGCCAGATGAGAAAAAATACCGCCTTACGCATCAGGCGCTTTCCATCGTTGCGAAATATCATCTCAAAAGCAAAATCTTGACCAAAGGGCATACGGATATCATCGAACCGGATCTTCCGCTGATGAAACAGGCGGAAACAGAACTCGGTATCACACTGAGTTTTGGCAACGATACATCAAGGCGGGAATGGGAACCTTGCGCTGCGTGTGTCGAAGAGCGCATAGAGACACTGAAAATGGCACATGCCATGGGCATCCGGACGTGGGTTAGCATGGAGCCAGTGATCATACCAAAAGAGGCTTTGGAGTTGCTTGAAACATTGACTCCTTTCGTGGACCATTGGAAGATTGGAAAACTGAACCATTTTCCTGACATCGAAAAACGAGTTGACTGGATAGCCTTCCGTGAAAAGGCAAAGTCCATTCTGGACGATCAAGGTGCAAATTATTATTTTAAGAAAAGCTTGACTGAGCTATGAACAGTTAACGTAACTTGCCATAAAGCCAATACTCAATTGGATATTACTCATTGCAAATTGTTAATTGAAACCGCCCTGGGGCGCGACATATCCGCCGTAGGCAGTGTCACACACGCGTAGCGCTAACCAATTAAGTATTCAGCATTCAGCTTCAGTATTCATCATTCAGCATTCAGCATTCAGCATTCAACATTACAATATGTGGGTCAGCGATCGCAGGGAGCGCAGCTTGAGGAAGCTACAACAGAAATAGGCATCCATTAGGGTGCGAGTAAGCCGTATCGCGGCGAAAGGAATTTCCGAGGGCGAAGTGTGCAAAGCACACATAATCCACGGAAAAGAACGTTAGAATTACGTTCGTGGTGTCAAGATTCCAACCATGAGGTCAACCCACGGGCATAGCGGTGGGAGGAGCCCAACCGTGAGAGGAACGTAGCGTAAATCATGTTTGACTAGGAAGTCAAGGATTTGTTCACGCCAAACAAGGACATACTCAAGGAGGTTTTCAAGGAATCCGACCATGTGGTACTGGATGGACTCCTTGATCGCTCGTTCAAGGAGTTGTTCAAGTACAAAGAAAGCAAGTGCGAACCGTAACGAATACTATCGGTGACGCCTCAAACACGTGTGTCTGGATGATTGAACTAAGTGTGCCGCAGGAAGTCTATGAGTCATGGTTTTATTGATCGCATTTTTTAGGGACGTAATCGATCAATTTGATTTGTGATTATGCCTTTTGGGATCTTTTGTTGGATTTTTATCATAGATTTGCTTCATTTTGTATATTTGGGTATGTTCATCGAGTATATCTTGCTTTTTATCAATATAATAAGTTAGAAGAATTTTAACTTCGTTTTTATAAGTTCCTAATTCTTGACTAAAATCATTAGCATGAATATACTGTAATACTTTATTCCAAGTTTGAATGGATACTCTTCGTTGACATTGGATATAAGCATTCCACCATCGTTCTGTTGAAAACATACAAATTGTATCATGGCCAAATAGTTCTTTAGCATGCATATGAGCTTCCGGAGAATTCATCCAATCAAAGAAGAAACGGTATATGATAAAAGTTTCTGGCATTTCAAGCAATCTGTGAAATTCCTCTATATTCTTGCCAAATGCCTTTTCAAAGAACTCTTTACCCCTGCCAATTTTTCCCTTTGTTGAATTTAAAACAGCTTGAATTGCACGAATATATTTTCGATTCCAGTGTTCTCCGATATAATCTCGGTTATGGGAATAATCTTGATCCCATTGATCTTCTTTTTTTATTGGATGATATTTCATTGGAAATGAATATATGCTGACGTCAAGCTTTTCACTTAAGTCAACGTTAATTTTAAGCCGGTAATATAATTCATCAGGAGTGTCGTGAAAATTATATAACAAATAATTTGAAAAATCATGAAGACCTGCTTCTACACTCATGCGAATAGCTTGCGTATATTCTGGTTCTGATTTTATATCATCAAAAGCAATTCTTAATGGTCTTATAGCTATTTTACTTAATAATTCAACCTTTTCTTTTGTGAATAATCTAGCATCGACTCCTTGGTTGAAATCGACGTAACGTTTTTTTCCTTTTAAGTGTTGAAGTGAGTGATCGTATATATCTTTAACTTCTTCTGCTGCAAGAATTAGATTTTCTTTAGTAGAAGAAAAATATGTTTGCAAATGATATTTATCAATTATAGAAAAAAGTTCATATGATTTTTCACCTGTTGCATTATCATAAAGTGAATTTATAATTTTCCAAATCTTTCTAGTGTATGCTCTATCATTTATACCTAGTTTTAGATTGCGTAATGCAATTTCTAAATAATTCGGTTCTTTGAATATTTCATCTTTCCCAAAGCCACAATCAATAATATCTTGTATAATTAATGGAAATTTTCTTGATGCAAGTACATTATTATCCATTAATAACAAATCTTTTTGAGGCCCATATAAATTTGCAGTTCGTTCAATACGATTTTTTAATGGGATATATGATTTATATGTGGGTTCAAGTGTAGGTACAGCGCAAAATGGACAATGTCTAATACAACCTCTAGTCATATAACCATAATATGCATTAGTCATTGGATATTCATATTCAATTTCATCTAGTATTGAATAATCAAGTTCAAGTTCATCTATAATTTGATTATCACCTGGATCAAGCTCACCAGGAGTATTTAATAATCCTACGTGAGGACGAATTCCTGTTGCTTGTTCTATCTCATTTGGTTGAATCGATGCCAAAACGCCACCTACCATAAGATCCTTAGGATTCTTGACTAATTTTTTTGCAAAATTAATTGTTTCAATTGTAATATCCCAATAAAAAGTAAATAATGTTGTGACTCCAACACGATCCCATTCTGGTTGCTTTTCCCATATACCTTTATAATAATAATCTTTTGCTTGATATATATAATCATATAACAAAGGAAAAACATTATCACCATTTAATGGCAATTGATCAAGTAATTCATTTTTCCTTGTTTTTATAAAATTAAATAAAATGTCTTTATATATACGCCAATCTGTATCAGATGTATCAATATTATTTAGATCAACAATTAGTTTATCAGTAATTCTTTCAATTATAAATAATTTTAAATCTCCCTTAAAAAAGACAACTTCCCAGTCCCCTCTATTACGATAATAAGTTGCTAATTTCATTAAAGCAATAGGAGGATATTTATTATTATAGTTGGGTTCTATCAATAAAACTTTTTTCATTGTTATACCCAATTATATTGATTCTCTGATTAAACTATCTAAAATAACATTTTTCATACTTGTCAAAATTTTGGGTTGAACTTGACCTTGATATTTATCGATAATAGTTAAAATTTTCTTTACAATATCAGCTATATCTGTTCCTTTGTTATTTTCTAATAATTCAATCTTTTCAGTAATAATATCTATTACTTTTGGTTTGTTGACATTTTCATTTTTTATATTTAATGGATTGGTTGTTGGTTCGGTTTTTATTGATGTATTACTTGATAACACATTTTTTTGTTTATCAAGAAGATCATTGTAAACTTTTTTGACAAGTTTTATTCCTTCACTATCATGGGATTTAGTACTTAAAGATTTCTCTAGCTGTTCTTCTTGCTTTTCTTTATCTCTTTTTAATTTTTGTAATTCAATATTATTATCTGTTGATTGGGTGTTATCAATATTTGAAGTACTTTGGATTTGTTCTATTTTTTGACTTGCTTCAAAATTATGCTTAATATTATTTTTTATTTTATTTGCTTCTTCATAGCATTTTTGCATTTCATTATTAAAAAAATCTTTTATTAAATCTTTCAATTTCAAAGCTAAATCTGTTGGTGCAAGGTCTGAACGATCGGCTGTTGGTGTAATCTCTGGATGAATAATATTGATTTCTCCATTAAAATATTTATTACCTCTAGGTTGTTGAAAATATTCTGTCCCTCCAAAAAAATCTTCTCCTCCAATCTGAATATTATGAGAGCGTAAACGGATTCCTCTTGTTTTTACAATTTGATGTGTATTAGGATCAGTTTTAGGAATGGCTTTAGAAAACTGAGTAATAGCATACCACCCCCATGCTAAATCACCTTCAATTGGATCAGTTAATGTAAATAGTCTTAAAACTTTTATTTCATCCCCTGTTCCATCAATATTCAAACTATATAATTTTGTTAAGTCATAATAATTATCAGTTGAAACTCTAAATTTATTTAATTTTTCATAATATGTTTTAAATTTTTCTTCCGAATCTTTTATTGATGGTATCATTAAATTATTCGTAAATTCAGGAGAATATGGTATAGGAGCTACTTGAGATAAATATGAAGCTACTTCCTCTTCATCCAATAATACTGAATATCTGGGAAGAACTTTTTCTAACTTTACTTTAAAATAATGTCTTTCTTTATCTTCAATAAATGTTGTGAATTCTGTAACGATATCTATAACTTCACCAGCTTCTAAATCATTATTCTTATCTTGAATTATAGAACGCAGTTTGTTAACATCAAAAGATAATTGACTCCCTATTTCTTCGTTAATTGATGAAGTCATAAAAGTTAATCGTTCACAATAACCAGCCCCGACCAAACGTCCGATTCCATAAAAGCCAGCTTGATTTGTATTATCTATTTTAGATGTTTTTGCAATATCTTTTAATCTTGCTTCTGCTTCAGAATTCTTAATACCTGTACCATTATCTTCAATTATGATACATTTATTGGGTGAATCAATATGTATAGATACACAGCCAAATTCAGGAGAGGGTAGCAATTTTAACGATAGTGCTTCGTTGATTGAATCACAAGCGTTTTGTAAATATTCTCTATAGATGGTTTTCTCATCAGGATAAAGTGAAAACATGAGCATCTGTAGAATGTTCTTGCCAACTTGAGTCTTATGAAATGAATGTTCATCGTTCATTGTTCAACTCCAATATATAATTTTAAATTTATCCATTTGGATATTGTTTATAAGTGTTAAAAGGAAATCGAACATTAACCAATGAACGAAGAGCAGGATTAGAAATAATATATTCTCCAGCAGGAAGGCGTGTCATCATATTTTGATATACTTTAGGAATATATCTATAATCTGGTTTTGAAACCTCAATAGCATTTGTTCTACCATATGCAGCTGTTGCACAATTGCCTTTTACTCTATCATGAATTGCACTTCTAAATTGTTCTACAGAAAATAGTATTATACCTAATGATCTCCCACGTTCAGTTATATCTAGTAATTGCCGGAGAATTGGTGAGTTTTTGGGAGTATCAGTTGATGCATATTTATTTAATTCATCTACAAATAGAATAACTTTTTTGGGTATATTATCTCGTTCGGTTTCAAATTTCATCTCCCATATAGCACGGGCCACCGATCCAAATACAAAACTCTGCATGTTATCATCAAGTAGTGTTATATCAATCATCATTACTTGACCAGATACTAAATTATTTTTAATCTCTATTGATAAATCTTTATCATTCTCTGTTTCCACATCATGAAATATACCATTTGTATCAACTGCTTTATTTAATATTCGTAAAAATTTCTTCCATGATGCAGGTAAGATTTCATTTTTTGTATTATTAGTGGAAGATGTTGCTTCTGAATATTTTTTTACTGTTTCTTTTAGAGTAGTCCAATTATGTACATTTTTAAATTCTCCTTGACGATTCATAATAAAATTAACACAACTTTCCATTGTACCAGTTGAGTCATCCTCATTAGCAAGTAATAAATCGATCCTATCAAATGCATTTTCCAAAGGGAATTTATATGCATATGCTTTCCCTTCAAGACGTTGTTTTTTAACATCTTCAGTTTTTGCATTAGTTAATACAGATTCTGGTCTAATATTATTATATGGGTAATAATATGTTACATTTTTAAATGGTTTGGGATCTAATCCTAATTCCTTATATATCTTCTTATCTTTTTCTGTCAAATCTTTATTGTATTCATCTATTGCCATTAAATCTCTTCCTTTTACATTAAAAAAGACAAAGGCAACGTCGCCTCCATTTTCATTGCAAAACTTTTGTTGTATTGCATTTAGTAAGAACATTGAATAAGAAGTCTTTGCGGCTAATCCAGATATTCCAGAAACATTTAAATGTGCTCCCTCTGGTCCAATTAAGAAATTTGCATTTAATTCAACTTTAATTTGCTTTGTTTCCTTTCCTTTATACATCTGGAGATATCCACAGACAATTGGATTTTTTACTTCATTCAATCCTAATGCTGTTCTGATATCATTGTCATTACAAAGAAATACTTGTTTCCCATCAAGTAAAGGCATATAAATGTTTTGTGTATTACATATGACTTTAGCTTTTATAAAATTCATACTTAATCGATTCATATTTCCAATGTTTTCATTTGTATCTCCAAAATCACTGGATATATAATTTGTAAAATGGCTAGGAGCATCGGTTACATGATTAATTTCTTCAATTACACCATAAGTGATTGAAGAATCATCTGGTAAATGTTTAACTTTTACTATATCAAAAGGACTAAGAATTTCTCCTTTATCAGTCCAAAAGAAAAATTCATCTGTCGTTGATGGATTCTTTTCTGTTGCAGAGACTTTTCCGATAATTCGTTCTTCGTTCATTGTTAGAATAATCCTAAAAATACTGTTTTATCAATATATTGTGCTTTGCAAAATGTTTCAGTTAAATAAACTGGATAAAGATGATTTGCCCATCGAGTATCATTTCCAAAGCATACTGGATAAGCTTCTTGAATCAAATTAGCACTCAATGCATCAATTAATTGTGTTTTTATTGGATTAGATGGATTTGACATTAACATTTCACATTTTACGATATCTGAAAATCTTGTATCTCGAAATTCAGAATTTCTTAATCTGAGATACCAAATAGCAAACCATATTCCAGGAGATTGTGCTGATTCATATTTATACGCTTTTGTACGTTCAAAAGGTTTTAAATTTGCAATTATTTGAGACATTTTTTTTTGTTCAAAGTTTTTTAACAAATCAGGATCAAATGATTTTGAAACTCCTACTACATATTGATAATTTGCTCTCATATTATTCCATTGGCTTTTTTCCATATTAGAATAACTGGGATTATATTGAATTGAACCATCTTTAATTAACCATTTTTGTGAAGATATAAGATTTTTTTTACACATTTCGTGTACAAGACGCTGCTCGGTATCAGTCATTTCATTCTGAATTCTTGCAATGCCACTATTTTTATAACGGTTTTTATCGTTTGGATCTCCAACAGTAGAGCCGTCTATTGGATATAGCAAAATTTTTGAAATAGAAACATTATGTGATTTTACATAACGATTATTTTCAATATAATTATTTAATTGTTCACAATATAATCTTAAAAAATCCTCCTCTTTTCCTTTTTTCGTATGAAAAGATTTAGGCAAAGAAATAATAATCTGTGTATCTAAACATACGTTATGAAATGTATCTCGGTTCTTTCTCTCGCAACAGCCAACAACGATTTGTCCGGCAATAATAGGATAAATATGACTGCCAATAGCAATATCATCAACTTTATATGTATGACGTGAACCATCGAGAAAATAGTGAAAATAAGGAGGAGTTTCCTTTATAAGTTTATCTGAAATTCGAACAGTATTAACTCTGCTTAAATCGCTTTCTGCAAATTTTCCAGATGTATCTTGAGGAATCGTATCTTGATCAGAGTTTTCACTTATTATTGTATCTGTATTGAAGTCATCTAAAGAAAGTTTTTTTGTTTTATAACAATGGATTCCATTTTCACAATGTGAATCTATAAAATCAAGAATGCCTTCCATTTTTATCCTTCAAATTACAAAATAACTTTCGTTTTCAAAATTAATTCATAACGATATATACAATTTCATTTTCGCTTGGTGTGAACAAAAAAAAAGGACGTCTCAATCCGTGATTCTCCGAGGTTTACGACGACCTACACCAAAGCACGAAAGGAGACGCCCACAAGGGGTGTCCCTGCCGTGCGCTTTGGTGTGATTTACAGAAGGTCGTAATTTCGGAGAATCACAAAGCACAGACACTGTCCGCAAGAGCAGACAGCTATCTTATGTAAAAACGACGTTTTTAGTTATTTGTTCAAAAGCTAAGCCTCCTAAATAAAAAGATGATTACATTTCATAATGTAATCACTATAATGATACAACAGTATTTTTCAATTCCAAAGTCATAAAAAATCATCATTCTTTTTTATGACTTTGAATGATTTTTTGAACATTCACGTATTGTTATTTCAATAGCTTTGCTTATGGGGAATGACTCCGCGGACTCCGCCCCGCGGGTTCGCGACATCACCCAAATATCGTGGAATCAAATGGATGTGGCAATGAAAAACAGATTGTCCTGCACTTTTGCCAACGTTGACACCGATGTTGAAGCCGTCTGGATGGAATTGCTGTTGCACGATATCACGGCATTGCATCTCAAGTTCTCTGATCTGTGCATGTTCTTCTGGCTCAAGATCGAAGAAACTTGCCACATGGCGTTTGGGGATAATAAGCGTATGTCCGGGAGAGACAGGAAAGTGATCGTAGAAAGCCAAAGCCAAACGTTTTTCCGCTATGATATCGATGTTCTCAAGATAGCAGAATGGACACGACGGACGATAAGCCTTCTGCCCGTCCTCTTCCAATATATGATTGAGAACGTTACGCAGTTGCATACGTCCATTGGAAGTTTGGCAGAGCATGAACAAATCCGTGTTCAACTGAGCATGGACGCCTTCATCGCGGAGTTGCCCCAATGTTGGAGAGGAATTGGCAGACGAATCATCTGGAAGAAGTTGCCAGAAGCCATCCTGACGCAGATGGTAGAATGGATAAGCCATATTGCAATGGTGTCTGCTGACGATACATGACTTCCAAATACGCTCAAAACGCTGTTGTAACTCTTGGGTAGGGACGATGCTGTTACTTGTATAAACGCCTTCCTCAAAAAGATCAATCATCGCAAGTAACAACACTACTTTGTGCGGAGCACGAGTGCCCAAAGAACGATTGCGATTCAATGATTGAAATATTTCGCAGTAATGGAGAAGAGATTCATGCATACTGGAATTCATGAGAAGCCGTGACCTGTTTGTTATCCTTTATAATAATAGTTTGAGAATATTCTCATGGTTACATGCAACAAAAGAGTTGTTACACGATTTGTTGCAACAGTTTTTTTTCATACAACTGAAACTTTCTGTTTCTCACGTGTGTTCAGTGCACAAATAATGAATATTGGTGTTTATTCGTGGTTGTCATTTATTGTAACCATTCCGCCAAATGCGCAGCGACGAAAGCGTCGTCGTGCAGATGTGGATAGGCGTCATGGACGCGCGTAATCTCCTCCGCCTGGCCAGGCGACAGTGTCTCATTCGGATCCAGACACCAAATGCCAGGCAGAAGTCCTTGCCGCCGAAGCACTTCATGCAGGCCTGGAATACATCCTGCAAATTGATGCTGCGGATCGAAAATCGCCGCATTGCTATCCGTAATTTGCACGGCAAGCGAAAGGAGTTCAGGCGGTATAGGCGACTGCGAATCAACGATTTCATGGACTTTGTCCAAGAGTTCGACGGCTTTTTTCGTCCAGACAGACCAATGGCCAAGCAAGCCGCCTTTGATTCGCAGGCTTTTACCGGAAACACGATATTCCGTCAATAAATCCACCAACAGATTGTCGTCGTTACCTGTATATAAGGTAATGTCGTCACGGCCGGACTCTGCAACGGCACGAACGACATCCAGCGTGAAATAACGGTTGAACGGCGCGATTTTGATAGCGAGAACGTTTGGAATCTCGACGAATTCCCGCCAGAATTCAAACGGCAACATCCGCCCGCCAACGCTCGGTTGCAGATAGAAACCGATGATCGGCATGATCTTCGCCACTTCGCGGCAATGATGGAGCATCGTTTCAATCGTGTCGTTTTTGAAAGCGCCCATGGACAGCAATGCCGCGTCGAATCCGCAGGACGCCTCGAATTCCGCTTCCGCCACGGCCTGCTCCGTCCGTCCGCAAACGCCGCCGACTTTCAGAACGCGCCGTCCTCTGCGGTCGCACCATTCATCGATGAATTGTCCTGTTTCACGAATCACACGCTGAAACAGATTGATTTTGGGATCGCGAATCGCAAATTGCGTGGAATGAACGCCGACGGCGATTCCGCCGACGCCTGCATCGATAAAATACCGCGCCAATGCCCGCTGATAACGCGGCGCGAAGCACCGCTGTTCGTCCAACGCCAACACCATCGCGGGAATGACCGTTCCCTTGCGAACCGTTGAAAGCACAATTGGATCGATGTCGCAAATCCGTTTCATCAGAATTTTCCGTTACTGACTTCGTAATGAGTTGGTTTACCGATGGATACGCCACCATCCATAATCCATTGGGCTTGCAGGCAGACCATGTCCTCCAGCCCGATGCGCGGCTTCCCCAAAAGCTCCTGCATCTTGCCTGAATTATTCAGAAGGCTCAAATCGCCGGCGGCATTCTTCACAAATTCAATCGGACGGCCCATGATCCGCCCCATCGCCAACGCCGTCTCTTCCACGCCCGCCTGTTCGGGGCCAGTCACGTTCAAAATCACACGTGGATTGTCCGCCAGTTCCAAACTGCGAAGAGCCGCCGCGTTGGCGTCCCCCTGCCAGATGACATTGAAATATCCGACGGAATTATCGACCGGCCTGTCTTCCCAAATGGCCCGGCCAATGTCGTGCAACACACCGTAACGCAGGTCAACAGCGTAGTTTAGGCGGAACAGCAACAGTTTCGTTCCATTCTTTTGAGCGTAGTATTCGAAAATCCGCTCGCGGGCCAGGCAGGACTGCGCATATTCACCGATTGGCATGGGCGGTGTCTCTTCCGTGCAACCGCCTTCCGCCGCATGGCGCAACGGATAGATGTTGCCTGAGGAAAAAACCACAAGTCGGCTATCCGCAAAATGTTCCGCCACATTGGCGGGAGCCAGGGCGTTCATCGCCCATGTCTGCGGTTCATTGCCGTCGGTGCCGAATTTGCGTCCCGCCATGAAAATGACATTCTTGATTTTGGGCAAATCGCAGACGTCGCCGCGTTCAAGCAAGTCACAAGGTATCGTTTCAATGCCATAGTTTTCCAACTTTTTTTGTTCTTCGGGCTTTGAAAAACGAGAAACGCCAAAGACATGTTTACTGACGCCCGCCGCCTCCACGGCGCGCTTCGCCTGCATGGCCATCGTGACGCCCATCTTTCCGGCGACGCCCAATATCATGATGTCGCCGTCAAGCCGTTTCATCATCTCAATCAATGCGGGATGCGGTTCCGACAGCAATTGTTCCAATTCTTCTTCTGACGCGATTCGATCCGGTATCTTCATGGCATAAACTCCAAGTTGCTTTTTTTCTTAACATACCGTGTTTTTTGCTTTTTTAAAGCAACAGGAAGCCCCATCGGCATCCCATAGTTGACAATACACGTTTTTTACTGTTGAATATCATTCTTTATTTTTAACAATAATTAATAATATTTAACAAATTCATTTGACAAAACACATGACTGCACTATTGTAATTCATGCCCCCCATCGAACATCCAGAATCTTTGTCTCTGACACAAACAACTGGAGGAACTTTGACATGGAAGAAAATCAAGCTGAATTCCTGTCGTTCTGCATCGAAAACTACAAGGCGATGATGGGCGGCATCTCCGGCATGAAAATCGCGAACTTCTTCGAAGAATTCAGAGTGTTCGATTATCTGCTGAGAAACTATCATGCTCTGCAAAAACTTGATCGCCAGAAACTTCTGAACAAAATCAAGAAATATTTGAGCAGAAAGGGGGCATGATGCAAATCTATCATTGCAATACCATCGAAGTCGCCGCTCCAAAACTCAACACCGCAGCCCGAAACGGCGATTTCGGTCTAGGCGTCTATATGTCTGAAAACATGGACTACGCACGCAAACAAGCCGTCACTCTCGCCTTACGGAAGGAGCTTCCTTTCGGTATCATTTCGGTTTTCGAAACGCCCATCGGGCTGATGAACTATTCCGCGCTCCGTATCAGAAAATTTCAAAGCATCGGCAACGCCTGGCTGAATTTCATCCTGAAAAACCGACGGAATCCACAGGCAAAAATACCATACGACATCATCTCCGGGCCAGCTCTCGATGATTATGGATATGCCTGCCTAAACGCCTTCGAAAGCGGTTTCATGGAACGTTCCGAGCTCATCAAAGTACTGAAAACATGCAAGTTGCCAGGCCAAATTTTGTTCCGTACGGCAAAATCTTTGCTGTTTCTTGATTTCACTGGAAAGGAGAACGTGCCATGTCCCAAGAAGTAACACAGAAAAATGTCCATCTGTTCATCCCTGCCAAAGCGGCCAAGATCATCAGCCGCATACAGCAAGAACGAAATATAGAGTTGAAAGAAGCTTTGCTGGCGTTTTACCGCTCTTCAATCTATCACATGTTGGAAACGGAAAGCACCAAGCTCTGGCATAAGAGCGGAGAGCAGATCTATGAAGAATACAGTTCTCAGGGGCTCGTCAGAAAAACCTTCAAAACTGGTCCAAGACACAGTAAACTAGAACCTTATGCGGCCCAAATCCTAGTTTGGCGACATCAAGGGATGACGATTCGCACCATTTCATTGAATCTGGCGCAAGTCGGTTGCATGACCACTGCGCAGAATATCTGGTTCTTCCTGCAACGGCATTACGGCTTGTATCCATGCAGGAATAGAAAAACGGTATCTTGATTTTTTCAACAACCACGAATGGACACGAATCCACACGAATTTTTCCAAACCACAGATTATACAGATCACACAGATTTTTCACTAATTGCCTCCCCGCAGGAGCCGACAAACCAAGAAGACTTTAGGTGTGAATATGAAATCTAAAAGGAAAGACTTCCAACGGCTGTCTGCGGCTCGGCGGTTGTCATCCGCTGCGCGGGGCCATTGCTGCTTCGCAGATTAGTGGTTGATAGTCAATAGTGAATTTGCTTTAAGCTTTAAGCCTTAAGCTTTTAGCTCCGTGAAAACGGCAGGGCTCCGACGGCTGCGGCGGTTGTGAAAGCGCTTCACGCAAGTGGAAACAACGTCATGCGAAAGCTCGAAGTTCATAGTCTGTTGGCTCGGCAGTCTAAATGTGCTTCACGCGACAGATGGAAGACATATTGAAAAACATTGAGAAAAACAACAAAATAAACTATAGTAGTATAGATTTTTTCATCAATTGACTCACCACCATTCACAGTTCAACATGTTTCCAACTCACGCCATGAAAACACTTTCGACACTTTTTCTTCTTGGTCTCGCCGTCTCCGTCAATGCATGGGAATACGATTTTGTCAACGGCAAGCCATCATTCGACATCTATGCGGCGAACTACGATTCGAAGGCATGCTACGCTGAATATGCCGTCAATCCGCAAACGGGCAAACAGGCCCTGCATGTCGTCTGCGATACAACCAATCGTGGCTGGATGCATGTCTACAATCTGGAAGCCCAATCCATAGCGCCCTTCAAATACGGAAAATGCACCGTCAATTTCTCCACGACAGGCCCTCAGAAAATCTACCAGTTCGGCATGCGGCCCATGGATCGGGACAACGAGACGTTCTACTACTACCAGCCTGTCCGCTTGAACAAGGCAAACCAGTGGAGTCTCGTGTTCTACATCAACAATGTCAATACGAACTATCAGTCCGCTGTCAAACACGGGCCGATCGCCAACGGCGTCATGGACTTCCCGCTGAAAGGCGGCATGGGTGTCACATTCAGGCTCATGCGAGATAGCGGCATCTGTGATTTCTATCTGGAATCTGTTCATTTCCAAGAGATTGAAAAAGAAGACATTCCACCGCAACTTGCCAAAGCCACCACATATGACGATGTCGAAAAGCAGTTGGCCCAATTTCCACCGTGTTGCGAAGACATCATATCCCGAACAGTGGCTCTTTCCGGGCTGGATTCACTGCTGATGGTCGCCAATTCGGAGGACAGCGACATTGTCGGAAACTACTATAACAAACGTGTCAAAAAAGTGATTGATGAAATCAAGGCATGGAATTCCCCTGTGCCGAAATTGTGGAAGCTCTATAGTTCGGGCATTCTTGTGAAGGCCGCCGGAAAAGTGCTCGCGTTCGATGTCAACTGCGGTGTCGAAAGGACGTACACCAGCAAAAACCGCCGTCGTTATAAACTCAACCTATCCGATGAAAATCTGGAGGCGTTGACCGATCTCATCGACCGCAGCTACCACACCCATGAGCATTCCGACCATATAGGCTACGACCTCCTGCAGAAGCTTATTGCCAAAAAGAAGCTTGTCTTCATGACAGGGAATGCCATAAAATACTACAAATGCGAAAATTATCCCAACGTCATCCGCGCGGAGAAGCACAGCGAGCCAGGCTACTGGGTATTCGACAGCTCCCAGAAGATGGCCAACCACCGTGTCCAAAATACGGCATTCGTCGTCGAACTCGTTCCAGGCACGAATCTGCTTGTGCGCGGCGACATCTACGAGCCGCCGGAAGTCGTCCGCATGTGCGAATATTTTCAATCGCAGGGCGCCTATGTCCACTATGCATCCGTTTCGCCAGGCGCAGGCATCCTGCCGGAAGCGTACAAGCGGTGGCACACGTTTATCATGGCGGCCCATGAATGGGAGTTCACGCATCGCAAACGCGGCGAACCAGGCGTCGCATGCCAAAGCTTCTCAGGCAATTACAGCGGTGCTTACAGCCCATATGTCAACCAGGGTTGCGGCGAAGTCCTTTCATGGGGCGAATCCATCGAGCTGACGCCGCGTGCGGAAATCCCGCAGATGAAACACTAACGGATCTGTATGATTATTAACACAGAGTCATAAAGCCACAGAGAAAAATCTAAAACTCCGAATAGCCACCGCTCATTGCTTTTTATCTTTCAGCAGCAGTCCGAAGGCGGCCATCGTTTCAGCCTGATGGATCACGGTGCCTTCGTCCATGGCGATGGCCCAATGGCAATCGATGAATGCATGCATCACGGCGAAGGAATTGTCGTGAGGCGGATAAACGGTTGAACCATAATTATATCCCTGCCCGTTCCGATTCGGGCCTTGCACTTGCTGTCCAGACATGACCATGCCGGTTGGATTGTAGCGGCTGTTATGCAACGGCGCACGCACCGTGCGTTCGCCAAGCCCCACGATCCAACTGATATTCAACGGATTGGCACCCAACGTGTTATCGACGGTCCGTATCATCCATTCAAAATATGACTGCCGTTTTTTCAAATTCCTCGTCACGCCCCACGCATGCCAGACAGGCACAAGAAAATGCTCATAAGCACCCGTGCCCCAAGTAATTGGGGCAAATGGATGACGAATGAACTTGTAAGCCATTTTCTCTGATCCGTTAATGTACATATCGACTTCCTCTTCGATGGCGCGGATGACGGAATCTTTTAGATTGCGGTTCGCCATGCCGTCAGGAATCATCGAATATGCGAATGCGGCCAACGACAAATCATAGCTGTGGTCGTCTGTGATCATTTTCGCGGAAACATCTTTGAGCCATGGCGTAAATTTTTGGAAATCTTGATGATAGGTTTCATCAGCCGTCGTATGGAATAATTGCGCGGCCGCATATGCGCGGCTGGAGATCGCATATTCGCCGAACTTCTTCATGTCCTTCGTGTCTGGCTTGTTACGGCACCCCCAATCATACGCACGTCTGGCACGGGTGATATAATCATCCGCTAAATCCTTTTGTCCCAGTGACTTCAGGATGCGGGCCGCTTGTGCCATCGTACCGGCGAAAAGGAACGATCCTTTGCAATCCTTCGCCCATGCGAAATCGCCTTTCGGATCCTGTTCGGCGGACTGGATGAAATTCGGATCGCCATCTGATTCCGTTCCGTTGAACACGCCGCCGTCTTCATCCTGCAGGCCGATCCACAATTTCAACGCCCACAACGCTTCATCCACGATGTCCGGAATGCCGTTATGGTTTTCTGGAATATTCAACTGACCATCGCTAAATTTCTGCGGAGCAAGCTCATAGGCATCCAATAGATTTTGTGCGACATCGATGTGGGAACGCGGATTGTAGTCACCCGCGTCATGATGGCCGCCAGACGCAACCAATCGTTTTGGAACCATCGCCTGATGGCGAATCGACTGAAGCCGGATGTCATTCCCGTCAAGTACTTTGTTGTAGATGCGCAGTTCGTCGAAATAGCCGTTGGCGGCACCGCTTCCCCCCAACGCGCCGAAGATGAATTGCTTTCCAATCGTCCCTTTGTTCTTAAAACTATTGACCAGTTCGCCGTCGATATACAGCGACACTTCCCAATCACGGCTTCCGCGTCCGTCCGCGGCGGCCATCGGCGCCACGACAATTCCCCAATGCCGCCAGATGTTGTCCCCCACGCGTTTATAAGTGGTCTTGCCGTTGTTCATGACTAAATTGGGCACGCCCCAGATGCATTTCAGCTGGAGTCCCGCATTCTTTTCTCCGAGAAGAGACAGGATGACACCATCAATCTTGTTTCCAGAGACACGGTCATCCTTCCGATACCAAAAACTGAACGTAAGTCCTTTGTTTTCATCAAAATCGAGCTGCCCCGTAAAGCCATTGTCCCAACCACTGAGCGTCGTATAGACCTTGTCGTTTTCACCGCCTGTCACATCGCTGTCGGGCGCGAATTTCGCATCGCCACGCGGCGAAAGGGTCATGCCGCCATCAACAGCGTTGGCGGTGTCGCCTTCAAACGGATAATATGCAATCAATGAAGGCGATTGCAATATCTTGTCACGCGCGGGTTCCGGGCCTCGCAGATTCTTGACCATCACTTGATTCTTTTTATCAATAAACTCCCCTGAACTGATCCGCTGCTGTGTTGTTTCAATGATGCCGTCCGCATGACAGGCGATGCGTCGCCACGGCGTAAACGGCGGGCCCAATTCAATGCCGCAACGCTGCAGGAAAACGCCATACGACGCCATCTGAAACGCGGATTGATAGACATCGTCACCGATGGCGAATTCCACGCTCCGTCCGACGCCGTCCACAGCGATGAAATACCGTCCCGGCGTCTTGAAGTCGTTGAAATCCAAGTAATAGACGTTTTCAGCAGAATGATTCACCTTGCCGTCCATCTCCAAGCCGTTATGTCCAAGAACCGCCGTCCCGCGATAAGCTGTTTCACCGTTTTCGGCATTGACCAGATAAAACATCGGCGGCTTTTCGAATGCGAGCGCAAACGGCGCGAGCGTGGTTTTCGCATCCGCCTGGCCGTGTTTGCCGAGGGCTACATTGAAAAACTCATCTGCATCGACGGCGACGCCTTTGCTTTCATCGCCGGCGCCGACGGCATTCTTGTCCGGAAACGAACCGAGCCACCGTCCAAGATAGGCGCGCTTCAACGGCACATTCGCCAGATAACCGACTTGGTTCACCTTGATGGCATCGCTGAACGTGCGGCGCGAATTGAACGTAAATCCTGTCTCGTTCGCGCCAGAACATGCTTTCGGAGAAACACTTACCCTTACCTTGGCACCTTCCGCCAGCGGCCTGTCCAATTGCAGGAAAATCTCATGCGTCATGATGGCCGGAAACGGCCAGCCCATCGGCAGATAGGCGTCGATCTTGCTTCGCCGCCCGAACTTCAGAACCTTGACGGGCATCCCGTCCAACATGACGCTGTAATTCTTCAGATAATTGCCTGCTTCGGGCGAAAACGCCGCGCCGAACTCCAGACGGATGATGCCGTTGCCGACGGGACTTGCGCCACGTAGCCCCATCACCGTCAACGCCTGCTGATCTTCCTTCACATCAAGCGGTTGGACAAACTGCCCATTACGGAATGTCAACGTCGCCGCCGTGCAGGCCGACGACACCATCAATGCATCATCACCATAGCAGACGACGGAATATGCCTTGCCGTCCTCCATCGCCTTTGGTAGTTGCAATTCAACGAGATAGCGGTTAAATACCTGTACACCGCCCTTTCCTCCGGAAGGCGACACCAGTTCCTTCTCCTGCTTTTTGTTCAACTGCACAGCCTTCAACGGCATGACGAAATGCTTGTAGGCGTAATACGGATCATCCTCGCTGACAATGCGATAGGACTTCCGTGCCTCCAAAACGCCGCTATTGCAGGCATGGCCGATCGTCAGGCGAATCCTCTTCGAATCAATGGCCTCCGCGCGGCGCACGCCATAGGCCTGCCAGACAGCAGGCTTCTTGTCCATCATGGAGACGATCCGCTGATCAGACTCCAGGGCCCATGCACCCAAAACAATCAAACTCAACAATAGCGGCAGTCTCATAAAATCATCCTTTTGTTTTGATTTTTGGAAATAAAACATCATCATGGGACTCAACTTTCAGCACTATTTCGAGTTTTGCAACCGCCGTTTCCGAACTGTGTGTTTCTTATGAGATATTTTCAATACAAGAGGTAACAAGGGCGTCACCGCCCTTGAATTGGCTATTATATTATAGCGAGAAATACATGATTGTCCAACCACAACCGAATGGATTTATGTGGATTGAAGGACTTTTGCTCACATTCACAGACGTTTTTTTGCTAAAAATGCCAAAAATCGTCTGTCAAAGGACTTAGCCTCTTATGGATATTCGCCATGCCTTATTATATTATTGTCATGTCATCGTTGCCACCTGCGGCAGCGTTTTTTCATCACCGTCGTTCTGTCATGTCTGAATCATCCACCACAAAAGGAATATTGCTTGCTGTCCTGTCATGCCTTCTATGGGGCAGCCTCTTCATATTCGCGCGATATCTGGTTGGAACACCGTCAAAAATCGACCCCTATTCGCTTGTCTTCTACCGTTTCTCAACGGGCTCCGTCCTATTGCTCCTATACGCGCGATTCAAAAAACAGCCGCTTCTGCCGAGTTCATGGAAGCAGTTCTACGGCATATTCAAGACAGGTCTTTTCCTCTACTGGCTCATGGCCATCCTGTCTTTCATCGGGCAACGGACCGTCACGGCCATGACCGCCTCTCTCTTCGTCGAATCCGGCCCTGCCATCATTCTCATCCTTTGGAAAATCATCTCGCGACAGAAGACGACGAAGATTGAAATCATCGCCTGCGTCATCGGTTTCATCGGTAGCATGCTTGTTCTCAACATCATATCCCCCAACGGTTTGCACCTCACGGGCCATCCATGGGGAATCCTCTGTGTCTTTTTGTCCGCCGTCAGTTGGGTCATCGGCGGCTATTGCGGCAAGGACCTCATGAAGAGCGGTTCACGAATCACCATCGTCGCATGGTGTATGTTGGTATGTGCCTTGCTGGATCTGCCGTTTCTCGCCATCATGCACAAGTCATTGATCTTCCCGACAGCGCCTTCCGCATGGTTCGCGATTTTCGGCATGGCCGTTTTTCCGACCGCCATCGCCTTCGTGACATGGGGGGAGGCCATGGCACGGCTCCCGCTGTGGCAGTTGAATCTTACGCAGAATCTTACGCCCGTCTTCACGCTCATCGGCTCCTATTTCATCCTCCACGAACCGCTGACGGCCTGGAACGTGCTTGGCATCGCCATCGTCCTCGGCGGTTTGTCCGCCGCCGCGTTGAAATCCAAAAAGACAAGCTGACTTTTTCACTATACACTATTATATTATAAAAAACCATTATCCATTATATTATAGAAAACCCATTATCCATAGCAACCCATCAAAAAGGACTTTTCATGAAACGACATCTTGCCAGTCTTCTGATTCTCATCCTTTCCGTCGCATGCATCGCAGCGGACGAACATGCCATGCTTGATCTGGACAAAGTCCAGGAAATCGCAAAAGGCGCGACAAAGGAGAAATTCCCTGACGCCGAAGACGTCATGATCGACGACGTCATCGCCATCACCTACCAGAAGGACGGCACGTCCGAAACATGGGATGACACATGCGTCAAAATCCTCACGGACAAGGGCGTACGTGACAACAGAACCCTTGGCGCGGGCTATAACATCAGTTACGCCAAGACGGAATTCACAACCATTGAAATCATCAAGCCAGACGGACGGATCATCCCCATCGACATTGAAAAGAACGCCAAGGAACAGGTCAGCTCCGGCCAGATGGATTCCAACATCTATAATCCCAACAGCAAGTCGCTACGCGTTGGCGTGCCCGGCCTCGAAGTCGGCGACATCCTTCATTACATCAAACACACGAGAGTCTATAACTCCCGCATGCCCGGCCTCTTCTGTCACACCGAGCTGTTCGAATACACCAGCCCCATGATGAACTACACCGTCAAAATCGACGGTCCGGCGGATCATCCGCTGCGCAGCATCGCCCTCAAGGCCGAAATCCCCGGAACGGTCACGCATGAAAAGACAGAAGAAAACGGCCGCATCCTCTACAAATGGACAGTGAAGGATGTTCCGCGCATGTTCTCCGAACCAAACATGCCGTCGCTTTCGCGCGTCGTGCAGCGTCTTGGCGTCAGTACCGCCGGCAGTTGGAAGGAAGTCTCGCAGTGGTTCTGGAAAATCAACGCCCAGCACTTCATCGACGCTCCTGAAATCATCGAAAAAGTCAAAGAGCTCTGCAAAGATGCGAAGAACGAAGACCAGAAAATCCAAGCCATTTTCAAGTTCGTTTCGCAGGAAATCCGTTACATGGGCATCACGCTTGAAAAGGACGCCCCCGGCTACGAGCCGCACGACATCACCCTCACGTTCAACAACCGCCACGGCGTCTGCCGCGACAAGGCAGGCCTGCTCGTCGCCATGCTCCGCATGGCCGATATCGACGCGTATCCCGTGCTCATCGACACCGGGCCATTGAAGGACGCGGAAATCCCGATCCCCTACTTCAACCACGCCGTTACCGCCGTGAAATGCAAGAGCGGCGAATACATCTTCATGGATTCCACCAACGAAACGACGAAGGAGCTCTTCCCTGCGTATCTCAACCACCGCAGCATCATCATCGGCACGCCTGAAGGCGAAGATCTCCGTATAACGCCCATCACGCCAGCCGAAAAGAACATGATGGAAATCACCACCAACCTCTACATTGACGACAAGGGCGACCTCACAGGCGAAAGCTTCTTCAAGTTCAACGGCTACAACGACAACGGTTACCGTGCCACCATGGCCCGCCGCACGCCTGAAAAACAACGCGAATTCTTCGAAAGCATCGTCAAAAACATCGCCCCCGGCACGAGGCTGATCGACATGGAACTCAAGCCTGCTGACGTCAGCGACACGAACGTCCCGCTGACTCTCCGCCTCACGTTCGCCGCCGATTCCATCATGATCGACAACGGCAAAGTCGCCATGCTCAAGATCCCGAGCTTCTTCTCATCTGTCGGCATGGCGAACAACATGCTTGGAAACACAACGCTTGAAAAACGCAAGTACCCTATGATGGTCAGAGTCGCCTGCGGCATCCATGAAGTCATCAACGCCACGTTCGATCCGATCTGGGGCGGCCTTGCCTACCTTCCTTCCTATCCGAAAGTCGATTGCGACACGATGCTGAAGACCTGCAAAGTCTCGTTCAAGAACGACACGCTCACGCAGGAAAGCACATACGCCATCAAAACCGTCGAATTCTCACCGGAACAGTATCTGGAATTGAAGAAGAACCGCCGTCGCTTCGGCGGCATCGGCAAAATGCCGATTTTCGACCGCTCCATCCCGCGGCAGAAGCCTATCATCAAAAAAGAATCCACGGTGAAGAAAGCCTCCGACCAGCCGGAATCGGATTTTGAACTGCTCGACAGGCAGGATGTCTATACGTTCACCGACCCGTACCATTGGAATGTCAAGACCAGCGTCCGCCGCAAGATCCTTACCTATAAAGGAAAGAAAGATTTCTCCGAACTGAAGCTCAACTACGCTCCCGTGCGCGAATCTGTCAAGCTCAACTACGCTCGCGTCATCAACGGCGATAAAGTCCAGAACATCAGCGAACAGGAAAAGAACCTCATGGACGCCTCATGGGTCGCCGGTGCGCCCAAATACGATCCCACGAAGATTCTCGTCTGCAGCCTGCCGGGCGTCGAAATCGGTAGCATCATCGAATATGAATACGAAATGGACTGCGCGGGCACATGGCCGTGCCAAAGCTCATTCATCTTCCAGGATTACGCCCACGTCGTTCATCGCAGACTCGTCATCAACGTTCCCGAAAAACTGCCGTTGTATGCGAAATACCATCCAGGCGGCTGGTTGCTGAAGACGAAGGGCTTCGAAAAGTTCGTCTCCAGCACCGTCGAAAAGAAGGACGGCATGAAGACGCTGGTGTGGGACGCGTCGAACATACCTGCGCTCGCACGTGAAAACGACCTGCCGTCATTCACGATGTTCACGCCCAGCGTCGTCATCGGTTTCGGCGACTGGAAACAGCATGCAGCCGAAGTGTTCGCGGAACTGAAACGCCATGCGACGGCGGGACCGGAAGTCCAAAAACTCGCGGAAACACTCCGTGGAAACAACGATCTGGAAACGATTCGCAATATCCGTGACAAGGCGATGAAGAGCATCCGTATCGCGGGACCTTATTTCAACTATCTCTCGTACAAGAACATCTGCGATGCGGAGGAGACGCTTCGCGACGGCTACGGCAATCCCGCCGCCCGCGCTATCCTCATGTCCGCCATGCTCTCGCATCTGGGCTTCAAGCCCGAATTCGTCCTCGCGAATCCGACCGCCTTCGACAAGGCCGTTGACTACGACCGCGAATGCTTCCACTACAATGCCTGGAACCGCGTTCTCGTCCATATCCGCCTGAACAATAAGGACTACTGGCTCAACGACGCGAATGAATACGCGGAGCTCCCTTGTACGTCGTACGACAACCGCTCCATCCTGCTTGAAAACGGCAAATTCTCACGAATCAATGTGCCGAAAGAATTCAAATCACGCACGACGTTCGACGGCCATGTCACATTGAACGACGACGGTTCCGCAGATGTTACAGACACCTATTATTATTATGGCCTCGACCACGCCTCCAAGAAGCGCTTCTTCACGGAGCAGACGCCCGAAGCCAGACGCCGCTACCATCAGGAACTCGTCTCGAATTTCTCGACGTCGGCCAACGCCGTCGGCGAATTGGAGACGGATTTCGCCTCCTATCCAGGCAGGATGACCTATTCGGTCCATGTCCAGTACTACAGCACGAAGGCGGGCGAATACATGTACATCAAGAGCGGAAATCCGCTCTCCGGCTATGTCAACCCGCGCGCCGACACGAGAATCTCGCCAATCTATTGGAGCTCATACCGTCTTCTGGACAACCACATCCGCATCGACCTCCCGTCCAAGTACCTTGACGTCAAGATGATCCCGAAAAATCTCAAGTGGAAGACGCCGACGAAGCACGGCTGGATCTCACGGACGGTCAAAGTCGACAAGAAAGGCTATGACATGCACTATATGGCGGATATGGATCCCGAAATCATTCCCGCCACCTATTACCAGAAGCTGATGGACATGGCACGCACGCTCCGCCATCCGTCGTTCACGACACTTCTTCTCAAGAAAGAGGCCGAACCCGTCAAGAAAGAGGCGGAAAAGCCGAAGAAGGAAATAGAGCAACCGAAAAAGGAGACGGAGCAACCCAAGACGGAAGCCGCTCCAGAGAAAAAGGCCGCATGATTCCTTAACGGGAGGGACGTGCTCCTGCACGTCTGGTCACGCAGGAGCGTGACCCTCCCAAAGCCATTGGCCATAAGCCTTTTTATCCGCGTAACGGCTAAGCCGTTACGCGGATTTTTTTCCATTGTCCGCCGCGTAAACGGTGGTACCACAGCGGCGGCAGGCTGATGATGAAAATCGTCGCGAACGACCAAATCGTCATCAGCCCCCAGTGGAAGATGTCCACTAGAAGGATGGCGATGACCGTCAGCCCCGTCGCGATTGACATGACCTTGAACACCCACTTCGTGTCGCCGACGGCGCTAAGGCCGGACATCAGCGCGATATTGATGGAATCCGCTATCGTATAGGTCGCCATCAGTTTCATCAGCTTCGCACCGACCGCCAGCACCTCTGAATAATGGACGCCGCCCAGATCGCTGTCGCTTTGGAACAGCGTGAAATACTGCGTGGAGAACACGGCGAATGTGAACGCGATGAACGTCATCCAAATCTGACAGAGAACAAGCCCATGGCCCATGTAGGCCAATGTATCCTTGTGGTTCCGTTCGCCATGGCTCTGCCCCGCCAACGTGCTGATGGAACGGGCGACGCCGAAAATCGGCACAAACGCAAGCTGGTTCAGACGGAACGCGATCGTCGTCGCCGCCAATTCGACCGTGCCCATGCGGCCGATGACCAGCAGAAACAGCGTCCACAGAAACGCATCCATGCACATCTGGAAGCCGCTCGGCAGACCGAACCGCAGCAATTGCTTCGCGACGGACCAACGGAACCGCCAGTCGCTGCGACTCTTGTAGCGCTCTGCGTTCTTACGGTCGAAAAACCACCAGAACATCATCGTCAGCGGAAACAGATTCGAGAGGACGGTCGCCCATGCCGCGCCGCCGACACCCATCTCCGGGCAGCCCCATTTGCCGAAAATCATCGCGTAGTCCATGATGACGTTCGCAATCTGGCCTGTCAATTGCGCGATCATCAGCCGCGTATTGTCCGCCCGTCCGCTGAAGAATCCAGACAGCGAGCATTGCGCAAAACTCAACGCACCACCGAACAGCAAGATTTTCAAATATTCGGCTTCCAGAATCCGCAGTTCCTCCGCATGGCCGACGATTTTGAAAAACCAGTCCGTTCCAAGCCCGAGAAACGCCGTTATAACACCGCAGAACAACGCCAGATACAGCCCCTGCCAGTTGACAGAACCTATCTTATTATCCTGCCCCGCACCAACTTGATTCGCCGTGATCGTGCCTGTATAACTGACTGTTCCAATAATCAGACTCGTCGTCAACCATGACAGCATGCCCGCCGTTCCAGACGCCGCAATCGCCACAGGCGAATACCACGACAGAAACATCGCGTCCGTGAACTGCATCAAAACATATCCGGACGACGACATCACAAGCGGGGCGGACAGCCTCAACAGCCGTCCGTATTTCGCTCTCTGGCCAAATAATTCCTTGAACTGCATTCTCCCGAATCCTCTCAACAGCAAAAAATACTGTAAATGGACTTCTATTGCTGTTCGACATTTCTGAAGAACGAATCCGGCTCCTCGCCCATCGCCTTCGCCAGTTTGATCGCTGCACGACGACTCAGTTTGCGACGCCCTGTTTCGTATGCACTGATGACGACTTGATGAATACCGCTTTTTTCTGCAAGCTGCTCTTGTGTCAATTCATGTTTCAGACGAGTTCCAGCGAGTAAATCTCCAGGCGTGACATTTTTCCAATAATCTGTCTTAAAAACATCCACATATTCCGCATCATCGCAACGACTGGAGAATTCTGCATTAATCATTTTGTGACTATATGTATTGTTGTTGTCCATTCTTATCATGCTGATTGTTTTTTCCATTTCGTCGCGCGAAGCGCTTTCACAACCGCCGAGCGGACGGAGCCGTTTGAATCATTCATGGTAAACATCTTGTTCCATCATTGAATTCTTCAACGTATCGCCGGCCCGTCCGAGAGGCTTTTCTGTTTGTTCAGTGTCTTCTGTGGACTGAAATTTCGTGCTCTTTCGTGCCTTTCGTGGTTCCTTCATATAATATTTTGGAGGCGATCAAAGGCTTCCCCTCACTTCTCGTTTTCCCATAGCCGCTTGAATAGTCGCCGTCTGAATCGTATTATGCGCCACAGGCTCACGTGATTCCAGCGTCACATGGAGGTAGTTGTCCGACCAGCCAGACGGCGGATTCTCCTCTTCAACCAAAACATCCAAGGTTTTCCCAACCTGCGATTTTGCAAATGCTTCCGCCTTTTCTACAGCCAGTTCCAGCAATTCGCCCGAACGCTCATCCGCGACATGTTTCGGCGGCCGGCCGGGCATGGTCGCCGCCGGCGTTCCGGGCCGCGGCGAATAGGTGAAAACATGCATGAGACCGAATGGCAGTCGCGAAAGGAAAGATTTGCATGCCGCGAACGTTTCATCGGTCTCGCCTGGAAAGCCGACAATGACGTCCGTGCCTAGGCAAACGCCTGGAATCTTTTCGGCGGCGAGCATGGCGATGCGTTCGAATTCAGCGGCGTTGTAGTGTCGTCCCATCTGCTTGAGAATGGAATCCTCCCCGTATTGGACAGGCAGATGGAGGAAACGGCAGAGCCGCGGTTTGCGCGCCATCAAATCAATGACTTGATGGACGACAGGCCCTGGTTCGGCGGAGCCGAGGCGGATGCGGAAACCGTCGCCAAGCATAAGAATCCGTTCAATGACATCCGCGAGATTGCAACCGCTGTTATCATAAGTCGTGATATTGACGCCTGTCAGGACGATTTCCCGATGGCCTCGGTCGATGAGTTCGGAAGCTTCGCGCAGAAGATCCTGCAAGTTTCTGGAACGGGCGGGACCGCGTGTGTGTGGAACGATGCAATACGTGCAGAAGAAATCGCAACCTTCTTGGATTTTGAGATTTGCTCGCGTTCGTTCATCGTAGAGCGAAACGCCCGGACTGAAAAAATCTTCAGAAGCATCTCCGGGCGCGGGAAACAACGGCTTCTGCTGACGGATCAGCTTGTCGCCAAGCAACTTGCTAAGCGGAGCAGGCTTAGGATTCGGCACAATCAAATCGACTTCCGGATACTTTTCGACGTCGGCGACCGTCGCTTCGCAACCCATTAACACAACAAACGCGTTCGGCAGCCGTTTCCGGGCGGCTCGGACGGCCTGCCGCGATTTTTGGGAGGCAATGCCCGTGACGGCGCAACTGTTGATGATGACGATATCCGACGGCTCGCCCCATGGCACGGACTGGTAGCCATGGGCGGTCAAATCGCCCGCGACGGTGGCCGAATCGGCCTGGTTGAGACGGCATCCAAGCGTATGAATGGAAAAAGTTAACATGGCGGCGGAATCGTTAGCGAAGTCGTCTGTCGTAATTGAAAAGGGAGGTGGCGGAAGGAGCGTCCTGTAGATTTTCGGCCCCCGTGAGATCGATAACCAACTGGGAGACACGGACTTTCGGATTGTGGAGTTTTCGCCAATCCAGCGGAATGGTGGAACGCAAGGCCGTGACGGAGCCTTCTTTCACAGGACGCAACGTGACTTTTCGGCCATCGGACAGCGTGTTGCCGCAACCGAAGCCGTCCGGCAGAACGGCGCGTGTGCGCATAAGGGCTGGATAGCTGAAAACCGTCAGGATGAGCGGCGTTTCCGCATTGTCGCAGAGAGCCTCCAACTGTTCGGAATCGATTTCGCAGGAGACGGTTGCGGCCATGCAATCAAGGCTGGCCAAGTGCTTGGCGGCCAACGCATTGAGAACTGCCATGCCTTCGCCTGCGATCATATTGGCGTTCGCTTCGCGGGCCAGTTGCCATGTGTCCCACGAATTGACTTCGATGGTCATGACAGGCGCCACCAGCGACAGGAAGTCGCGAATGGCGGGAATGTCCGCCTCGTAGATGACGGCGGGAAGCGCAATTGCGAAGATATCTTCATAATGCTCAATCAATTGAATGGCAAGAGCTTTGATATCCGTATCCGCGCAAACCTGCGAATCGACAATCAACTTGCAGGAACCAAGCATGGACTTGCGGTTGGCGAAACATTCCTCTGCCTGTGATGGCGTGACACGCAGCAGCGTCGCCCGATCACCAAGCTTAAGTTTGTTCTCAACACATTTATAATGAGGAGCTTCGAGAATTTCCCGAACAGCCTGTGGCAAGGCAATATTGCGAACGACACCGTCCGTCTCCTTCTGGCTGCGGCGCATGAACGCTGTCGCCTCCTCCACGACGCGATTGCCCGTGTTTCGTGGCAACAGGCGGTCCTGCAAGCTGTCCGGACTATATTTGATGTCCGCCATCTGACCATCCGTCGCAAGCAGTCTGGCAAGTTCAATGGCGATTTCCGCGACCTCTATGGCGCGGCGTTCATTAGCGACGCGCTGCGGTGGTGTGCGAAGCGTCGTCTCATGATTGTTATAGGTTAAATGCCAAAGAGTTCCATTTGTGTCATCGTTATAGACGCGAACGCTGTTTTCAGTAGCGGCGGCAGTATCCGCCTGACAATCCGAACGGAAATCAGCGGTCTGTTCGCCGGCGGGACGGGCGGATTCTCCCGTGACATCCGTACGGATTCCATGGAAATACGCATTGGACATTTGGCGGCCTGCATACGCGCCAAGCTTGTCGGTCGATTGCGTCAACTCGTCGTTGGAAAGACTCCCGTTAAGCGCTTCGCGATAGAGACTTACAGTCTTGGAAACCCATGGGGCCAATTTGAGGCGACCTTCGATTTTCAATGAATCGACGCCTATTTCGGCCAGTCTAGCCAAATCGCCGGCGAGACACATGTCATGCATGGAAAGCGGCGTGGATGTGACGCCTTTCTGATTGGTCCAGCGGACACGGCATGGGCTTGCGCACGCGCCACGGTTGCCGCTGCGGCCGCCGACCCAGCTGGAAAGAAGGCATCGGCCTGAGCAGCTGAAGCAAAGCGCCCCTTGTACAAATACTTCAATTTCAACACCATGTCCAATCGTCGCCTTCATTTCTTCCTCTGACAATTCGCGCGCCAAAACGACTCGCGTGATGCCGAAGGATTTTGCGGCTTCAACGCCAGCGGATGTCGTGACGGCGGCCTGTGTACTGAAATGAAAGGCGAGTTTTGGAAACAACGGAATGAACGACAAAATGGCCGGATCGCGGATGAGAACGGCATCGACTTGGGCCTGTTCCGCCAATGCAAGCGTCCGCGCGGCAAGGCCGAGTTCGCGTTGCGCCAAATCGATGTTCAACGTCAGATATGCCTTGGCATGAGCATCATGGATCGATTGGACGACCTCCTTCAACGCCTCTGGCGGGAAGTTTTTCGCGCCAGTTCGGGCGTTCAGTTTCTTAAGGCCGAAATAAACGGCATCCGCTCCAGCCTTAAGGGCGGCGGCGAGTTCGTCCGGACCGCCCGCAGGAGCCAACAGTTCAGCAGAATGTAGCGACGGCGTCCCCGCCGTTGATGGTAACGACGGCGTCCCCGCCGTCGATGGTAACGACTGCGTCCCCGCCGTCGATGATTGAATCTTTATGCCCATGTCCATTGCCATGACGGTCATTTCCCCTGCCCAAGTTCAATCGAACGGCGTCTCGCGGCATCAACGACATCGTCCATGAGCTTGCGGAAATTGGCGGCGGCCATGACATCCAGTCCGGCGGCTGTCGTGCCTTTCTTGGAGGTGACGGCGTCGCGCAGTTCATCTGGCGTGCCAAGCTTGCGGCAAAGCATTTCAGCGGAACCCGCAAGTGTTTGGACGGTAAGTTCTAGCGACAGTTCGGGAGACAGTCCCGCATGGACGCCCGCGTCCGTCAGCGCCTTCACCATTTCAAAGAAATAGGCGGGTCCAGAGCCACTAAGCGCTGTAACGGCGTCCAATTGGTCTTCCGTCACTTGCCGCGCAATACCGAGCGAGCCAAGAATTGTTTCGGCGATTTTTGCGCAAGTCGCATCTGCTTGCGCCCCAAGGGCGAAGCAACTGGCGCCTTTTCCGACCATCAGCGGCGTGTTCGGCATGACGCGAATGATTTTTTCCGTGTGGAACCAATCGGACAATTTCGCGAGCGGGATGCCCGCGCAAATGGAGATGACAAGCGTCCCTTCACGCAATGTCGGCAGAGCGGCGACAGCTTCCGGCGCGACCTGCGGCTTGACGGCCAGCAGAATTGTTTCAGCCTTTTGGACATAGTCCGCCGCGTTTTCAACGCATTGAATCCCAGTTGTTTTTGTAAACGCCTCACGGGCGGGTGCGAAGACATCGACCGCCAGAAGCTCCGAAGCGGGATGGATGTTGTGTTTGACGATGCCAGCCGCCAGGGCGGTGGCCATTTTGCCTGCGCCGATGAAGAGGATTTTCATGGTAAATGCTTGTTTGTAAGGGGTTGCGAAAAAAAGCCCCGTCAAACTTCTGCATTTGACGGGGCTCAAATTGGCTCCGACAGCAGGGCTTGAACCTGCGACCTAGTGGTTAACAGCCACCCGCTCTACCACTGAGCTATGTCGGAATGGTAAATCAAATTGGCTCCGACAGCAGGGCTTGAACCTGCGACCTAGTGGTTAACAGCCACCCGCTCTACCACTGAGCTATGTCGGAGTAACGTTCTGAAAAAAGAACATTAATTAATGTATAGCGCCTTTGGAATTTTTCAAGTTGATGAAGGATTTTTTTGTTTTTTAACGCAGAGACACGGAGACGCAGAGGAATAATATCAGTCAATCCTTCAATCCAACTTCCACGGGTTCCGGATGGAGGACACGAATAAGGTCTGCCGGTGACATTTCAACACAGAAGCCACGATGGCCGCCGTTGATATAGATTTTCGGCAGTTCCAAAATGCTCTTTTCCACATAGATGGGCATCTGGCGACGGGTTCCGAACGGTGATGTGCCACCGCAATGATAGCCCGAATTGTGTTCCGCCTGGGCTGGTTCGCATGGCGCGACCGATTTGACGCCAAGATGGCGGGCGAGATTTTTCGTGGAGACGCTCCAGTCGCCATGCATCAGAATGACGAACGGCTTTTTGGCGTCGGTTTCAAAGATAAGTGTCTTGACGGTAAGATGTTCGTCAATTCCCATGACTTCCGCGAGATGGGACGTTCCGCCCTTTTCGACGTAATCATAAAGATGTTCGACATATGGGACTTTATTCGCTTTTAGCATGCGTGTGGCGCATGTGACAGGAACTTTGGTGAGTAACATGGTAATATCTCCTTGATAAGAGTGGAAATTCTGGATATTCTGGAAGTTCTGGAAAAACAGATAATCCAGTAAATCCAGAACATCCAGTTCATCCAGAACAAGCTTTCTGTAGCCATTCGCTGGAAGCTTTTATGTTTTTACATGCTGTAAGCTGTTTGAAGACAATGCTTTCCTCCCCAAACATGGAGCGGGCTAGACGCAGGATGAAACCGTTGTTCGCCTTCGGGAGACGGCCCGACTGCGTGGCGATGTCCAAAAGGAAACGCATCTTGTCTTCCATGGGGACGGGAGGCTGTCCAAGAATGGCGGCTTCGATATCGCGCAGGAGGGATGGTTGCTCAAGCAGCCCGCGCGCGACGGCGATGCCGTCAACGGGACAAATTTCCGCAAGCCTGAAGGTGTCTTCCGGCGATTGGATGTCGCCGCAAGCGATAAGAACAGAATCCGGAAGACATTCCCGTGCAATGAGAAAACGATTCCATCCATCTTCCACAGGGTTGTACATTTCACGGACGGTGCGGAAATGGACAAAGAGAATGTCGGGCGCGGCTGATCGAACGGCCGCGGCAATTTGCGGAAATTCATCCGGACTGTCGAATCCAATCCGCAATTTGACGCTGAATGGCCGTTCACCAACTGCGTTGCGAATGGCGTCCAACGTCCGCGCAATCCATTCCGGCTCGCGAAGACGTGCACCGCCGCTGTGGTTTCCGATGACCGTCGGGCTCGGGCATGCGCAGTTCAAATCCGCGCAGATTGCTCCCGCGGCCAGCATGCGTTTTGACGTTCCCGCAAGAAAATCCGTATTCGTTCCCATCATCTGCGCGATGACAGGAAGTTGTTGATTCAGATACGGTTCGAGATGCGCACTGATTCGCGCAAGCCGTGGAACTCCTGTGGAGATACGGATGAACGGCGCATGCCAGCAGTGGACATATCCGCGGCTCGTCATGGCCGTGAGAAACGAACCTTCCGTCACGCCGTCCATAGGGCCGGGCAGGATACGGCTCGGCAATGAGCTTCCGCCACGAAGCGGAAGCGGTGTCGCCCAGAGCTTGCATATATCGGAAGATGCCATTTATCAGATGGTTGCAAAGAGCATTACGGCGTGTCAATGATCCATCAGGAGGACGGTGCCAAGCGTCGCGTTCGGATTGTCGATATGGGCGGCGACAACGTCATCAATGTCGCGCAACGGGACGCGATGCGTCGTCAGTTTCGTGACATCGATCTTTCCTTCGGAGATGAAGCGGAGGGCAAGTTCCATGTTGGAACGCGTTGTCCAGCGGACGAAAACGTCCGGATACGATGTCTCGCCGATTTCCCATGCGGCGTCATGATAGCCCGGGCCTGTACGTGCGCAGCTGCGGAGGTCGAGATTGCCGAGTCCTGCGCCCCAAGTGCTTGTGGCGGAGAGACCTCCGACCAGGCCGATCCGCCCCATGTGATGCGTGTCTGGCGTGACTTTCATGAGTTTCGCGACATTTTTGATCACCTCCGTGCCTTCCTCGCCGAAAGCCATGACGGCCATGTCAAAGCCGCGCCCACGCGTGAAATCCGCGCATGCTTTTTCACAGCCCGCCGCGTCCTTCGCGCAGATCGTGCCGTCGATGCCCCATTTGGCGGCGATGCCCAGACGGAAATCATGGACGTCGCATCCCATGACATAGGCACCTGCCAACTGCCCGATCCGCGCGGCGAATTGGCCAACTATCCCCATACCGACGACAAGCAGATATTCGCCGATTTCCGGCTGCAACCGCCGGATGGCATTTAGCGAAGTCACAATAAGATGGACATAGGCGCCCTCTTCCCATGACACGTTGTCCGGCATCAGGCAGCAAAGCTTCTGCGGGACGACGGCGTAGTTCGCATGTTGCGCGAAACCAGCCCCCATGCAAGAGACACGGTCACCGATCTTGAAATCCGTGACGCCCTCGCCGAGCGCGATGACTTCGCCCGCGTTCTGGTAGCCGAACGGCATCGCCTTCGTCGGCTTCAAACTCTTGTCAATGCGTGTTTTCTTCGCTTGTCCAAGCTCCGTTCCGGGGCTGATGAGCGATGCATAAACCTTTACAAGCACGTGGCCTTTCTTCAATTCCGGCATGGGCTGGGAGATGACACAGCCATGGCCTGTATCGTCCAGTGCGCCGACCAATCGTTGATTCAGCATATTCGTTCCTTATGATGCAAGATGATTGATGGTTTGAAATCAAACAACCTATACTTTACATTAGGAAAAGATGAGTTCAAGGGCGGAAAGGTCATGGAATTGTGGCGGAACGGCATTGAGTTGAAGAAATTTTCAAGTATATTAGAAAAAGGGAGGGCCATTGGCGTCCCGCCATTGGCAACATTTTGACTATTATGAAATCAGATGAAGAAACGACCATGCCGAAGAAGACGATTGAGAATGGATTATTTGTGACGTTTGAAGGGCCGGAAGGCTCCGGAAAATCGACGCAGATCAAGATGCTGGCGGAACGGCTAACCGAGCAGGAATACGAAGTTGTCGTGACACGGGAACCCGGCGGCACGATTCTCGGCGAAGAGATTCGTAAGTTGCTCATAGAGTTCCGCGAAGAGGACATCGCGGACGAAGCGGAGCTGCTGCTGTTCGGCGCATCTCGTGCGCAGCACATGCGTCGTAAAATCCTGCCCTGCCTGAAGCGCGGCGGAATCGTTTTGTGCGATCGTTTCGTCGATTCGACAACGGCCTACCAAGGCTATGCCCGTAAGTTGGACTTTGGCTTCATCCAGAATCTGCATGCATTTTCGCTGTGCGGCCGCTGGCCGGATCTGACGTTTGTTCTGGACATTGACGTCGATACAAGCTATCAGCGAATGAGCAAGCGTTATCAAAACTCCGCTCCCGTCAATGACCGGATCGAAGCGGAAAGCCGCGCGTTCCATACCGCTGTGCGAGAAGGATTTCTGGATATCGCGAAGAAAAATCCAGGCCGCGTAAAAGTCATTGATGCGAATCGACTTCCGGAAATCATCGCCGCGGACCTATGGTGGGAGGTCTATCATGCCATTGTCTGATTTCAAAGAGGCTTTTCCGTTGCTATGCAGCCGTTTGGAGCAAGCGAAACGGAATGGTCGCACAGGCCAGGCATATCTGTTTCTCGGCGACGATGCAGTCTTTCTGGAAAAATTCGCCATGGCGTGGGCGCAGACCGCCGCCTGCACAGGAAACACGCCGACGGGTGAGTCGTGCGGCCATTGCCATCCATGCGACCTTTTCCAGCGGAACTGCTATCCGGAATGCCTTTTCCTGCGGCCGCAGTCGAAATCGCGGCAAATCACCGTCGAGGCGATGCGGCAATTTGAATACGACATCAATCTGGCGGCGACACCTGGCCTGCTGAAGATCGGCATAATCGTTGAAGCGGAATGTCTTGGCGAAGAAGCGCAGAACGCTTTTCTGAAGACGTTAGAGGAACCGCCGCCGAATACGTTGCTTCTTCTTTTGACGGTGAATTCACGGAAACTGCTGCCGACCATCCGTTCGCGTTGCCAGACGATTTCACTGTTGCGGAACCGCCAAAGCTATGAACTGGCCGCGCAAAAAGGGCTTTTCACCGTTTTGGCGAAACTGAAGCGTGGCGCGGGAGCGGGTATCGGCCTGAAGACCAGTGCACGAATCACGGCGATGTTCGCGGAATTGCATAAGGATGCCGAATCGTTGGCGGAGGAAACGAAGGACCATCGTTGGGACGACACGGAAGATGCGCGCATCAAGAAGCAGTTGGAGGAAGAATATATCGCGAAAATCGAGGCGGAATATGTCCGCCTGCGCGAATCCATGCTCAGCGCGCTGACGGCGTGGTTTTTGCAGCGTTTTCTCATCTGCCAAGGCGTCAGAAAGGATCTTCTGCCACACGCAGAAATGCTTGAGGCGGAAGAAGATATATTTTCAGCTCCACCAAAACCAGAAGAAGCGGAAGAAGACATCCGTCTTGCAGAGGAACTGACATCCTGCATTAAAGCGAACGTCGATGAACGGCTGGCATTGGACGCCTTCTGCCTGACGGTTTCAGAAAAAAAGCCAAAACCTGCCTCACGGCAGTGATTAGTGGCTAGTGGCTAGTGGTTAGTGGTTAGTGGTTAGTGGTTGTAATTATTACAAGTCATTGCTAATCCAGAACATCCAGAATATCCAGAACATCCAGTTAATCCAGTTAATCCAGAACAATATGCCAATCTACGAATACTCCTGCAAAGAATGCAACCATAAATTCAGCCATCTTCACAAACGTCTCGGCGAAGCGGCGCCAAACTGCCCGCAATGCGGCTCCGGAAACGTGAAGAAGCTGTTCTCAACCTTCAGCGCCGCAACGGCTTCCGCTTCATCATCCTGTGCGGCGGCGGATGCCTGCCCGCATGTTCAGGAAGGGCATCATTGCTGCCCGGGCTGCTGCCACCATCATGGTTGAAAAACATAAGGAAACATCATGGATATCGAAATCATTCTCGGCGATATTACCAAGCTCGACACGGACGCCATCGTCAACGCCGCCAACTGCAGCCTGCTTGGCGGTGGCGGAGTAGATGGCGCGATTCACCGCGCCGCAGGCCCTGCCTTGCTTGAAGAATGCATCAAGATCGGTGGGGGCCGGACAGGCGAGGCCTATCTGACTGGGGCAGGACGGCTTCCCTGCAAATATGTCATCCATACGCCCGGCCCTATCTGGCATGGCGGCAACCGTAATGAACCGCAACTATTGGAATCATGCTACGTCAACAGCCTCAAACGAGCCGCCGAAAAACAATGTGTATCCATTGCGTTTCCATGCATTTCCACGGGCGTCTATGGATATCCGCACGAAGCGGCCGCGAAAATCTGCCTAAATGTCCTGCGAAACTATCAAGGCGACTATCCGAAAAAGGCCATCGTCTGCTGCTTCCTGGAAGAAGACAAACGCATTTACGACAGACTGTTGTAAATCTGCCACACTGTTGATCTTATGACGGTCACGCTATTGTGTAACCATGACGCATTTTCAAGCTCAATTTGGTGAATGGCTTATGCTGTCAACACAGGACATAGGTAGCGTTGGCTGAACGAGGCCATTATTTGGCAGTTTTTAGCACATCGGCGACCGTATAGCGGCCAGTGTCTTTGTTTTCGATGAGTTTCTCCTGGAAATCAAGAATTTTCGGCAGGATGCTTTCCGTTGCATACAAGGTGGCGACTTCCGCGACTCTTTTTGCTTTTTCAAATTCGCCGATGCGGCGAAGGGCATCGATGTAGGCCAAATAATTGTCACCAGTCGTACGGGCAGTGGCATCGCGTTCCATATAAAGCTCCATCTGGCGGATGGCGAGCTTTCGATATTCGTCTGATTTCTGCTTGTTCTTTTGGTCATCCATGACCCATGCGGCTTTCATGTAGAGCATGTATGACGCAAAAGATGGGGCGTTGTCCGCGATTTCGATTTCAGCGGCGCGGCCAAAGAGAGCAGCGAGATCGTCGAAAGCAAGTGGCTTGTTAAGAACGGCGGCGATTTTCTCGCGTTTGCGTTCTTTTGCGATATCCGGCCAACAGTAGTTGCATTTATGGCACACCTGTATCTGGTATTTCAACGTATTGCGTTTTTCGGGGGCGGGGCGAAGGTCTAGATCCATGCTGCCGCCAGTCAAGAGGTGTTGAGTGATCGTGACATGGACGGGCTGGCCGCAGACACCGCAGATTTTTGTGTCTTCCTTTAGCGTGACGGCGTGCAAAACTGCGTATATGATGAAAAAGCAGGTAAAAAACAAAGATTGCCGTTTCATGGGAGTCTCCTGTGGATTATGACGTTATTGACTGGATTTCATAACAATGAATAATTATATTGGTTGAATGTCATTTGACTAGTCGCCGCAAGAGATAAAAGATGGAAAGACGTGATTTTTTGAAAATAATAATCGGAAGCACGGTGCTTCCATGGAAAATGTTCGGTCAGGAGACGCCTGTCGTTGAAAGCCGAAAACAAGATCGGAATAAAGTCGTAATCATGTCGGACGCGCATGTTGGCGTAAGCTCCGGCCAATGGCAGCGCGACGGTCTGGCGGCTCGAATCGCGACGATACTGCTGATGGATCCGCTGCCAGGCTATGTGCTGATGCTCGGCGACATGGCGTATGCGCATGGTGATGTGGCGGACTACGAGCTTTTCAAGGAGATGATGGCGCCGTTGGACGCGGCAGGCATCCCATGGTACCCGATGATGGGCAACCATGACGACCGCGAGGCGTTTTTTACCGTGTTCCCCGAACGGAAAAGCAATTTGGTGGCAGACCGATTGGTGACGGTCGTCAAAACGCCGCGTTCGGATTTCGTGCTGCTGGATTCGCTGAAAGATGGTAAAATCAGCGGAACACTTGACGAAAAGCAACGAACTTGGCTGAAATCTTTTTTGTCCAAACAGAAGAAATCGACATTCATTTGCGCCCATCATTCGATCTACGACACTAAATTGCAGACACTTCTAGAGAAGACTCCCTGCGTCGCAGGTTATTTCCACGGCCATCTGCACAGTTGGGTTGAAACACAAACGAAAAAAGGTTTGAACTGCATTTCCATCCCATCGACGGGCCAATGGGGCGACATCGGTTATGCGGTCTTGACGCAGAACAACTTACATGCGAAGATGGTATCGACCATTGTCGATTACTATTATCCTATGCCGAAGGAACCGCCAAAGCCTGAATGGCTGGAACGGATCAGTCGTAAAAACGGCCGTGAGGTTGTCATTCCGCTGGGGAAGTCGTGATTTAGTGGTTAGTGGTTAGTGGTTAATACTTAACATCTTAAGATATAGGTATCATGCAAATGAAGCCTTTGACGATTCAGTGGTTCTGAAAATCACAGTTTAAGATGGCGGTAATAAACCATCATAAAAACAAACAAATGAATGATAAGAGTACAATGAAAACATGGGCGTGTTGTTGTCTAGCATGTTTTTTGATCATGGTGAATATGGCTCAAGGATATCAGTTCATCGTATGGCAGTCGCCTGAATTGCCAAAAGGCGAAATCAAGCAGGACGGCAACTGGTTCAAACTGTCCATGTCGAAGACGGCGGGAACGCGAAACTACACGATCGCCATCGGCAACACGCCAGATGTCCAAGTGCCTTCACAATATAAACTTGCGTTCAAGATTCGCGGCGGGAAGCTCAATCGGAACACACGCATCGGCGTCCATATTCTGACTGATCCAGGCGCCGGCAAGAAGTGGATGACGCATCGCGCAACCGAATTTTCAGGCGATTCACAGGACTGGCGGACGGTTGTGATGGGGCTGGACAGCGACTTCCATCTGGCGGACGCGACATGGAAGGTCGTGCAGGTGAAATTCCATCTGAACGGTGACAAGAATCCGAACAGCTATTCAGAGATTGAAGTGAAGGACATCCGTTTTGTCGGCGCGGAAGAGCTTGGGCCTGAAGGTGTTGACTATACCGTTAAGATGAATCAGCGGCTGAAAACGGCAATGCTCCATCCCGTATATATGTCATCCGATCGTTTGCTTGAAAAGCCTGTGGCGGTCTATTTTGATCTGGACAACGAAGACACGGAGGCGTTCATTCCGCCAAGAAACACGGAAGAAGTCTATCATGAACGGAACATGGATAGTGGTTTTCGCGGATTGCTCATGCGCGGGATGGATAACCGTTATCGCGGACAGGGCACGGTCGGGCTTGAAGTCCTGTTGCCGAATGAAGCCCATCTGATGGAACTTGTTAACAAAGCTGAAGATGCGGATGTCATCGTCTATTCGCGCGCAAAGGCGGACAATTCCGTGAAACATGTTTTACCAGGCAAGAAAATGATTGTATTCGGGCCTGTCGCGGATGACGATGTGAAAGCCGCATTGCCCGTCGAAATGACCTATTTAGACACGCATGACTATGCGGCGCGGAAACACGTGAAGCTTGCCAGAAAGCATCCTATTTTTGAAAAGGAAAAGTTGAACAACGCCGCATTTGGTGTGTATTACAATCTAAAGTTAAAATCCGGAGCAAAACGTGTTTTAGATTTCGAAGACGGGTGGCCATGTGTCGTAGAACGAAAAGGTGTCATCTATGCGGCGACAGGCCTTGGAACGCAACTGCTTACGGATTCATTCTACTACGACCGTTTTCTATTGAAGGCTATTCTTTATCTGGCAGGCCGTGAGAAGCGTTTTGCACAGATGGATACAACAAAAGCGGCGTTGGAGGAATATGAACGCCAAGAAGTTGAGAAATATGTAGAACTGACGAAAATCGCCACGCCGGAAAGTTTATCAGGCATATGGCGCATAGGCATGTCCCACAGGAACTTCGGTCGTTTCGGATACAGCGTCGCGGAGGGATTGCTATGCTGTTCGCTGCGAAAGGATTTGGGAGTGGAAAATGGCGCACAGGCATTTCGTCTGGACGTGCCGTCGCCGATGATAAAGGCGGAAGCGGGGCCGGCCACGCTAGAAGTAGAGAATGTCAGTTGGACAGGCAAACGGATGAAGATATCGAACGGCGGTTATGATTATTATCAGGAAGTATCGTTGCTGTCGCCATTTGTGCGATACGATTTGCTACCGCAGACTATGGATTTGTCATTGGAGAATGTGGCGGAATACGCCGTTTTCCAAGCTGGTTCGGACACTGATTTCCAGCAGGTCCGTCTAGCGGACAAGCCAGATTTCTATATGGCTGCAGGAGGGCGCGACGGAAATTTGAAAAGGCCGTGGGTTTTGTTGTATCGTCCTGGAGAGCAATGCCCTGTGCTAATGGTGTTTGATTCGTCGCCGATGCAGATGACGGCGCGTATCGAGGACGGAAGCGTGACGGGAATCCGCTTCACATGTGGCTATGGGAAAGGCTTTCTGCTGTGTGGATGGCCGTATGGGAGCCGCCCCGTCAATACGTCGAACTGGATTCATGGCATGCCTGATCAAGTCGTCCTCAGGCTGGATTTGATGGCGCAGATGGCGTTGAGCTATCCATCCGCCTGCGGCGAAATCTATAAGGTTGACCGCGGCGCGAAGAAAGTCCGGATTGTGCAAAGGACGCATCACCGCTGGCAACCGAATCAATGGAATATTCAGAAGTTCGAATATGGTGTCATGCCGCCGCTGATGGCGTTAGCGGATGAAGAGGGTATATTGGTTTCACGAAATTTGGCGGACAACGATTCTCCGGCGGAAGGTGTTCTCGTCAACCTCCAGACACCGACGCGTTTTGGCCCGATGAAGGCCGTGCTCGGCCGTCCGACATTGACGTATTCCATTGATTTGCCGAATATTGAGGCAGACATCATGACACCTGGCTATGTGGCGGACGATGTTTGGCTCAAGGAGGCAAACGATGCTTTCGCAGGCGGCGTGAAATGGTCGTGGGGCGGTGGCGCGAAATATGAAATCATGCGTTATGACGCGCCGAACGGCTATCGCGGCGGTGACAACATGAATCCGTTCGGCTGGCATTTCGGGCTGACAACGGCGTTGCAAGGCTATTTCATGCTGAACGCCGAGAATCGTGCAAAACTGCGCGAACGCGTGAACCACCGATATGTAGAGGCGTTGGAACAATATCAATACAAGGCATTTGCACGACATCGTACGGAGCCGTTCTCTGGCTTGAGATATCCCGTCATGTTCCGTAGCATTTATCCGCTTGGCGTGAACTATTCGAAAGGTGAAGGGACGAAATTCAACTATGGCGACTGCAACGAGGCAAGCGTCGTGGAGACATGGGTCGGCGAACTTTTGGCAAACCGCTTCGGCATGAAATCGCTGATCCAGGCCAACTGGCCATTTTATAAATATAACGTATTGCATCAGAAGGTGATGGATGATTGGGCCTATCATGCGGGCTCCTGTCGCGAAAATGGTTCGGGAGCATGGATCGACATGTTGAACGGCGAATATGCAGGCATGATCAGCCATGCTCGGCTGGCCGCCATGATGGGAGATGACGCGGAAGAGGACGATGCCATCTATCGCGCTGCAAAGCGAATAGTTCCAACGCTAATACGTCTCCGCTATCATAAATATCTCGGTGAGCCAGATGACATACCCGATGCGAAACGGACAATTTCGCTTGTAACAGGTTTCGGCGAATACGGCGTGAAGACGTATCCTAAGCCCTTGCAAGTCAATAGCAATGTGGCGGCGGCGATGGATTTGTTCGATTTTTCGCAGGGGGCGCCCGGCAGCCTGTACCGTCTGTATATGAAATATGCTTTGGCGGAAGTCCAGTCATACATGGAAATGGCGGCGTTGCCCGTGTTGATTGGTCAAGACGGTTTGCAGTCGAATGAACGCTATCTTCAAGCAATCGCGTATTTTATGACACCTGCCATGCAACTTGAGCAATGGACGAACGACGTTATTGAACACAAACGAAAATTCTGGACATCCGACTGGCCGGGCATGACGGCAGCATATCCACTGTCGCTGGCAATGTGGCGGAAGACGGCTGGCCCGATGGTGACCGTCTGCAAGGAAGCAACCGTGAAGGAAATGATGTTCGATGTGGAAAAGAGACGTCTGGACATGCTCGTCGAAGCAACAGAACAGACGGAAATGGAACTGACGGCACCGAAATCATTGCAAGTCAACGGGAAGCACGTAGGCGTTTTAGAAGAGACGATTCGTCTGCCGTTAAAGAACGGCGAAAACCGTATTGAGGCGTTGTATTAGTTTTTTCAAGTTTTTGCGTTACATTACAAAAGATGAAATATTGACATCCCGTCTGTTAAAAAATAAATAAACAAAACATAGTCATGGTTCATAGAAGTAACTGATGTTTCATTTCGGCTTCAAAGAGCCGAAAAACGCCCGGAGGGCGAAACAATGGTAGATGCTATGTTTAAATCAGCGGCGCATCACAGACGCCACGCCGTTCGATTGGTCAAAAAAGCAAAAGGAGATAAATTGAATGGCGGTATCGCCTTGATATCCGGTCAAGGCAACCAAAGTCAAACTTACATTCAGAAG
>JAFZIJ010000145.1 GCA_017554445.1 Victivallales bacterium
GTCAAGCCGGAAGCCGCCGTTCAGCCACAATTCCGCCCTCTTCCTTCAACCGAACAGGAAGAGCTTCCCGCCTTGAAAATCACCTCCGCGCCGCATTTTCTGACGCCTTTTCAATTTACGTCATGGAATGGCGACCAAAGCGCGGAAGTCACCGAAATCGACAACGGATGGATTTTCCGCAATGCCAACTCCGGAGGTGATTTTGGAGCGATGCTTCCGTTGGAACACGTTGATCTATTGCAAATTGCAAAACTGGAATTTGATTTTCAGGCATCGCCGGACGCCTATGTCAACCTTTATTTCAGCACCATGGAAGATTCCGTCGCCCGCTATTTCATCACGTTGAGCGGACCGGACTATGACGGCCCGAACCTTTACAAAATAAGCGGCATCGAGAAGCCAAAGGCCGACGAATGGGCGCATGTCTCCATCGATTTGAACCGCGCCATCCATGCGAAATATCCATGGCGCAACTCATGGACGCTCAAATCCATGATGATCGGCATGCTCCATGAAGGTTATCTCAACGCAGGCCTCAATGGCAACCATCGTGGAGCGACCTACCAAATTCGCAACATAAAGCTTTCATCCGTAAAGTCTTCCAACGTCGCCACCAGATGGCTTGTCGCGTCGGAACAGCAGCCGCCCGAATACCGCGCATGGTTCGCCACCACCGCCGATGACAGCCAGAAGGCCCCCGAATCCACAAAAGTCTTGAAAGATATCACGCATCTTTTCAAACCAGCCTCTGCGGAAGACAAATTCCTTCTCGTCGAGACGAAACAGGAGGACGGCACATGGAAACGGTTGACCGCCTACGAACGTCCGCAACCCGCCGAAGCACAGTTGATTGCCGAATTCATCGATCCCAAGCCGGGCCAACCGTGGGGCGGCAATCCCATTGTCATCCAATTCAAGGGAGCAGAAGATGCCGTGCCGCTTCTCTTCGACGCGGGATTGACTATCGACAAGCAGTCCATGACGCTGAACGCCCTCAACACCGTTTATGACAGTATGACGCGGACGTTGACCATCACGCCGTTATTTTCCGCCTTCAAGGCTGATTTAAAAGAACTTACATTCTCCTTCAACTATCAGGACTGCATCACGGTGCCCGCTGGAAAAGCAGTGCAGGCTGATTTCGCGTTCGACCGTGCGCAAGACAAGACGCCACCGTCACGCCCTGTCATCAAAGAAGCCAAAACTGCGCTTGCTGGGCTTGGTTTTCCGGACTTAGAAATCGGTCCAAACACCACCAGCAGCAAACTTAAGGTGGACTATAAAAAGCGTGAAGACAACCAGTTGCCCGCCGCCCATGTGACGAATACCGTCTGCGGAACGGACGCCGCCGTCGCTTTCAAATTCCCGCCCTTCTCCGCCAATCAATATCCGTTCATCTCCTTCGATTACAACATTCCGGATCCGCAGACATACATCGATCTGATCGTCACTGGCTCCGGCCGCTCCGCCTTCGGCATGACCGACAAGGAAGCCCGTGAAGACCAATATCTTCAAGACATTCCGAACATCCAGGCGGACGGCAAATGGCATCGCGCCATCGTCGATCTGCGCCCCTATTTCGACAGACGTTCCACGACCTTCCCGCAACAATCATGGAACATCAACCAGATCGCCATCGGTAATTTCTACTATTCCGGTACGGAGCCCGGCAGCACATACGCCGTCTCCAACATGCGTCTTGCGCAAATCGTCACAACGGTCAACGGCCCGTTTGCACTCAACTGGACGTCAAACGATCCAAGTGGCATAGACGGTTATAGTTACGTATGGGATGACAAAGACGACACCATGCCGGACACGAAGGCGAACACGACGCTTTCCTCCGTTTCTTTTGAAAAACTCGAGCCCGGCCTAAAATACTTCCATATCCGCGCCGTTGACAAGAACGGCAACTGGGGCCCAGCCGCCCATTACCTCTATTTCGTGGACAATTCCGCCCCGAAAGCCATAGCCACCATGCCGATGGCGACCTCCAAAGGCGCGGCGGACACTGTTTCCATCACGTTCAATCAAGACGGCGGATCCATGAATTTCAGCGGCGCCATGCTGGAGATCAACGGCACGCAATGCACATTGAACCGCGCGAATACGACGTTTGATCCAAAGACGCGGACGCTGACATGGAACATGTTGTCCGACAACAACTTGTTGGGAGGCCCCATGAAAGACGGAGACGCCTTCATTGCCAAATTGACTGGCGTGCGCAACATCGCAGGCGTCGAAGCACCGCCTGTCGAATGGTCGTGGAACGCGGATTTCTCCCAAGACAAGAAGCCGCCGCTTCCACCAACCGTTTCGACGACTGGCAGCAACGCCTTCCGCCACATTCTCCATTATTCGTCCAATACGCCGCTGTGGAATAATTACAGGCATGCGGATGTCGAATATGTCAATGACGAAATCACACATTCACAGTGCCTGCAGATTTCGCTGCCCGACGACATCACCAACCGCCGTTTCCTTTATTACATGCATCGAAGCATCACAACAGCCGATTTTCCGTTCCTTCGTTTCCGTTACCGCATCATGCCTGGAACCAAGGTCAATCTCAATTTCAATATTGATCAAAAGTATTACACCGTCAAAATGACCGGCAGTGAAGAAAACGTCGAATCCGTCATCGGCACGATACCGGAAGCCAAAGATGACGGACAATGGCGTTGGGCGTTGCTCAATCTCCGTGAAATGTTCGCCAAAGCGTTCCCAGACAAAAAGGATTTTAGCTTTTACATCATGGTTTTCGGCGATTATGGGAAACCGACGGAGAAAAGCTGCATGCGGATTGACGACGTGGCGTTCGTGCCCGAACTGTCGCCATTCCAACTTTACTACTTCTCGTCGTCGGACGCCACCGGTATCGCCGCTTTCAATGCGGATTTGACGCAGGATGCTGAAAAAACCGACTTGAGGCAGATGAATCCGAAGCTTCTTCGCTCACGCATACCGGTCGAAATCCCTGACGCCAAGGGACTTTGGTTCCTTGCCGCGCAATCGCAGGACGGTGCGGGCAACCGTTCCGAAACCGTCATGTATCCTTTCTTCTGCTCGCAGCCAGCCATTGCGGACAGCAAGACAGAAGGGCTTGAAGCCACAACGGACGGCACGCCATGGCGTGTCCGAGCCTTCTCCGCTACCGACAAACGCACGTATTGCTACAGCCGTCTTGCCAGAACAGGACAGGATAATCTGGTTATCGCCTCACAGTTCTTCGGCTATCCCACGCCTGACGTCCTGTTCTACAGACGCCTCGGCAAGACGTTGCAGCAGACGCCGCCACGCCGTATCCGCGCGGATTTGCATGCCGATGCAGGTGAAGCCTACAAAGTCTCAGTCGTCCTGTTGGACGCCAATCTTGTGCCACTTGCCGAATCGGAAGCGAAAACCATGCAGGCCGATGGCGTATGGCATCGCAAAGTCATCTTCAATCTGCCCGAAACGCAAGAGCCGCCCATCTTCTTGGCCTTCCATCTTCGCATGGCGGACAAATCTCGTACACTCCTGTCATTTGACAACATCCGCAACGTCAAAATCACGCCAACCGCAGCAAAGCCTGCCGATAAACCAGCGGCAAAGCCTGACGATAAACCAGCGGCAAAGCCTGCCGATAAACCTGTAGCGGCTCCAAAGCCTGACGATAAGCCTGCGGCGGCTCCCAAACCTGCTGACACAAAACCTGCCGAAGTAAAGCCTGCGGCGGCTAAACAAGCTGAGACTCAGAAGCCTGCGGCGGCCAAACAAGCTGAGGCTCAAAAGCCTGCGAATTGAATTCGTGAAAAAAATCACGACCACCGCTTGCGCAAAATAAAAAAGCTGTATTATATTAAAAATGTTTTCATCAGCGGAGAAGACTCCGCCAGAAACATTACCTTAAATAAAAAAGACTCCATGAATCGATTCTGGTTTGCAGGCAAGTATTATTACCGTGCTTTTTACTTTAAAAGCTCGGACAATAGCTTTTCGCCGCAAAAAGGTCTTTTTTGACAACCGCCGTCTGACCAAGACAGCCCAATGAACTAAAAGAATCCCAAACCGCCAGCGAAAAGCCGCCGGCGGTTTTTTTTGTGCTTAATAGTCCATTTAAACCATATCAACAAAAGGAACCACGAAAATGATTGTCATCCTGAAAGAAAATCCGAACCAGAAGCAGTTGAACAACTTAAAGAACTGGCTGGTCAGCCAAGGCATCACCATCCATGAATCGCAAGGCGTCAACCAACTGATTCTCGGGCTCGTCGGCGACACGACTGGCATCGACATCGATCTCATCAAGGCGTTGGACATCGTTGAAGATGTGAAACGAATCCAAGATCCCTACAAGAATGTCAACCGAAAATTCCATCCGTTGGACACAGTGGTTGACATCAACGGCTTGAAAATCGGCGGTGGTCACTTCCAAATCATCGCCGGCCCCTGCTCCATCGAATCAGAGGAGCAGATCGTAGAGGTTGCAATGGCCGTCAAGAAAGGCGGCGCGACGCTTCTGCGCGGCGGAGCTTTCAAGCCGCGCACATCACCATACGCCTTCCAAGGGTTGCGTCAGGACGGCATCAAACTCTTGCTAGAAGCAAAGAAAATCACAGGATTGCCTGTCGTTACGGAAATCATGGACATCTCCCAGCTGGATCTGTTCGCCGACGTTGATGTCATTCAAGTTGGCGCCCGTAACATGCAGAATTTCGAACTGTTGAAAAAGCTTGGCACGACGAACAAACCTATCCTGCTCAAACGCGGCCTTGCCAACACGATACAAGAGCTGCTCATGAGTGCGGAATACATCATGGCCGGCGGCAATCCGAACATCATCCTTTGCGAACGCGGCATCCGCACATTCGAAACTGCCACGCGAAACACGCTGGACATTTCGGCGATTCCCGTCATCAAAGGCATGAGCCACCTGCCGATCGTCATCGATCCAAGCCATGCCACAGGCATCGCCAAACTTGTGCCGACGATGTCGTTGGCGGCTACCGCCGCCGGAGCGGACGGACTGATCATTGAAGTCCACAATGATCCTGAACATGCGCTTTGTGATGGTCCGCAATCACTTCTGCCCGAAACATTTGCGGAACTTGTCAAGAAAATCGAAAAAGTCCGCGCGGCCATCGCGTAAGGCATCGGGAGGCAACTCATGAACATCGGCATCATCGGTCTCGGTCTCATCGGCGGCTCCATGGCGAAGGCGATTAAAACGCACACGGAGCACACCGTCTATGGTTGCGACAAGATCGAATCCATCCAACTGCGCGCCAAAATGGTCGAAGCCATCGACGATTTGCTGACGCCCACCCTGCTCCCAAAATGCGACATCATTCTGATCGCCCTCTTCCCAGACGCCACGGTCAATTGGCTGAAGGAGAACGCCTCGAACATCCGCCGCGACGCCATGGTTTTCGACTGCTGCGGCAACAAGCAGGCGGTTTGTGAAGCAGGCTTCGAACTGGCTGAAAAGCATGGTTTTACATTCATTGGCGGCCATCCCATGGCGGGCATCGAACGCTTCGGTTTCGCGGCGGCCCAACCAAATCTCTTCCATCGCGCCTCCATGGTTCTTGTGCCCAAAAGCGGCACGACCATCGAGACGATGGCCGCCGCGAAGGCGTTCTTCCTCTCGCTCGGCTTCGGGCGCATTACGATTACAACCGCGCAGGAGCATGACCGCGTCATCGCCTACACCTCCCAATTGGCCCATGTTCTTTCCAGCGCTTATATCAAAAGCGACACCGCCATGTCGCATACAGGCATTTCCGCCGGCAGCTTCCGCGACATGACACGTGTCGCGACTCTCCAGCCGGAAATGTGGGCGGAACTCTGCCTTGAAAACCGCCAGCCCATGCTGAACGAACTCAACGGCCTCATCGACCGACTCGGCCAATACCGCGACGCCATCCAGCAAAACGATTTCGAAAAGCTCCGTCTGCTCCTCTATGAAGGCAGCCAGCAAAAAGCGTTGGTTGACAAACTAAAATAGTTTGTCAACCAACGCTTAGCTTATGGCTTATGGCTAAAAGCATAAAACCAATCTATTATCCGTCCCTTTCGTCTCTTTCGTCCCTTTTGTCCTTTCAAAATAGGAAAACCACATGAACTTAGAAGACTACCGTAAGCAAATCGATTCCATCGACGACGACATCCTCAAACTCTTCCTGCAGCGCATGGAAGTCGCGGGCGAAATCGCCAAATTCAAGAAAGACCAGCATGTGGCCATCAGCCATCCCGCTCGCGAACGCGAAATCATCATCCGCCTCGCGCGAGCGGCTGGCCCAGAATTTGCCAGCTACGTCCAAATGCTCTACGGCACGCTTTTCGACGTCAGCCGCGCCCATCAGCATCAGCTGAATTCCGAGCCGGGCGAACTTTCGTCACATTTGAAAGCGGCATGGGACGCCTCCTTCAACAAGACGCTGCCAAGCCTGGCCTCTGTCGCCTGCCAAGGGACGGAAGGCGCCTATTCTGGACTAGCCGCTGGACGTTGCTTCCAACTGCCTGACATCACATGGTTCCGCAACTTCGAAGGCGTCGCACAAGCCGTCAAGAAAGGACTTTGCGACTACGGCATCCTGCCCGTTGAAAACAGTACCTACGGCACGGTCAATCCCGTCTATGATCTCATGCAGCAGCATCGCTTCTACATTGTCAGAAGCATCCGTCTGCATGTGCAGCATTCGCTGCTGGCCCTGCCGGGCGTGAAGATGAGCGACATCCGCGAAATCGTCTCCCACCAGCAGGCCATCGGCCAATGCGACCATTTCCTCAGCGGACTGTCCAACGTAAAAGTCACGCCTGTCGCCAACACCGCCGTCGCCGCGGATCTTGTCGCGACATCCGGCCGACACGATCTTGCCGCCATCTGCAGCCACGATTGCGGCCGCCTCTACAATTTGGAAACATTGCAGGAAAGCATACAGGACAACGGCAACAACTACACGCGTTTCATCTGTATTACAAAGGACTTAACGATTCTGCCGGGGGCTTGCCGCATCAGTCTGGTCATGTCGTTGCCGCACCGTCCGGGCTCCCTCTATTCCGTCATCGCCAAATTTGCGGCTCTCGGTCTGAACCTTCTGAAATTGGAAAGCCGTCCCGTCTCCGGCAGTGATTTCGAATTCCGTTTCTATTTCGATCTGGCCGCCACGGAATGCTCTCCGGCCGTTCTGAATCTCATGAACGAACTGGAGCACGAACTGGAAGATTTCACCTTCCTCGGCTGGTATAGCGAAGCATAAGATGTAACGACGGCGTCCCGCCGTTGAATAAGTAGCGACGGCGTCCCGCCGTTGAATAAGTAACGACGGCGTCCCGCCGTTGAAATAAATAACCATGCCAATGCGAATCACAACCGTTTCGCATTGGCAAATCTGTTTTTTTGAATTAGAGTATTACATATATTGATATGTAATATAGATTCAAAAAATAGAGGAATACCTATGAGCGACGCCATCAAAACCGCCCCCCATCCGTTTGCCAAGCAGAGCCCGCTTTTCCGCCACGCCTATTGCAAAGGCCTCATTCTGTCGATTCTCGCCAACAAGGCGTTGCCCAAGGCGGCGCGCATGCAACAGTGCGCAACAGCTTTGGAAAAAATCCGAGATGCTCTCGGCATCCATCTGCAGGAAAGCGATGGATCCTATCTCCAAACAGTCTCCACGACGGATATCCAGCAGATTATCAACACGTTGCGGAACGAATTGACAAGCGATGTCTCAATTGCCGCGTTCCTTTATGAAATCGCCTACTACCAACAGGCGAGCTTCCGCAACGATGCGGAATTCCAGCAGGTCTGGCAGTCGTTCGCCGATGACTTGAACTTCAGAAAAGACGCCGTTGCAGCACTTTGGAACGCCTGCCAGCTTCTCGCCAACTGCCAGTTCCCGTCATTGGACATCCCGTTGCTTTCATGGTTATGCGGCACCTGCGGCATCAACTGGGGCGATGTCACGGCGATTTTCTTCGGCGAATCCGACCTCAAGGAAAACATAACCGTCATATTGCCCGACGGTGTCCCGCTCGAATTGGCATGGATTCCCGCCGGTGTCTTCCAAATGGGCAGCCCCTCAAATGAAGCAGAACGCGACGACGACGAGCCGTTGCACAAAGTGAAAATCTCACAGGGCTTCTGGATGGGCATCTATCCTGTCACGCAAAAACAGTACACGGCTGTCATGGGAAGCAATCCGTCAAACTACGATGGCTTTGACAGCCATCCTGTCGAAAACGTCACATGGTTCAACGCCAAAGACTTCTGCAAGAAAGCCATGGAAGTCGCTCAAAACATTCCGTCCGGCATGAAATTCGACCTTCCGACCGAAGCCCAGTGGGAATATGCCTGCCGCGCAGGAACAGCGACGCCCTTCCATTTCGGCGACAAACTGAACGGCGAACAAGCCAACTGCGACGGTACAAGGCCATATGGAACCGCACAGGAAGGCGCGAACATCGGCTGCACATGCAACGTCGGCAGCTACGCCCCCAACGCATGGGGCCTCTATGACATGCATGGCAACGTCTGGGAATGGTGCAATGACTGGTACGGCCCGTATCAGGAAGGTTTCGTTACAGATCCGGAAGGTGCCGCCAATGGCACGCAGCGTTCCGAACGTGGCGGCAGCTGGCGAAATGCCGCAAAGCGTTGCCGCGCCGCCATCCGCCGCAAGGGCGAGCCTGGAATCATCTTTGACAATCTCGGATTCCGTGTGATTTTGACTGCTGGAAAATAACTGGCTTCCGTGGGTTTCACCCACGACTGGGATCCTACCACCGCTAATGCGGTTTCTTTAGCCATTACCCCCCGGCCGCGCAGGAGCGCAGCCCTCCCAACCATTAACCATCGGCCGCGCAGGAGCTCAGCCCTCCCAAATATGAAAGCAACTATTTTCCAACCGCCATATCCGATGCATCATGAACTACAGGAGACGTTGGATTGGCTGACAACACATCTTGCCGCCATTCCAGCAGGCTCCGTCGATCTCGTCATCCTGCCGGAAAACTCCAATGTGACAGGCTACAAGGATTTGTACGACATGATCCATGTCATCCATAACCAAGGCGCGGAATACGTCAAGACGTTGCAAAAAGAGGCGGAGCGTATCGGCGCCGTCATCATGGCGGGGCTCATGACGCAGGACGACAAAGGCGTTTTGCGCAACCAACTTGGCGTCTTCCAGCCCGGCAAGCCTGCCATCACACCCTATACGAAAAATCATCTCGTCGTGCCCGAACTGCAGAAAGGCATTAAGCCTGGAGATGAAGCCAACTTGTTCGAAATCAATGGCGTAAAGTATGGTTGCGCCATCTGCTACGACTTCTACTTCCCAGAACTTTTCTGCCATTACGCAAAGCTTCGGGCGGACGTCGTCATCATCGTCAGCCACCAGCGGCAGGAGCCGACGGATAATCTCCTGTTCCTCACGCGGGCCCGCGCCTTTGACACAGGCAGCACCATCCTTCGCTCCGCCCCTGCGATGGACAATCCGGCCATCGGTGGCCGTTCCATCGCCGTCGGCCCAGATGGTACCGTCATAGCCGACGCCGGCGGCCTGCCAGGCGTCATCAGCTTCGAATTCGATCCGCATGCGCGTTTCGTCCGCCCCGCCTCCTATGGCGAGCCAGACCGCGTCGTCGATTACCGCGAATCACTCCAGCCGGCCTGCCGGCCGGAGCTTTATTTCTAGAAATCTAGAAGAAATTCTGGACTTTTAGGATCGAGTAGGAGGTAGGCGATTATTTCGCCTACCGTCCTCTCACACCACCGTGCGTACCGTTCGGTACACGGCGGTTTCCCAGTTTACGCAACGTGCACAGACCGATAGTAGGTACTGAAGTACTCGAAGCCAGCTCTTTGCAGTCTGTCGTTGGGCAGTGCCCGGCTAATTTCGTAGCACTTTGCAGTATGCCACACGCCTTTCCTGCTGGCGGCTATCTTCTTAGCGTCATCTTCGGATAGTCCCAAGGTTATCAGATTCCTGTATTTCGTACTGTACCTCTTCCATCTCTTCAGAAAGACCATCCTGATGCGTCTCCGCATCCATTCGTCTGTCCTTTCCGTCAGATTTGCCATGTCCGCAAGTTTGAAGTAGTTCACCCATCCTTGCACAAAGAGACGCTGGGCTTTCGTCCATTCCTCCTTTGTCCGCAGTCTCCTGCGGTCGGTGAGCTCCCTTACCTTCGCCTGCATCTTGGCGACGGATTTGGCGTGCACCCTCATGCCGAAACCTTTCTTCCCCTTGTAGAACCCGTATCCGAGAAACTTTATCTTTCCCGCATACGCCACGACCGTCTTCTCCCTGTTCACTTTAAGGAAGAGTTTTCCCTCTATGAACGGTATGATGTGTTCCAGCGTCTGCCGCGCGCTTGCCTTGCTTTTGCAGAAAATGACCATGTCGTCCGCATAGCGGACGAATCGGTGTCCTCTCCGCTCAAGCTCGTGGTCGAGTTCGTTCAGGATGATGTTCGCGCAGAGCGGGCTCAGCGGCCCCCCCTGCGGAACTCCCACCGTCGTTTCCTCGAACCTTCCGCATGTCACGACGCCCGCACGGAGGTATTTGGATATGAGCGAAACGACCCGCCCGTCCTTTACCGTCCTCGCCAGCACCTCGAGAAGCTTGCTCTGGTTCACGGTGTCGAAGAACTTCTCCAAGTCCATGTCCACCGTCCACACATACCCTGCGTCGAGGTATTCCTGACATTTGCGGATTGCATCGTGCGCTCCCCGTTTCGGTCTGAAACCGTAGCTTGAGTCCGCAAACTGCGGTTCATACATCGGCGTGAGAACCTGCGCAATCGCCTGCTGAATCACCCTGTCAACGGCCGTGGGGATTCCGAGCTGGCGCATTTTGCCGTTGTCCTTCGGGATTTCCACCCGCCGGACCGGGCATGGCATGTACCTGCCATCAAGCAGGTCGCGCACGATTTCACCGCCGTGAAGTTTGAGGTACGGCAGAAGTCCATCCACCGTCATCCTGTCCACTCCGCCACAGCCCCTGTTCCGCCTGACTTTCTTGTAGGCGGCGTTCAGGTTCAGCGGGTTGATGATGTCTTCGAGCGTTCCCATACTTTTGTCTGTCGGCGTCGACGATGTTGTTTTCGGTCGTCCAGTCACCAATAAGCGCTCCGCAGTGCTCTTCGTGTTCCGCACTATCCCTTCCGCGGCAGCCACCGTTCCACGGTGTTTTGTGCTTTCCTATGCTCGGTTTCCGGCAACGTTCATTGACTTTCGTCTCCTGAGATTCAGCCCTTCATCCGCCCGTCGACGAACGGACTACTATGGCTTCTGCTGACTTCTTGCAGTTCGTTGTTACTGCGGCTTGCGAACTCAATCTACCACCGCCTGCAAGACCTCCCCTGGTACTCACACGTTCCTTCTCCCCGTGCAACTGCCTCATCTACTGGCGACGATTCCGTACAGCTATCGGACGTAAGGTTGTTTGGCACCCTTGTCCTCGACGCCTGCCTTATGAGATTCCTGTTCGTCAGTTCAGGGATTTGCCTCCACCTTCCTTCAGATTCCACCTCGCGATGGACACCCTTGGTGTTCGGCTATATCCTTCCCGCTGTCGGGCGGATTCGGGACTTTCACCCGTTGGAACGTGCGCTCGCAGGGCGCACCAAAAAAAATCCTCCGTGTCTTTTGTATGGCACGGAGGATTTACTTTTCAGCTAACTCGCTGGAAATCAGCGTTTCAGCTCTTCTTCGTAGTAACGGCACTTGCCGCCGCTGTCCCAACGCTTGATGGCATGCCAGTCAAGATAATCGACGTGGCCGTCAACCCAAGCCATGTTGGCGCCCGTATTGTGCAGAACAGACTGGGAGTAGTTGGCTTCGCCGTAGGTACCGCCGTTGGGGTGAAGGATGCGTTCCAGATAGCCGGAGCCATCCGTCCAGCCGATGTACGGGCTGGAGCAGTCAGCGATCATGAGGCATTCCGTCGGTTTCTTCATCATGGAGAGGGAAAAACCGCCGATGCGGATGGCGAGCGGTTCATTGAAGCCGTAGGTCGGCTGGAGGTTGGATTTGTTTCCGCCGGTGGAGGTCGTCGTGCCATCGATCCAATAGCCCCATGCATCGCCAGTCTTCTTCACGTTGCCCGGACACTGGAAGGCTTTGAAGTCGCCGCAGTATTCGTATGCGGCAGCCGCCCAGTATTTCGGTCCGGAATTGATGTTGGAACCGCCGCCTTCGTTCAGGCGATGGTAGTCCCAACGCCACCACGGGAACATGTCGTCGTTGTCGCCGACATACATGACCATGGAGGTGCCCAACTGTTTCATGTTGGATGTGCAGGAGACGGCGCGAGCCTTCGCACGTGCCTTTGCCAACGCGGGCAGCAGCATGGCCGCCAGAATCGCGATGATCGCGATGACGACCAGCAGCTCGATCAGTGTGAAACACAATGCTTTTTTGAACATTTTCTTTACTCCTTTTTGTTTGATGACATAAAACCAACGGGGCTTTCTGCCTTAAATGCTAAAATTAACCGATGAATTAGAAAATGCAAATAAAATATTTACCTCAAAACAAAAAAAATTAAGCTTTTGTTAATCTTTCGTTGATTTCCATCGGCGGCAGGTGGCGAATGCATCCCGCCTGCGCCCAACAAGCAACGGACACCGATGGCATTCCTTTCACGCCTTTTGGAAGGAAATCGTCGGCAAGCCAGAATAATCCACCGTCCAGATGCCGCCTGTCACATCGTAACTGATGCGATGGCGCAATTCGAAATCCGTCTCACCGTTGCGGCGGCAGGCGAATTTCCCGTCCGGTTTGAAGTATTCATCTCCGTACTTAATATATATAAGATGCGGGTTGCCGACGGGGTGGTCGGTCGTCGTGACCGCTTGTCCATCAACATCCTGCGGCGTCACGAAGACGGCGGACGGACGGAATCCGGCCTCCACCATGTTGCGGAAGACGGCGATTTTGTCGAACACGGAACATGTCGTGTCGTCCAGGCTGTGGACGATGAGATACTTTTCCTTCGGGTTCATTTCGAACTGTTTGCGCAGATGGTTCAGATTGCCTGGATTGCGGATTTCCTGATGGGCGGGCGTCCTGTAGAACGGCGACGACGGGTCGCGGGACCATCCGCCCTCCTTCATGCCGAAGGCATGATGGTCCGTCAGGCCGGAACAACCGCATAAATCGAAAACGCATGAAAACGTGCACGGCGCCAATTTTGCGCACATCAACGCGATAATGCCGCCGCCGGACTGCCCTGCGACATAAATACGCCGTGCGTCAAACGGTTTGCATTCTGAACGCAACCTGTTCTGCACGTGATAGATGGCACGCAGGCAATCACCTGTCTGGATCAACGCCAGATCGTACGGGATGCCATCCTGGTCGTCATGCCCGCTCTGCAGGTAGTTCACGGTGATGGCGACGACGTTGTAGCGGTCGCAAAAATCGTCGCATGCTTCGAACAGCATATCATAAGTACCTGTCCAGTAATGGACAAGCAGCATGATTCCGGTATGTTCATCACATCCGGCGGCTGGTTCGCGGACATACATCGGCACTGGCCGCCGTTTCTCCAGAAACTCGTAATCCTGTCCAACGAATTCAGAAATGTATTGTTCTGTGTCTGCCATTTTGGAACTCCAATAAGAAAAGGGACATAAGGGACATGAATGACAAAAAGGACATAAACGACATGAAAAACTATTCCCGCTTGCCATGCGGGAAATTGACATGCGCCATTTTTGATTTATAATGTATGTTGTTTTATTATGTTTTACATTCTCTACCACTGTTTTTTCTTGAAAAAAGGTTCCGCCCGTGTTGGCTTTTCATCCCATTTCCATTGTCCAGAAGCATGATATAGACGAATATCTTTATCGATACGGAGAAAATTCATGCCAGCATTCTTTTGTCGCCATGTACTGCATGGAAGCCAAATACCAAGACATGCTCTGTGAAAAAGATGGCTGGCTCTTTACACTCCGTAAAGGGAAATGCACAGATAAAGAACGCGTCTATCTTTTCCCGCTCGGCGACACGACGGATATAAATGGCCTGCGCAACGCCTTGATGGCAATCTTGGACGATGCCCATGAAAACCACTGCTCCGTCCGCTTCGAGACCATCACGACAAACGCTGCCAAATTGCTTAAGAAATTGTTTCCCGATCAGTTCGAAATCGAAGCATGCCGTGACTGGTATGAATACATCTACGCCTTCAACACGCTGGCAAACCTCCCTGGCGGGAAGCTCGCCTCTAAACGTTATGACATCCAGACGTTCTATCGCGACTATGAAAACCGCGCCGTCATCCGCAAAATCCTGCCTAAAGACATCGATGCCATCCTCCGCTTCCAACAGACATGGTTGACGGAAAAACAGCATATCGACGAAGACGTCCAGCTGGACTACGAAAATCTCGCCATCCAGAAAGGCCTCGCACACTATGAGAAGCTCGGACTTTCCGGAATCGTCATTTTCATCGACGGCGAACTCTGCGGCTACGCCTACGGTGCGCCGCTTTCAAACAACACCTACGACGTCATCATCGAAAAAGGCGACAGGCGATACAACGACATCTACAAGATTCTGAACCGTGAACTCGTCCGTCTGTGCTGCGACGGCTTCGACTTCATCAACCGCGAGGAGGATGCCGGCGTCGAAGGCCTGCGAAAAGCCAAGCTTTCCTACAAGCCGGACATTCTTCTTGAAAAGTACATCGCAAGAGAAAACGCTGAGTCATGAACAAGCTAGAAGCAAACGTCTCTTTGTTCATCATCACCTTCTTCGCCGCCATCCAGTACGCCTTTCTTTCCGGCGTTCCGGCCACGGTCTCCTATTTCGCTTTCCTCTGCATCACCAATTTGATCGGTTTCCTGCTCGTATTGGCGATGTTCTTCAACGAACTGTTTCGACTGGATGCGAAACTCGTCAAGCAAAGCGCCGTCCTCTCCGCCGAACTGTTTGGATTCAATCTCTTCATTTTACTAGGCGCGAAGAACATGGACACGACCGTCACCGCCTGCGTCCTCTCCTCCTATTTCGTCTTCATCCCGCCTTTAGCCTATCTGCTATTCAAACAGAAGCCAGACAAAAACAGCATCATCGGCATCGCCATCGTCCTCATCGGCATCTTCTTCATGATGAACTGTAACGTCCACGGTCTTCTGAAATTGAACATCGTCTATCTTCTCATCGCGGACGTCTTCTTCGCAATCTACATCCTGACGGTCGGCAATTTCACCGCCGGATCCAACCCGTCCATCCTTGCTCTCGGACAGCTTTATTTCAATTTCATCTTCGCTCTCGTCTGCTGGACGCTGGAAATGCTTTGGAAACATGAGACCATGACGCTTCCGAAAGCGCCCGCCTTCTGGGGGAGCGTCATCTTCATAAGTTTCTTCATACGAAGTCTGTACAGTGTTGTTCAAATCTACGCGCAACGCTATGTCAGCGCGTTGAACACATCATTGATCTTCTCGACGGAAATCATCATGACCATGGCCGCCACGCCTGTTCTGACCAAACTGTTCAGCATGGAGACGACCGCAGGAAACATTACGGTCTTCCGCATCATCGGAGCAATCGTCATGGTGTCCGGCATCCTAGCCAGCGACTCGTCCGTCACGGATGGGTTGCTTAACAAATGGAGGGCCGACCATGAATAGTTATGAAAACCGTCAACGTATTCTTCTCCTTCTCTGCACGGCATGCGTCTATTTTCTAGCGGATCTGCCCGTACAGATGACAGGCTTCCTCCAATACGGCTCCTTCATCGGCATCAAAAACTTCCTGCCGACGACGCTCGGCCTGCTGTTCGGCCCATATGGTGTCTTGGGTGCCGCCATTGGCTGCACGGCCACGGCCATCATCTTGCGCACACCTATCAGTCTCATGCTGCTCGAATGGCTCTGCATTGTCCTGCCGGGCATCGGCATATGGCTTCTCTGGCATATTGGCTCATCGTCCCCCAGAATTCGTTTCAAACATGTTTCCAGTTATTTGCGTTATATTGGTATCCTCTTGTTGCTCCACGCCATCTGCGGCGGTCTAAGCCGATTTTTCATCGAAGGCGGAGCGTTTTGGGAAATCATGATCTCCTATGTCTCACTCAGCGTACTGGTCGGAATTCCCGTCAATATTCTTTTCAACGGCGTCCTCTGCCTTGATCTTGTTCTGCCGCCGACGTTTTATCTGGCCAATTCAGCTGATTCCGTAACGATTCAAGCCAAGTCCTCCGCCATCAAAGACTTGCTGGAGTTTCTCGACAATATTTCGCAGCAAAAACTCATCGCATCCGTCAAGAAGGCGGAATACCAAAATACGCTTGAGGAAATCTTCCTGCGGATAATCAAGGCAAAGGCGACAGGCGGCATCCATGTCCAAATCAGCATCTCCAAAGTCATGTCCGCCGTCTTCACATATGAAGGCCCGCAAATCAATCCTTTACTGCCGTATGAAGACGATGACGAAGGCGACAAGGCGGGGCTCGCCATGTTCCGCCACAGGACGTTGCATGCGCAATATATCCACCGCGGCGACATGAACATCATCCATTTTCTGACAACGGACGGAGTCGTCTCCATCCTGACGACCGCTCCCGAATCACTGGAGCATTTCAACGAACAACTGGAAGATTATGCCATGTCGCAAGGAATCGGAAGAAAACAGTTGTTCGCACTTCAAAATTGCCTGGAGGAATTGTATATTCGTATATGTAAAGCGATTCCAAATGTAAAAATCACCATCAAAGTCAGTTACGACGATACGTTTTCCATTCGTCTTTCCTATGCGATGCGGCCGTACAACCCGCTTCTCATCGGCAAGGAGGAAGATGAAATGGACATCGCCAGCCTCAAGCTTATCAAGCATAGGGCGCTACGTGCGTCATATAAATACAAATACGCAGAAAACCTCGTACACATCGTCATTTAGGAATATTCAATGGATTCTAAACGAACGTCTATCAAATCCAGGATGCAGCAGATGGTGCTGCAAATTTCCATAGCCGCGATTCTGCTGACCAGTATCGTCGGTATCGTCACGATGCTGAAAATTCGCAAAGTCAGCGAAAACGCCCTGCTTGTGCAAATGGAAAACGCCATGGGTGACGTCACGTCCAACCGTGCTCAACGGGCAGACTTGCAGTTGAATGTCTTCACAGGCTATATCTCTCGTTGTGTCAGCTACATCGAGGCTCTCTACGATTCGCCTCAAAACTTCGCCAAGCGGCCTGTTCTGCCGCCGGACGCCTCGAAAAAGGGCGTTTATTCCATGCAGCGCTATCCCGCGTCGAAGGATGTCAAACTTTCCACCATCGCAGACGAACTCGCCCTGCTCGGCAATCTTGAATCCGTCTGGTTCCCCATGATGGAAAAGGACGGTGCGATGATCACAACCGTCTATGTCGGAACGGAAAGCGGATTTCTCATCAGCTATGACAAAAACGCAGATATCGCCGAATTCGAGGCCGGAGAAAAAGAATCGTATTTTGATTTCTTCAAACAGTCATGGTATCAAGATGCGAAAAAAGCCGACAAAGCCTTCTTCACAGACCTCTATCCGGATTCCTACGGACGCGGCTTGATGATCAGTTGCGCCGCGCCATTCCATAAAGGAAAAGACTTCGCCGGCGTCGTCTGCATGGACATTCTGGTGACCGATTTGCACAAATCCATTATTGACTTCAAGATTGGCGAAGGTTCTTTCTCCTTCCTAATCAACAAGAAAGGCGATATTATCGCCTCGCCCACCCTTACGCTTGACCAGAAAGAGTTCGAAAACATCCGTGATGAAAAACATGCCGCACATGTCATTGCGGACAGAATCCTCAGCGGCGACAGCGACGTCGCCGCCCTGCCCGACCGTAGCGTCTTCTATGCGTTCACACCGATCACCACCGCCGACTGGACGCTCTGCGTCCATATCCCGAAGGCGCTTGTATTCAGTCCTGTACATGAAATCAACAGCCACATCCAACTGGCCATCTGCCTTTTCCTGGCCGCTTTCATCATCATCATCATCGCCGTCATTATGGTCGCCCGCCAAGCGTCCCGCGCCATCACAAGACCGCTCCTCCGTCTGAAAAACGACGTCGAAGTCATCAGCCAAGGCAATCTGGACAGACGCGCCCAAGTCACCACAAACGATGAAATCGGAGATCTCGCCAACTCCTTCAACCACATGGCCGTCTCTCTGGACCAATATATTAAGGATCTGACGACAGTGACAGCCGAAAAGGAACGCATCGGCGCCGAACTCGATGTCGCGAAACACATCCAGTCATCCATGCTTCCCTGTATCTTCCCCCCCTATCCCGACCGCAAGGAGTTCGAAATCTATGCCACGATGCAACCCGCAAAGGAGGTCGGCGGAGACTTTTACGACTTTTTCATGGTTGATGACGCGCATCTCGCCATCGTCATGGCGGACGTTTCAGGAAAGGGCGTTCCGGCCGCCCTGTTCATGGTCATCGGCAAGACGCTCATCAAAGACCACACGACGCCCGATACGGATTTGGGCGACGTGTTTTCCGAAGTCAACAACGTGCTTTGTGAATCGAACAGCGAAGGCCTTTTCATCACCGCTTTCGAAGGCGTCCTCGACCTCAAGACAGGCGAGTTCCGCTACGTCAACGCCGGCCATGAACCGCCGTTCATCGCTCACGCAGGCGAGCCGTTCGCGCCGCACAAGATCCGCCCGGGCTTCGTGCTCGCAGGCATGGAAGACATCCGCTACAAGGCCGGTGCCCTCCAAATCGATCCCGGAGACAAGATTTTCCTATTCACCGACGGCGTGACGGAGGCCACAGACGCTCAAAACAATCTCTATGGCATGGAACGACTGACAAACGTTCTCAATGCCAATTTGAACCAGACGCCGAACGACATCCTGCCAGCCGTCAAAAAGGACATTGATCAATTCGTGGGCAACGCCCCGCAATTCGACGATATCACCATGCTGTGCCTTGAATTTAGGGAGAGAATGATATGATGAAGGAACTAACAGTTGACGCGGCCATCGAGAACATCCCCGTCGTAACCGCCTTCGTGGAGGAACAGCTTGAACAAGTCGGTTGCCCGATGAAGGCCCAGATGCAAATCGATATCGCCATCGACGAGATCTTCAGCAATATCGCGCAATACGCCTACACGCCCAAAACTGGCAAGGCGACCGTTCGCGTGGAAGTGACGGAAAATCCTATGGCCGTTGTCATTACGTTCATCGACAATGGCATCCCCTACGACCCGCTCGCCAAGGCGGATCCAAACGTTTCGCTGCCTGCCGACGAACGCCAAATCGGCGGCCTCGGCATTTTCATGGTCAAAAAGTCCATGGACGAAATCAACTACGAATACAAAAATGGACAAAACATTCTAACCATCAAAAAGCATATTTAATATTCGGGAGGGCTGCGCTCCTGCGCGGCCAGTGGTTAGTGGTTAGCGGGCAGAGAGCCGTGGCTAATGCCGTCTCTTTTGTCCCTTTCTCCACACCATTTTCCATCATTGATTCACCGACTCCAGACGGTGAATCAATTCCGGCAACGTTCTTTCAAAATTCACGCCGTACCAATGTTCAGGCGGCGTGTCGCGAATGCATAACCGCACAATGTCCGCCGCGAGCGACGCCGCGCCAAATGCGGGCAATCCGCGCATGAGCGCCCCCGCGAAAACGGATGCATAGACATCACCTGTTCCAAACGACATCCGTTCCACGCGTTCCGTAAAATAGTACGCGGTTTTCTGGCCGTCATCCATTGCGAAACCAATTTTTGTCGGTTCGAAGGAGACGCCAGTCAAGAGGACATGCTTCGCGCCAGTTTGGCGAAGCCGTTTCAGCAAGCCTTCAATATACATGCGGTCATAACCTTCCAAGACTGGCTTCTCATTTAGCAACAAGGCTGCCTCCGTCAAGTTCGGAAGAATGTAATCCGCTCCATCGCATAACCTTACGAGCTTACTGGGGAAATCTGCATCAAATCCTGCGTATAGTTTGCCATAGTCCGCCATAACGGGATCGACGATCCTCAAGGCTCCTTCCGCGGCGCAACGCTCCATGATGTCGAGAATCGGTTGTATTTGATTTTCACGCACGTAGCCTGTATAGAATGCGTCGAATTTCAGTCCGTTGGCAAGCCATTTCTCTTCGATACCCGGCATGTCATCCGTCAGATCATGAATGCAAAAATGCGGGAAGCCTGTATGCGTCGAAAGCACGGCCGACGGCAGGATGGCCGTCTCCACGCCACATGCGGATATGACTGGCAGCGCAACGGTCAGCGAGCACTGTCCGACGCATGATATGTCTTGTATGGTAAGAAGTCTTTTCATAGTGGTTTCAAATGGATTTGCAAAAGTCATAATAATATAACACATAACTATTTTTTTTACTGGATATTCTGGATATTCTGAAAGTTCTGGATATTCTGGAACCTTTTTTTCAAAAAAATCCAGAAAAATCCAGATGAAAAACAATGAAAACTGCTTATATTTTCCACATCCATCCAATCAAAACCAAAGGAGCCCACATGAATCTCAGACATACCATCTCCACAGGCCTTCTCATGCTGTGCAGCCTCTCCACCATGGCGGCGGACGCGGACGGCGGCTATCTCTTCGCCCACATGATCCCCAGCAACTATGGAAGACTTTATTATTCCATCTCCCGCGATGGCCTCATATGGAAGACGCTGAACGGCGGAAATATCGTATTACCAGACTATAAAGGGCATCCCGACATCGTCCGCGGCGGTGACGGCCAATGGCACATGGTTGGCGTCGTCTTCGGCGGCGACGTGAAAGTCCCCTATCCCGTCCATTGGCATACGAAGGATTTAATCAAATGGGAAAAGGAAGACCTGCCCAACGCCATCATGACGGTCTCCCAACTGGATCTACGCAATGACGGCGGCTGGTTCGGCGCCCCGAAAACCTGCTATGACGAAAAAACAGAACAATATGTCATCACATGGCATGCCTATAAACACAATCCAAAGGACAACAAGGACTTATGGGAATCCATGCGCACCGTCTATATCACAACGAAAGATTTCAAGACGTACACGCCCGCCAAAAAGCTTTTCGCCTTCACGGGAGACGCGGCTACGACCGCCACCATTGATGTCATTCTAAGAAACGTCAACGGAACCTATTACGCCGTCATTAAGGATGAACGCTGGCCGGAGACCGTCCCCACGGGCAAGACGATTCGCATCGCAAAATCGCAGGGCGGCGTTCTCGGCCCGTATTCGAATCCGGGCGCGCCGATCTGCCCGTCGTGGCATGAAGCCCCGATTCTCATCATCTCGAAAGACGGCAAATGCCGCATCTACACGGAAGCCTATACAAAAGGCGGCAAATATGACATGTTTGAAGCGGACACGATGGAAGGCAAATGGGAGCAAAAGGAATACGAATCTCCCAAATCCCGCCACGGTTGCATGATTCCAATCGACGAAGCCACCTATCAAAATCTCCTGAAAGCCTTTGACAAATAAGCTTAAAGCTTAAAGCTCAAAGCTTAAAGCAAATACAAAACGTATCATCCAGAACATCCAGAAACTCCAGTAAATCCAGCCCACAAATTCCCCAAATCATCATGATCACCAGAATCTCCATCACCCTCCTCGCGGCGGCCGCCGCCATCGCCGAAGCCCAGCCAGACCAACCGTTAATGCCTGAACGCAAAGGATATGTCGTCGTCACGGATACCGTCAAGGCCGATGGCAAAACTGATGCATCGGCCGCCCTGCAAGCTCTTATCGACGCCAATCCGAACCGCACGCTTTTCTTCCCCGACGGCGTCTATCTACTTTCAAAACCGCTATGTACGCCCGCGGAACCGACGAAGAGCGTCGATCTCCAGCTCTCCAACTATGCCGTCCTCAAAGCGAAAGCCGACGGTTGGCCGGAAGGCGAGCCCGTCGTCCGTCTCGGCGGCATCCATCCCGCCAACAACATCCGCACGATCGGCCATTTGTATTCCATCACAGGCGGTGTCATCGACGGCAGCAATGTGGCGGACGGCGTCTCCATCGACAGCGGCCGCGAAACCGTCGTAAAGCAGGTCAACATCAAAAATACACGCATCGGCCTCTACATCAGAAGAGGCGCCAACAACGGCTCTTCCGACGCGGATATCACGAACGTCAACATCGTCGGAACAGGCAAACGCGATTCCGTCGGCGTCATCGTCGATGGCAGCGACAATACGTTGACGAACATGCGCATCGCCAACGTTTTCACAGGCGCTATCATCCGTGGCGGCAGCAACATGCTACGCAACATCCATCCGTTGTACACAAGCAATTACGAAGACTACAACGAAAGCTGCGGTTTCCGCAACTACAGCGCCCATACGAAGTTCGACTTCTGCTACAGCGACAATTTCGGCATCAGTTTCTACGAATCGCGCGGTGCCTCCGCCATCTACGACAACTGCCAAGGCTGGTGGTATTCACCCAAAGCCCTGAAACAGGTTGTTTTCCAGACGGAAGGCTCCTTCGACGCTGTTGTCACCAACCTCCGCGTCGGCTTCCGTGGCAACGAGACATACCATATGATTCTTGACGAAAAGAAGCCCGGCGGCCACGGCGTTTTCCTCTACATGCATGTCAATCCGGACTCGATCAACGAAAAGGAACGCACTTTCGAAAAATACGTCAAGACAGATTATTACAGATAAAGGTTTTGCTTACAGCGCATGAAGGCATTATTTTCCCATCTGGCAGTCTTTTTTATCATCGGAGCAACTATGGCACACGCACAACGCGAACTTCTATGGGACATGGAACACATCACGGAGATGACGGGCGGCGCAAAACTGACGCTGCATCATCCCGTTTTCCGCGAAGTCGCCATCGTCCATGACGCGCCGTGGGAAGGCAATGTCTGCTGCTACCACACCGTCATTCAAGACGGCGCCAAATACATGATGTATTATCGTGGCATGACGTGGAACATGCCCGGCATGGCCGCCCATCCGGACGTCACCTGCTATGCGGAAAGCGACGACGGCATCCATTGGCGCAAACCGAATCTCGGCATCTTCGAATTCAACGGCTCGAAGGAGAACAACATCATCTGGATGGGAGACGCGAGCACCCACAATTTCGCGCCGTTCCTTGACACGAATCCCGCCTGCCCGCCCGAACAGCGCTTCAAAGCCATCGGCGGCACGGACACGAAAGGCCTCTTCCTCTACGTCTCGCCCGACGGCATCCACTGGAAGCTTGCGCAGCCCGACCCCGTCTTCACAAAAGGCCTTTTCGATTCGCAGAATACCGCCTTCTACGACAATGTCCGAAACTGCTATGTCCTCCATTTCAGAGACATGCAGCCTATCAAAGGCCACTTCAGCGTCCGTGCCATCCTCCGTGCGACATCGCCGGACGCCATCCATTGGTCGGAGGCCGAATGGCTCGACTACGGCCCCGATGCGCCGCCGATGGAGCTTTACACGAACGCCATCACGCCCTATGTCCGCCAGCCTGAAATGTACATCGGCTTCCCGAAACGTTTCCTACGCAACCGCACAACCGTCTATGAC
>JAFZIJ010000146.1 GCA_017554445.1 Victivallales bacterium
AATTGAAAGGGATTATCGTTATAAGACGTTCATAAGCAGTTCACCAGCAGGCAAAATCTGTATGTTTTCATGCTGAGGTAGGTATTTGCCGACGCTGTTGGCGGCGACGATTCGGCCACCACGCTCTAGAAAATCGTGGAACTGATTCTTGTTGAACTCCCTGTCCATCATGTCTTTATAGGATGCTTCGTTGCCGTCGGGCATCACAACCATGTCGTAATGGCGCAGATGACCGATGTTGATTTCGTGGGTGGAGAAAATCTCCATGTCAAGGTTGGATTTTTTGTCTAATTCTAACAATTCATGGGCAGGTTTCGGGCCGACGCAAGCGTCTGAAAGAAAGCCTACACGTAACGGACGGATGTCTTTTTTCGGATATTGAACGACAGGCTGGATGCCTGTCAAGGCATGAATGCATCCCATTGCGATGCAGTGGGTTGATTCGTATAATTCTGGATGGAAACTGCATGCCACGACTTTTCCTTTTCCGTATTGCCCGAAAACGACAGCGGGCGTGTCCATGAAATTGTAGGGTGCTCTGCCGTGTTCGCTGACGCAGCTTTTGAACGTGATAAGAATCTGGCTGTCACCTTTGCCAGTTGGTTCCGTCGGACGCATGACATTGCCGCCGTCGTAACAGACGATACGACGTCCGCCCTTGAGTCCCAACAACTTGGAGCCTGCATCCGTGACTTCCACCAGCAGATCCGCCAGTCTTCCATTGGCGTCATCGACGTAGTCGTAGGGCAGAAACGCGAACCGATTCGGGCGGTTCATTGCGTTGTAGCTGCCTGCGCAAACGCCAAGATAGCCGCCGCCGTCATCGACAAACTTTTTCACGCGTTCAAAACCGATAGGGCCCATGGAATCGATCTGTCTGGAGCCACCGCCGCCTGGACATACCAACAACTGTAAATCCGACAATTTACCGTAACGGACGTCCTGTCCATCTAGTAGCGTCAATTCCAGTTGCGGCGAATTCGCCAACAGCCTGGCCCATAGCAACGTGCCATTGCCAAAACAGCCTTTGTCCAGAAATAGACCGACTTTTACCTTCGGCATGGTTGCTTCGGTGGCTTTTGCAGACGCGGAGGATGCCGTCAACGACATCATGATTGTCGTTCCTATATTCATGGTTTGCACCATCTTGATTTTCTCCAAGTTTTTCGGCCTTTGTTATAGCCGAATTGGTTCTCCCGAAAAAGCTAAATAAGAGTCTCTTCAGGAAAAAATGCACAAAGTTTCAATCTTGTTTTTTCATGACGTTTTCACCATAGATCGTCTTCCAGTCATCGCGCATGGAGACGGGAATCCAGCCGTTTTGGGCGCAATCTTTGCGCATCTTTTCAGCTTTGGTGGCATTGCCGTATTCACGTTCAAGATCATCACATAACAGCATGAAGCCCAGTGCCTTGTATTTGTTTCCATGGATGGCGTAATTCAGCATGCTTGCATCAGTCAGGCTGTTGCCGAAGGCTAGCACGGGCTGGACGCCGATTTCCCTTGCGATGATGGTTACTTTGTTCATCTGGAGGTTCTTGACCAGATTCTTGCCACCCAGTAGCAGAGTGTCTTCCTTGTCAAATGTGTAGTCCAGCCCATCCTTTTCGCTTTGACCGCTGGCGACGATGGTGCTGTCCGAACCGATGACCTGCCGCGGCGGCAAATGCAGTTTGTCCGCCAAGGGACGTACGGTAAGCCTGTCCGTACCGCTTATCACATACACGATAAAGCTGTTTTTGACGAGAAAATTGACGACTTCCACCATTGGTTTGTAGAACGCGTCGCCTCTTTTCATGCCGATGAAACCTGGCTGAGGTTCCTCCATGAATTTACGGATAAAAGCGTCGAACTCATTCAGTGTCATTCCTTTATAGGCTTCCGAGACCATGCGTTCGCGGGCATTGTCCAGCTTGGGGAATTTGCCGTTACGGGATGCTTGAGCGGCGGCGATCTGTTCATCCGTCGCTTTGTAGCTTGGGTCATCCAGAACGCGGTGTTCGAAGAGCGACCAATCAAAATAGGTCGGAGCCGTCTCCAGGAAGAGTGTGCCATCCAAATCGAACACGGCGATACGGTTTTCCGCGGGAATGTAGTTGGGCGAACTTTTCTTGGTGACGATTCTAACATATTCAACCAACGCTTTTTTCGCTGGCGCGGAGTCGTTCCATTGGGAAAGCGGGCTGACGCAACCGGTCAGAAAAACGGTTCCAAGAAGAAGGATTACCAGAATATGATTTTTCAATTGCTTTGGGGTGTCAGTGTTCATAATGGTTGATTGTGTTGTGATTTTGGGAGAAAATTGTGTGTTGTGTTATCGACGGCGTGGACGCCGTCGTTACATCCGACGGCGAGACGCCGTCGCTACCTCTTATTGCTTGGAGGCCAGTCTTACGCCGAGTTCGAAAGCCTTCTGGCAGTCCTGTGTGAAGACTGTCTCATGACGGACTTTTCGGGCGTCGCCGTCCATGCTCGCGATATGATAACGGCTGTAGTCTTTCACTTGGAGCGTCTCCGTGGAGTAGAGAGTCTCGCAATGTCCGAAAAAGCGTTTGAGCATATTCTCGTAGCGCTGGAAAAGTTCGTGGTAGCCAACTTTCGGGAACCATTCCTCCGGGCAGTTCATGGTATAGACCATCGCCGTTTTCTTGGGGGAGCTCAACGGCTTGCTGTAGTCGTCATAGTTCAAATATTGGAACAGAAAACGTTCGAGGAAGGAACGCAATTCACCTGTGACTTCGCTGAAATAGATGGGGCTGCCCATAATGACGGCGTCGGCTTCGTGGAGGCGATCCAGAACGGCTGTCAGATCGTCCCGTTGGATACAGCGGCATGGGCGTGGCTCTTTCCGAAGTTTGCAGGCCATGCAACTGACACAACCGCGGAATTTTAGATCATATAGATATACCATTTCCGTTTCCGCCCCGACCGATGCCGCGCCTTCCAGAGCCTTCTTCAGCAGCGTGTCCGTATTCCAGCCCTTGCGTGGGCTTCCGTTGATTGCGATGACTTTTTTCATATTGTTCTCTTTTGGTGGTGTTGTATGATAATTGAATTGTTGTTTCATATGACTGAGTACTATAATGTATCTATCAGTAAATGTAAAGATGTTGTTTCATCTTGGTATCATGTCTTGATGGTCTTTTTGTTGTTACGGTGTGAAATTCTCCTGTGATGAATTATCTTATAGGACTTGATGTCGTGGTTATATCCATTTTATGAAAAACATATTGCCTTGGAGTGCGGATTGCAAAATGAAAATCAAAATTGTTGCTGCAAAGAAGGAAAACAATGTTATTTCAAGGCATATCCATTCTGTGTTTTTCGAATATTTCGGGCATGTCATTTATGACGGCATCTGGGTTGGAAGGGAAAGTTCCATTCCGAATATTGATGGTCTGCGCAAGGATGTCGTCGAAGGTTGCAGGAAACTTGGAATAGGTGCCATGCGATGGCCAGGTGGTTGTTGCGCAGACCATTACCACTGGAAAAATGGAATCGGCAAGGAACGTCCTGCGAGGCTCCATCCTATCGCCGATCCAGCCAATCCTGTGTGGCGGCATGATTTCGGAACGGACGAATTTCTCCATTTCTGTGAGTTAACTGGAGCAGATCCTGTTCTTACGGTCAACACGGCCACAGGCTCACCGGAGGAATTTCTGGATTGGTATGAATATGTCAATGCTCCGAAAGAGACAAAATTCGGTGCCATGCGGGCTGAAAACGGCCATCCTGAACCATATAATGTAACATATTGGGGAATCGGTAATACCGATGAAAATGTCTGGCATGTTGATTATAACAATCCGGTGGCATACGCCCAGACTTATCTCAAATACCAGACGGTGCTGCGTGAAGACAGAAAGCACTTGTATTTCATCGGGCTTGGTCTTTCCATGCGTCATGGGTTGCCTGGATGGACAGGAAAAGCGTTGGATCACATCACCCGTAACCAGCGTGCCTTGCCGCCTGACGCGCTGTCTGTCCACCATTATCTTGGTGGTGCCAAGCAGGGTGGAACGCTGTGCGGAGATGCTGTTGATTTTGATGAAAACGGTTATTATTCCCTGTTGAATCTTCTTGAACGGTACCAGTATGATATTGATCTTCACCGCATGACCATTCGTGAGCATGCAGGCCCGAACGCCAAGACCAAAATCTGCTTTGACGAATGGGGCACTTGGCATCCAGAGGCGACTTTCGCAAACAACCAGAACCAACGTCAAACGCTTCGAGATGCGATATTTGCCGCATTGGCTCTGCATATCTTCTACCGCAATTGCGATATTGTGGAATTCGCGATGGAGACGCAACTATGCAATCTCCTGCAAAGTCTCTTTGAAACAAATGGAGAAAAATGCTACAGAACGCCAACATTCTATGCCATGAAGTTGTTGAAAGAACATCTAGGACAGAAACTTGCAACTGTTCTTCCGGATGACGCCGATGATGATCTGGATGCCATTGCAAGCATCTCTGAGGATGGTCAAAACTTGACAATAAGCTTGGTGAACAGGCATCTTCATGATGACAAATCCATAGCATTGGCACTGCCGCAAGGCGAATGGAAACTGGCGAAATCGGATATCATTACCGCTGATGACATTCATTCGCTCAATTCCTTTGATAAGCCTGATGTTGTATGCGACCGACCGTTCGATGTTTCAGATATCCAACAGCTTGAATTACCGCCCCATAGCATTGTACGGATCATGTTTGAGCGATAGAGAATTGGATATTGAATATGAAAAACAAAGTCTTTACGATTGACTTGAACCAACATAATGGAACGATAAAATCTCTTATCTTGAATGATGATCCGGCAAAGATGAACTGGATCGAAGGAATGGCCAGCTGGGGGGAGCCTGTGGACTTTGAATTCATCGATATGTCCTTTGACGGCAATATCATCCATTCACGGTACCGTCAAGGGACGTTGGAGCTGGAAGTCATTCGTACGCTTTTGGACGACCGCTTGACAGAGAAATATATTTATCACAATACAGGATATTATGATCTTTACTTCAAACGGGGGGATTGGGGCATTTACACTACGTTCAACGACAGTTATCCTTCGAGCGATGTCTGCATCAGCCAACGTTGCCATGCGCATATCTGGTGCGGTGGTGAGTTCTCCTATGTTCATGCACGGAAAATGGGACCGTTTCCAACGGATATCGCTCTTGTCCTGACGCAAGGGGCTCTTGATTGCTACAGCGTGGAGCGCATAGAGGAGGAATCCAGCAATGACCGCGGCGATTTTGTGCTGCATCCTTCCCCGTGCCATCTGCTGCCCAGTGGTGAAATGGTGGTTGAATGGTCCATCATCGCCTTCCCGCATGATCATTTTCAGGAAGCGTTGCTTGCCATGGAACATGGTCTTTGGGTGGAATTCGCGCAAGAAACTGTATTCCCTGATGAGACATTTGAGATTACGATAAAATCGAACCATTTTGATGATGATATTATCGTTTCTTGCAAAGGACAGCAGATACCGTATTTACGAAAAGAAAATCAGCTAATAATCACCTACTCACCGAAAGAATTGGGTGAATATCGATTTGATTTTCAGATTGGAAAAAAGCGATTTTGGATTTTAGGATATTGCAGTCAATCTTTTGATAAACTGCTTGAGCAAAGAGTGCGTTTCATTTTAAAGAATCAGCAAATGCTCGATCCCAGAAGTCCGCTATATGGTGCATTCATGATTTATGACAATGAAGAACATTCACCATATTATAACTACATCTGGCGTGACCACAATACCAGCGGTGAGCGTGGAAATATGGGACTGCTCATCTGCCGTTGGGCGCAACTGCATCCAGAGGATACTGAGGCCGCTCGCGCTATAGATCTTTACGAACAATATCTATTGCGGGAGACGTATGAAGTCGAGACTGGCATCGTACATGGAGACATCGGCAAACATTCCTGTCGCGTCCGTTTATATAATACAGCGGGTTTAATCAATTTCTGGCTGGAGTTATACAGATACAAAAAGAATATCCTGTATTTGAAATGGGTTGACCGTTCCATTCGTCTTTTCTATTCTGATGGCGGATTCAATTTCTATCCAAACGGAACGCTCTTTTCCGATGCGATTGACATGATTCGAGAAGCCGGAATGGCAAAAGAGGCGGATGAATTGACGGAATTGCTACGAAAGCATGTATCGAAAATGCGACAAACAGGCCTCAACTATCCGCCTCATGAGGTTCGTTTCGAGCAAACGATAGCGACACCCGCCGTCGCGATTCCAGCGGCTTTTTACGATCGCATCGACCATGATCCAGGCATTTTGCATGATTTGGTTCCGCAGATTGATCTTCTGAGCCGTTTTTCAGGCGATCAGCCGGATTATCATCTTAACGAAATACCGATTCGCCATTGGGATGAATATTGGTTTGGCAAACGCCGCCTTTTTGGCGATACATTCCCGCACTACCTAAGTTTGCTGACCGCAAGGGCCTATCATCTTTACGCAAAAATCACGAATGATGCAACCTACCGGAAAAAAGCAGCCAAATGTTTGCGTAATTGCCTTTGTCTTTTCTCCCCTGACGGCATGGCTTCCTGTGCTTATTTATATCCATTTTCGGTGACCATGCGTCATAAAGATGGTTCGATTTCCTCTCCTGCAAGGCGTGGCGAATTCTTTGATCCGTTCGCCAACGACCAGGATGGCGTTCTCTATATGATTTTGCGTTTGGGAGGCAAGGAAGCTCTGATGTAAAATCGATGAATAGACGATTGCAAACAATATTGAACAACGGTAAATTATGAGAAATAATGTAGTAAGGAAACAGCCATGAAGATTGTGAACGACTACCACATGCATACGAAGCTTTCGCCGTGCTCGGGAGACCAAGAGGCGACGATTGAGAATTTTGTCAAAGTTCTTGCCGCAAAGGGCTTCAAAAGCATTTGCATTACAGACCATTACTGGACACTCCCTGAAAACATTTGGGAGAACAATCCGAACTTCAAGGGACCGTTTCCGGAGACGCTCAAGCAGATTCTTGAGAACAAGAAGATGGTGGAGTCCACGGATTTTTCTATGAAAGTGCTCGTCGGTGCGGAGATTGAAACATATTCCCCAGATTGTATCGGTGGTACTCTTGAATTGAAGGAAATGCTTGATGTCGTGTTACTTCCAACCGACCATTTCCATCTGAAATCCGTCATCCAGCAGCCTGACGACCATTCGTTCGCAGGGTGGGGCAAACACATGATGAAATTCTTTGTCGCGGGGGCGAAAAGCCGTGTGGGGCATGTGCTTGCGCATCCATTCGTTCCCATGGGGGAGCATAATGATAAACCGCGGGAGGTATTGGACACTATTTCCGACGCGGAATTTTTCGATGCTCTTTCAATTGCCAATGAGTACGGTAACGCCATCGAAATCAATTCCGGATGTCTCATAGAACCAAAATATTACGAATCTCTTATCAGGCCGTTCACCATTGCCAAAAAGGCTGGATGCAAATTCACAGTCGGAAGCGACACGCATCGTCTCGCGACGCTTGATCGTTATGACATCATTGCGCAGTTCTGTGAAGAGTGCGGAATAACAGAAGACGACTTTTCGTCCATCATGATTCGATAAAATTCGAATCATGACTGAACACGACTGCCTCCCCGCCGCAGCCGACAACAATCGAATGAGTGTATTGTTGGTAAATGGAATCTGAATACTGAAACGGCATCAGCATTTGGTGGCCAATGCTTCATATGGGATTTCTATTTCGAAACAATAAGAACTATCATAGTACAAGGAGGACAAAATAATGAAACAGCAAATCGATGTTCTGGATTACACGGAAAGCATTCTCAAAGGTGTGAAAAGCGGCGTGCTTCTCACGACGGCGGCGGAAGGAAGGGTGAACACCATGGCCATTTCGTGGGGGACGCTTGGCATCGAATGGGGCCGCGTCATTTTCACCACATTTGTGCGTTTAGGTCGTTTTACACGGGAGATGTTGGACAAAAACGGCGAGTTTACCGTCAACATCCCGTTGGATGGTAGCGACAAAAGCATTGTCGGAAAATGCGGCACCTGCTCAGGCCGTGCCGTGGACAAAATTCGTCAATTCAATCTCACATTAGTTGACGGCGAGAAAGTATCTGTTCCAGCGATCCGTGAATTTCCGCTTACGTTGGAATGCCGTGTCATCTTCAAGCAGATACAGGACAAGTCAGCCATGCATTTCCCGGAAGTATCGCAATGTTATCCGGAAGATGTCGGTAGCGAGGCCTTCGGGGCGAATCGTGACACGCATATCGCATACGTAGGCGAAGTCGTCAATGCGTATATTATTGAATAGTGGTTAGTGGTTAGTGGTTAGTGGGTGGTGGGTAGTATATTGTGGATTCATGGGGCGTATTAGCGTTCAGTTTTAGCTATGGGATTTGCGATATTGTCTGTTCCACGATAGACGAAGGGGAGGCGGCCTAGCGGCTCCACGACGCCGTGGTCATACCAGTCGAGCGGGTCTTGGCAGGGAATAGTCGAATCGACGAATTTGAACTCGAACTGAAAGACACCATTGTTTAGTTCAAGTGACTTGCGCGGGACGGAAAGCGTCATCGTGTCGCCATTGATGACGCTTTTGCCGAGGCCGTTTACGACGTTGCCATTGACGAGAATTCGCATGAAATCACCGTCGTTTTCCGTGCCGACGATTGGCTTTGCCGTTTTCACGATAAACGTGATGGCGGCAGAATCGTGAACTACATTAATCCAAATTGGCGCGTTTCGTTGGGTGCGGTTCACATCAGTCGTGCCATAACCTTTTGCGTTGCGCGGCATTGCGGAATCGGTGAAGCAACGGTAGCGTTTTGGCGTCAATGGCGGATTCAGGGTTTCATCATCCGAAATTCCTTTGAAACGGCGGACGTTTTCGCGGAGCAGGCGGAAATAGTTGTCGCCGTATCCACCGCGCATCATTTCAATGTCGCGGGAGTATTCGTAGTTTGCGCAATCGACGAACATGATGGGGCGGTCAGCAGTGCCTTTCCAGCGGCCGGCGATCCATTCATTCCAGCCTGTGACGAGCACAATGTCCGGTTTGGCTTCATGTGCTCTTTCCCACTGTTCGCGGAAATTCCATCCTTCTTTCCAAGCATTTGGTGTTTGGTCATTTGCTCCGTTGTGGAACGCACGGCCACAGTTGTTCTTCTCACCATACATGGCGGAATCACCGAAACGCAGCTGTGGATGTTGCGCGACGGAAACGTTCATGACCGTTCGATCGACCTTTTCGCCAGGGAAGACGCGTTGCGGTCGTGTGAAATCCATCCATGGCCAGCCGCCGGGCTTGTCGGGCTCGTTCGGCCATTGTGATTTGACGATGGTGAAAAACGCCTTCGTCACATCCGAACACTCCTCCTCTTTGGCGACGATGACAGGCTTGCCGTCAAGTTTGAACCACGTATCTTTCGCAAACCCAGGCTTGTAGATGGATTTGTAAATATTCTCGACGGTCTTGCCGGAAGCCGTGTTCGTGTAGAACATCACTTGTGGATTTTGCCATCCGTCGTCATGGTATTCCTGCAAAACGCGCATGACGAGCTTGGCGTTCTTTTCGTAGATCACGGCATTTGTCGTGTCGAAGAAAAGGAAATCGACGCCGCTCTGCATGATGAGTTTCATGTGATGGCGGACGACCCATTCGTCGTCGGAGAAATAATAACCGTAAAGCGGTTCGCCCCAATGGTGGTAAACGCCTTCCGCGCCCCATACAGGGCTGTCTGGCTTGTGCCCCGCATCTGGATCATCCGCAAGGATTTTCGTCACGTCATAGGGCTTGTGGCGACCATGTTCGCCGAGCCACAGGAAATAGAAAAGGCCCACGAGCGGTTCTTTGGCGGGATTTGAATGGGAAGCTGTCATTGTCATTTATTGGAGAATTGAAACGTAATATTCTGTTATTTATATTGCTGGAAACAAATGGCTTACTGCCATGAGACGAGTTTGGAATCGCGAACATCGCGTGCCCAGTCAATGGAGAGTGTTTTGTCGCCGCATGGGATTGTGATTTGGGAAGCGGCGGTGAAATTGTCTATGCGTTGATTTTCGTAGGTGGAAAGGAATTTCGGGGCCATCCGCATGAAAGCGTCCAATTTGGTGATGACGGGGCTCAAGTCGTGGTGGGCACCTTCATAATATACGACTTCGCAAGGCTTTCCACGTTCCTTCATGAGCGCTTCCACGACGGCGGTATTAAGAGCGTGATCAACCGTCTCATCGCCTGTGCCGTGTTCCATGAAAAGCGGTGTGTTCAGGCGGTCTATGAGATACGGAACGGAGCGGACTTTACATTCTGCATCAGTGAAAAAGCGTCCCGTAGCCTCAGCGAGATTTGCCTGATTTGGAACGCAAACCATTGCACTAGAAGAATAAACAGCGGCAAATGTATTTGGCGCATAAATGGCGCTAAGCAGTGCGATATGTCCGCCTTGGCTACCGCCATAGACAAAAATCCGCTTGTGGTTCAGATTCGTGTGGAGTTGGAGGATGAATCGAAGGGCGAGAAGAGCGTCGAAAGTCTGATAGAAGCTCAAGTCGTATGGCTTGAACCAACCATATCCGTTGCGGGGAGAGTAATCGAATCCGCTCATTCTGTACTCTGGCGAGAGGCAGAGGAGATTGAATTTATCCGCGACTGCTTTCATAAACTCCTGATGCTGAAATCTGTTGCCACCCCAACCGTGGCAGAAGAGCATCGCTCCGGTCTTGTCGTCGAATTTGTCTGGAGCAACGACAAGGATGGTTATCTCCTTTGTGTAGTTTTCAGTACAGCCGATGGAGTCAAAGCTCAGTTCAAACTTTTTCATTTATTTCTATATATAATAGGTTATGGGAGATAAACATTGCATAAAAGGCCGCCGTTGTTGGAAACAGCGGCGGCCTGAAATGTGAAAAAAATGGGCGGATTCGTTATCAGCCCAGACGTTTCTTGAGCTCTTCGACTTCCTGCACAAGAGATTCGATTTTCGCAAGATACATCTGCTCTTTGGCGTATTCGCGGCGTGGTTTCGCAGGGGAGCCGAACAGAATGGATTTCGGCGGAACATCCTTCGAAATGCCGGACTGCGCCATGAGAATGGAGCCGTCGGCAATATGCAGATGGCCCGAAATTCCAACTTGGCCTGCGACGATAACGCCTGCGCCGAGAATCGTGCTTCCCGCGATACCTGCCTGCGCGACGATGAGGCAGCACGGGCCGATGACAACGTTGTGGCCAATCTGGACCAAATTATCGATTTTCGTGCCCTGTTGGATCCATGTGCGGCCAAAACGCGCGCGGTCGATGGTCGTGTTGGAACCGATTTCGACATCGTCGTCGATTTGGACGATACCGACTTGCGGAATCTTCTTATGTCCTTCTGGCCCGGAATCATAGGCATATCCGTCACCGCCGATGACGACGCCCGGATGCATGATGACGCGATTGGCGACAACGCAACGTTCGCGGATGACGACGTTAGGATAGAGAAGGCAGTTTTCGCCGACGCGGACATCGTCACAGAGGACGACGCCCGGCAGAATGGCGGTATTCGCACCGATTTTCACACGTTCACCGACGACAACATTTTCACCGATGTGGACGCCGTCCGCGATTTCCGCGCTTTCCGCGATGCAGGCGGATTTGGCGATGCCGGGGGCGTAGGTCATGGGCGGCGGCGTGAAAACGGCGATGACTTTGGTGAAGCTTTGCGAAGGATTCTCGCATTTGATCCATGCGCGGCCTTCTGGCACTGGCTCGTCGAAATTCATCGGCACGAGAATGGCACCAGCCTTGGAGGGGAGGACCTGCGGGCGGTATTTTTCATTGCCGAGGAAGGAGACGTCGGTCGCCATGGCCTCCTTGAGGGAGGAGACGCCGCTGAGCTTTTGCGCGCTTTTGCCGATCAGCTGTCCGCCGACAAGTTCGGCGATTTCTTCGCAAGTGCGTTCCGTGAACATGGTTAGATACCTCTTCGGTGGCTGTTCAATCAGTTGGCGGGCTGTGCGGCGGGGGCCGCTTCCTTTAGTTCGTTGGCTTTCGTGCGGATGGTTTCCAGCTTGGCCTTGGCGGCGGCGAGTTCGTCTTCATGGCCGAGATTGACGAGCTTGAGGATGGCCTGCGTGACATCCTTCTCCTTCGGGTAGCGGAGATAGACTTGAACGCGGTTGAACGTCTTGCCGGAAACTTCGATAACATGCGTCGCACCGACTTCGTCCGCATATTTGTTGACGGTGCTGAGAATGTCGTTGACAAGATCCTCTTCGCGTTTCATGCGGATACGCTGCAGATTGCGGAGGCCTTCCTCCTGGTTCTGGTCATATTCGCGCTTTTTGGCGCGGAGACGGTCCACGGCGGCCTGAAGACTACGCTGGCTGGTCTCGCGGGTTTCGCGTGGGAGAAGGTCGTTCTGGACCTCTTCATTGTAGCGTTGAGCCTGCTTTTCCAGATTCTGCATTTCCTCACGGATGAGGCCGAGGCGGGCTTCGAAGTCCTTTTTCTGGTCTTCGAAGGCGATGTTCGCGTTAACGGTCTTGTAGAAATTCTCGAAAATGGTTTCGAGATTGACATAGATGGTCTTTTCCTGTGCGGAGAGCTGGAGGCCGCAAACGAGGGCGGCGATCAGCAGTGTGATGCGCAATTTCATGTTGTCTTGCTCCTGGTGTGTTGAATTTTTTTAGGTTTTACGTCAAAAAGGCGGTCGATAAGACTTAGCTATTCGACCGCCGTTTAGTCATTTGGTTCCCGATTATCCGTTGTCAATCGTCATCTTCATCGTCGTCTGCGTCATTTTTCTTGTTATTGAGTTCAGCGAGCGCTAGATTGACGAAGGGGATGAATTTTTTGTTTCGTTCATCCCAATCGATGAGCTGTTGATGGACTTCGACGACGAGGCGTTCGTTGAGCTTTCCGCTGATGGCGTCGCAGAGCTCGCTCCAGTTTTCACAGGAAACGGGCTGTTCGACGTATTCCCAGCCTTTCATGACGCCGATGCCGTCAAGCAGATCGTGATGCAATGGTTTAGCGTTGGCAATGAGCAACTTGCATCGTTTCATCATCGTTCTCGCCAGCTTGACGAGCATGCCCATGAACGTGCTGTCCATGTACGTGCAGTCCGCCAGATCGACGATAATGCAACCGACAGTTGATGAATCGGCCAGATAGTCGATCCATTTGTCAAAACCTTCCGCCAAGTTCCGAACGCCGCTCCCCTGGACTCGCATCATGGCGATGGAGCCCTTTTCGGCGATGTAGAGCACACCGGCCTGTGCATTCCCTTCCGACATTTTTCCCACTCCTTACTGAATGTGTTTCGCCTGCGCATTTCCGCTTTTTAGGCGCAGGCATACGATTTTGCTTTTTGAGGTCAATAGTAAAATACAGCCATGAGATCAATTTTCAAGCTGTATTGTCAAGATAGTTTGGGTATTCTTTGTGAAAATATTGAATGGCGGGGCTTTTACCTATATATTATAAGCGAATGAAAAGAATCAACCGCAATCCAGATGAGTGATCACGATGCAAAAACTAATAGCGAAAGCAGATGTTCTGATTGAGGCGCTGCCGTACATCCAGGCGTTCCATAACGCCGTCGTTCTCGTTAAATTCGGCGGTTCCGCAATGGAAGTGCCCGAAGTGACGCGCAGTGTATTGAAGGACATTGTGTTCATGGCGAGCGCAGGAATGAAGCCAATCGTCGTTCATGGCGGCGGCAAAGCCATCAATGCGGAATTGGCCCGTCAGGAGATTCCGACGAAATTCGTGAACGGCCTGCGCTACACATGCGACCGCACGATCCGTGTCGTTGACGATGTTTTGCACAACACGGTGAACGCGGAACTCGTGCGGATTTTGGCGGAATACGGCGCGGAACCCGCGCCTGTCTCTGGCAAGAATGTGCTTCGCGGGCAACGGATTACGACGAAGGACAAGGAGACTGGCGAAGAACTGGACATCGGCCACGTCGGCAAGGTGGTGAATGTCGATACGCAGCAGATCCAATGGTTGCTGGAACGTGGTCGGATTCCCGTGATCGCGCCGCTGGCCTGCGACATGGACGGTCGCGTCTATAACGTCAACGCGGACATGGCGGCCTGCGTCATTGCGGCGGAAATGAAAGTCCGCAAACTCGTGTTTTTAAGTGACGTCCCCGGCGTGCTGCGCGATCCGCAGGACGAATCAAGCCTTATCACGACGATCCAGATCGGCGACATTCCGCATATGGCGGAAGAAGGCGTCATTTCCGGCGGGATGATTCCGAAACTCAATTCCGCGGCGGATGCGATTCGCGCGGGCGTCGGCAAAGTCCACATGATTGACGGACGGTTGCGACATTCGCTGCTGTTGGAAATCTTCACGGATCATGGAATTGGAACGCAGATCGTTCCGTAAACGCTACTTACCTTAAATAAGGAAAACATACAATGACAGAACTGCTGGAAAAAATCCGGAACATCGGCATGACGGGAAAGAGCCTGTTGCGGCTTCTTGACTTGTCGGACAAGCAGATGCTTGATTTAGTTGATTTGGCGATTGATCTGAAGGCGCGCAAGAAGGCGAACGGCCATCTGGTCAATCCGTTTCTGCGTGGCCGCAACATCTGCCTGATCTTCCAGAAGTCATCGACGCGGACGCGTTGCGCGACGTTGTGCGCCGTTCGTGACGAAGGCGCGAACGCCGAATATCTCGGGCAGGGCGAAATCCATTTCGGCAAGAAGGAATCCGTTGCGGATTCGGCGCGCGTTTTGGGGCGTTTCTTCGACGGCATCCTCTTCCGCGGCTTCAAACAGGAGACGGTGGAAGCTCTTGCAAAGTATTCAGGCGTACCCGTTTGGAACGGTTTGACGGATGAATGGCATCCGACGCAGATTCTGGCGGATTTGCAGACGATGAAGGAGTATTTCGGCCATCTGAAAGGCTTGAAAGTCGCATTCGTCGGCGATGGCCGCAACAACGTATGTAATTCTCTGATGGTCGGTTGCGCAAAGGCTGGCATCGACATGGTCGATATCTGCCCGGCGGAACTCAGCCCGGAAGAGCACATTCTGGCGGCGGCGCGCGAAGCGGCCGCCCGCAACGGCAGCACGGTGACCGTCGAGCATGATCCGAAGAAAGGAATAGCAGGCGTAAATGTCATCTACACAGACGTTTGGGTTTCCATGGGCGAAGAGGCGATGTTCCAGCAACGTCTGAAGCTGCTGAAGCCCTACCAAGTAAATATGGATTTGGTGAAGGCGACGGGCAATCTTGAAAGCGGGAAAGTCATTTTCCTGCACTGCCTTCCGGCCTTCCATGACGACAAGACGGAAGTCAGTAAAGAGACGGGGGCGCTGGAAGTCACAGATGACGTGTTCGAATCCAGTTTCTCCAAAGTATTCGACGAGGCTGAAAATCGCATGCATACGATAAAAGCCATGATTCTGGCCTCTCTGGCCTAGTTGTTCAAGCCGTTGGGACGTTCGTTCCAACGGCTTTTTTTTGAACAGAACCACTCCTTGATAAAAGGAACCACGAATGGACACGAATGAACACGAATGTTCGTGATGAGTCCACTGAATACACGGAAGAAACAGAGCCTCGCAGACGTCGGCCATGATTCTGAAGAGGTTGTCAGCAGAATGTGATTTTGTGAGAAGAGAATCTTAATGGCCTCCGTCTGCTCGGCGGTTTCCATGCGCTTCGCGCGGGGATTTCTTGACGAAAGAATGAAAAAATAAACGATAAAAAAACAACCATAGAACAAAAAAGGACAACAGAGAGAGACTAACATGATGAAACGAAAGCATTTGGATGAAATCTCGTGGGAGGACTTCAACAATTTGTCGCTGGAGGAGAAAGCGCCGTATCTGGTTCAGGCCAATGGCCGTCCTTTCCATACGTTGTTCGCGCAGCAGTTTGATCGTGAACAATTGGACCGCCTGTGCGATTTGGCGACGCGCATCCGCCGAATCTCAAAGCATCGCGAAGGCGTGAAATTTTTGGGTGATTTGCTCTGCCACAAGCGGGCCATGCTGTATTTTTCGCAGCCGTCGAGCCGTACATTTTTGTCGTTCTACGCTGCATGCCAGATACTTGGCTTCCGGATTGCGGAAGTGCGCGATCCGTCGATCTCCAGTGAAATGAAAGGCGAATCGCGGGAGGATTCCATCCGCACGTTCAGTTCGTATTTCGACATGATCATCATGCGCAGTCCGTTGCAGGGCTTGGCGGAAAAGATGGCGTGGTTGCTGTCCAATACGAACCGCCCGTTGCCGATCATCAACGCAGGCTCCGGAAAGGACCAGCATCCGACACAGGCTCTTTTGGACATCTACACGCTCGTATTGAGCTTCGAAAAGCGCGGCGGGCTTGCGAACAAGCATATTCTGTTCTGCGGTGATTTGGCGCGCGGCCGTACCGTTCGGTCGTTGGCGTTGCTGTTGACGAATTATTCGAACATCAGCATGACGTTCGCCGCTCCTGACCAGTTGCAGATTGGAAAAGACATTCTCGAACAGTTGGATAACGCAGGCGTAAAATACGAACTGACAAGCAATTTCAAAGACGCCATCCCGCAGGCGGACGCTGTTTATATGACGCGTATTCAAGACGAATGGGACACGAAGCCCGGCGAGAGCTCCCACATTGATTTGACGCAATATTCCTTCACGGGAGACGATTTGAAACGCCTTCCGATGTATTCCATCATCATGCATCCGTTGCCGCGCCGTACGGAAATCGACACGGCATGCGACAACGATCCGCGTGCGATGTACTGGCGGCAGATGCGCAACGGCATGTGGATACGTTCCGCTTTGATCGCGACGAATTTCGGTCGCGACGATGAAATCACGCAGTACTACATGAAGAATCTCAAATAAGCCTAAAGCTAAAAGCTAAAAGCTAAAAGCTAAGGTCATAAGCCACGAATTACCAAACATTAATCGCTAATCCCTATAACCTCCTAAGGTGGTTATTGGCGGCTCGGTGGTTCGAATGGCGCTTCGTGCGGCATTTTTTCAAAAAACAAGAAAATGAAGGATAGAAGTATGGAGATTGAACAAATTGCAAAACGTGGCAGGGAAGCCGCGAGAATTCTCGCGGCGGCGTCGGGCACGGCTCGCGCAAAGGCGCTGAACGCCATGGCGGATTGCCTTATCTCTTGCAAAGACGAGCTTTATGAAGCCAATCGGCAGGATTTGGAAGCGGGACGCGCGGCTGGCTTGTCCGAAGCCTTCCAAAAACGTCTGGCGGTGACGGACAAGATTTTCGACTACATGGTGAAGCGGTTGCGCGAAGCGGCGGCTCTGCCGGATCCCGTTGGACGCGTGTTGGAAGGGCGGACGATGCCGTCCGGCCTGCAAGTGTCCCGCGTTGCGGTGCCAATTGGCGTCGTCGCAATTATTTACGAAGCACGTCCAAATGTCACGACGGATGCGGCGGCTGTCGCGCTGAAGTCCGGCAACGCCGTCATTCTGAAAGGCGGTTCGGAATCCATCCGTTCGAATCGTGTTCTCGTGGCGGCGATGCGCAAGGCGATTGTCGCGGCGGGACTGCCCGAAGACACGGTGCAATTCATTGATTCGACGGATCATGCGGTTGTCAATGAACTGTTGAAACAGGACCGTTATATCGATGTCGTCATCCCGCGCGGCGGAAAAGGCCTCATCAAGGCAGTTTCGGAAAACACGCGGATTCCCGTGCTGAAGCATTACGACGGCATCTGCCATCAGTATGTGGCGGCGGATGCGGATATCGACATGGCTGTGGCGGTCGTCGTCAATTCGAAAACGGAACGCGTGGAAGTCTGCAACGCGTTGGAGACGCTGCTGGTTGACGAAAAGATCGCCGTCGCATTCCTTCCGAAAGTGCGGGATGCGTTCGCGGCGAAAGGCGTCGAAATCCGTGGTTGCGAAAAGACGCGCAAGATTTTGCCGGAAGTCGTTGCGGCGACGGAAGATGACTGGGATACCGAATATCTCGCGCCCATCATTTCCATCCGTGTTGTCGATGGATTGGACGAAGCCGTGGCACATATCGCGGCGCATGGTTCGGGCCATACGGACGGCATCATCACGAACAATTTGCAGGAATCACAGGCCTTTGTGGCGCGCGTCGATTCGGCGTCCGTTCTCGTCAACGCCTCCACAAGGCTTTCTGGCGGAGGCGATTACGGTATGGGCGCTGTCGTCGGTATCAGCACGGATAAACTGCATGCGCGCGGTCCCGTCGGGCCGAACGAACTGTGCTCCTACAAATGGGTCGCCATCGGCAACGGCCATTTGCGGTAGTCAGAGCTGTTCGAGCCACGTTTTGAGACAGAGCAGAATCCAGAGGCGGGCGCCGTTGTCGCGGTGGCCGTCTAGATGGTCGTTGCAAAGTTGTTCAATGGCCTCTGGCTTGAACCAGCCGTAAAGGTCCCATGCTTTGACGGAGGATGCCAAATCCAGTAGTCTGTCTTTGCATTCTGTTCTAAACCAAGACGATACGGGCATGCCAAAGCCGCGTTTCGTTTGTTTTAAAAGCTCTGGAGGAAGCAGATAAGAAGCGATTCCATGGAAGACGCGTTTTCTCTGGCGGGATGTCACGCGGAGCTTTCGCGGGAGGGCGAGACCGAATTCGACAAGATCCATGTCCATGACAGGGCAATCGCCTGTTAGTCCCGCCATTTCGGCGGCGAGGGCTTCTTTGCGGCAACCGTCGTCCGGCAGGTAAGACACCATGTCCAAAGCGTTGAACTGTTCGACGAAATCATTGACTTCCATTTGGGAAATCATTTCCGCCCAATCATTTAGATAAGGCGTCGCGGCGTTTTTCGTCCAATCCTGACAGATGGTCTGCTTCAAATCTTCTGAGAAGACCTCCTGAAATGCGGCATATCCGGGCAGGGGGGCTTGCCGCCAAAAAGCTGCGAAGCGGCTGAGTGTCGCAAAGCGGGCCCGTGCATCTTCCGGTTCGCCTAATATCTTGAGTATCAACGATGTGGCAGGTTTGATGATGAATTTGGGAAGCCATCTCCAGGCATGGCGGACGGCCATGGCCTGATAGCGACGGTAGCCGCCGAATATTTCGTCGCCGCCGCTGCCTGTCAGGATGGCGGTGGCTCCATGCTGTTTGGCGAGACGCATGGCGCAAAACGTCGGAATTAACGACGAATCGCCAAAAGGTTCGCCGTTAAGTCGTTGCGCGGCAGAGAGTTCATTCCATGCATCCGGCATGACCTGCATCAATTCATGGGCGACGTTGAATTTCTTCGCGGAAATGGCGGCGAGGCTTCGTTCATCATATTTTGGATCGTCGAAACCGACGGTGAAGGCGTGTCCGCCGAAGCCGTCGGATGTTGAAGCAAGCGCCATGACAAGATTGGAATCGATGCCGCCGGAAAGGAGGATATTTGCCTGCGGATGGTTGTCCAGACAGCGTTTGACGGCGATATCCAGAAGCCGCCAGGCTTCGGCGACGGCGTCATGGTAATTGATTTTCAGCTTTGGAATGAAACGCGGCTTCCACCAGGCGGTGTCTTCGCAAGTGCTTTCCGTAATTGTAACACAATGGCCTGGAGAGACTTTCGAAACGCAACGGAAAATCGTATGCGGCGAGGGAACATATCCGAGAGAAAGATAGTCAAATAAAGCCTTGAGAGAGAGCTGCGGAGAAAATCCGGGGAGACGTCGGAGGTCGTTCAACGATGTGGAGAAGAGATGTGTGCCGTTGGGGAGGGCGGCGTGGAAGAGGACTTCGCGGCCGAGCTGGTCTCGTACGAGAAGGAGTTTGCGACGCGACTTGTCCAGAATGGCGAAGGAGAACGCGCCGCGAAGCGGTTCGAAATTCGCATGTTGTTGATTATAAATATGGAGGATAAGTTCGGAGACGGTTGTTTCAGGCGAAAGGCCGAACGTCTCGCAGAGATTGCGGCGGTTGGACAAAGCGCCGTGGAACGCGCAGACGGCGGATTCCGTCGTGCCGACGGAATCTCCCGCGAGGCTCCAGCCGTCACCATGCAAGATGTTGACGGCCACCGTCATGGATGGCTCGTTGAACTCGAAGGCCGGATGGCCAAAATGAAAATAGCCGTAAAAGGACATACAAGAGAATTGAAAGCTTTTGTTTTTATAACGTATCTGTAAAATACATTAACAGAAGGGCGGCGGAAATCAAGTTTTTGATGAAAAGGGGATTATATTATAATAAGTATTGGGATGGTTTCCGTCTGTTCGGCGGCTGAGGCGATCTGAAAGCGCTTCGCGCAACAGATAGAAGAGAAAGTAAAATCTTCGCGAAAAAAGAAAATTGAATTGAAGGATAATTGTAAATGAGCCCTATATATGACAGAGACTACATGCGGTCGCGGGAGGAACGCGGGCCTCTGGGCTGGCTGAATCCGAACGGCTCGATGGTGAAAGCGTTGATACTCGCCAATGTGGCGGTGTTTTTGCTGGATGCGTTGTCGAACCATGCTTTGACGGATTTGCTGTTGCTGCATCCATGGTATATAAGCCGTTTTCAGCTTTGGCGGTTGTTCAGCTACCAGTTCGCCCACGGCGGCTTTATGCATTTGTTGTTCAACATGTACGGCCTGTGGCTCTTCGGGCAGGGCGTGGAACAACTTCTTGGGCCGCGGCGTTTTTTGCAGCTTTACCTGTTCAGCGGCGTGGTGGGGGCGCTCATCTGGCTGCTTGCAAACTGGTGGGGCGGCGGCATGGCGGTCATCGTGGAAGAAAGCGGCGCCATGGGGCGCTATCTGTACAAAAGCATTTCGCATTTGGACACGGTGCTGAGCGAACATCCGGAGTACCGTCTTGTCAGCGTTTACGGTGGCTGCGTCGGCGCGAGCGGTGCGTTGTTCGGCGTGATGGCGGCGGCCGCGATGGCGTTTCCGAATTCCGTCATTTCATTGCTTTTCCCGCCTATCTCCTTGAAAATGAAGACATTCATTTGGGTATATGCGGTGCTGGAAGTCGTGATGGCCTTGGACAAGAGCAGCAACGTGGCCCATCTGGCCCATTTGGGCGGCATGCTGGGAGCGTTCATCTACATGAGACGTCTTCGCCGTGGACATCAATTCTCTGTCTTGGAATGGGTTAAGGTATTTTTCGGCAAATTCGGAAAGCGTTCCCGCCGTCATGGGCCGGACATGGATTTCCCGAAAAACGACGGTGGTCCCACGACCGAAGAGGTGGATCGCGTTTTGGAAAAAATGTCTCAAGATGGCTATGAGAAACTGACGGATGCCGAAAAACGGATACTGGAGGCCGCAAGCCAGCGGTTGCGCAGGCAATGACAGACGATAAATTGCGCAGGTTGTTTGACAAATGGAAAATATGCCATAAACTTTAGATATTAGCGAAAAACCGTCAGGACTGCCGTCATGCGAAAGCGACGGCGGGCCTGGAAGAACAGACGAGAGAATCCAGACGGAGGCGACGACATGGCCGACAAGAAGGAAAACGAAAAAGAAGTAATTGAAGCGGAAGCCGTTGCGGCTCCAGTTGACATCAATGTCGCAAGCGACACGGATCGCGGCATCGTGCAGATTTCGAACGGCGTCATCAGCGCTGTTGTGAAAAAGTACACGCTGGAAGTGCCGGGCGTAGTCCGTTTCCAGCAGCAGGGTATGCTGGATGGATTGTTCGACGTTTTGAGCAAGCGTCCGATTGACCGCAGTATCGAGCTGGATTTGCAGGAAAGTGGCGCGATCATCACGTTGACGCTGATTCTGCGGTTCGGCGTGTGCATTCCGGAAGTCTGCCAGAACATCCAAGAGACTATCAAAGAGAAGGTTGAGACGCTGACGGGCTATCCTGTCGCGAAAGTCAACGTGAACGTGGTGGATCTGGACGACTACGACGAAGTAAAGGAAAAGAAAGCGGCGAAGGCGAAGGAACAGGAGCCTCCGAAAGAGGAGAAGGCTCCTGAAGAGCCGAAGCCCGAAGGAGACGATGAATGATGGCTCCATTGGCCGTTGCGCAATTGCCTGGGTGGCATGATGTGTGGGCAAGCGTTCGCTCGTTGGGTTTTCTGACGGGCGTCGCGTGTTCGTTCGTGGTGCTGCTGATCTGCTGGATCATCGAGTTTTCGCGTCGTATGAGGCGCAAGAACAAGGTGTTGCGTGTTACGCAGGCGGATGGTGGCGAACTTGTCTTGACGTACAAGGCAATCCGTACGCATGTACGGTTGTTGTTGGACCGTGAGTTCAGTGCTTTGTCGTTGAAGGGAATCGAAATCAATGGTGGAGCAACCAAGTCGTTGCGGTTGCATGTCGTTGCGTCCGAAGGCGCGAAGCTGTCGGAAATCCGCGGCAAGGTCTGCAATCGTTTGGATCGTTCCTTCAAGGAGGATCTTGGACTGGCGGATGCCATCAAAGGCATCAGTGTCGAAGTGGAGGAGTTTCGCAAGGTAGGAGAGGTTTCTGCTGATCAAATGGAAGATGTTCCACAGGAGTCGGTTGCATCGCAGGAGCCTCCTGCCGTTCAGCAGCAGGAATTGGTCGTTCCGCCGCTTCCGCCGGATGTCACGCCTTTGGCTTCCGCGCCGCAGAAACAGGAGGACGACAACGATAGCAATAGCGGCGAGAAGCAGAAGTGATGACGAGAAGCGCCTCGTCATCAGCTCTTTGTAAAAGTTGATGATATGAAAAAGCTGCGGAAAAAACATCGTTATTTCCGCAGCTTTTGGGATTTTAAGGCTGGCGATTACTGCTCGAAGTCTTCTTCGGCGTCGCGATGGAGGAAATTGACGGTTTCCTGCTCGATGACGGCCTTGATGATGTCTGCCGGCTTCGCGGCTTTCTGGCAGGCCTCAATGAACTGAGGATTGCGGAGGATGGACGCGAGGTAACGCATCATGTGCAAATGGAGCTCGATGTTCTGGCTGCAGAGGAGGAAGAAGAAATGAACAGGCTTGCCGTCAGAAGCGTTGAAATCAACGCCTTTCTTCGAATAGCCATAGACGATGCAACCGGGCATTTGGAGGGTCGGAATCGGATCACGCGGATGCGGGACTGCGATGCCGTTGCCGACGGCGGTGCTGAGAATGCGCTCACGGGCGATGCATTTCTCCTGCAGGTCGCGGATGTCAAGCACTAGGTTCGCGAAGATTTTGGGATTCGTCAGCTCTTCGATAACATCCTCAATGGTCGTGCCATGGAGGTTCATGATGACGCGTGATTCGTCCATCGTGCGGCTCAGCGGGATACCGACGGGTGACTGCGGGATGACGATATGCTCGTCCGACGGAGATGCGGACGGGAACAACATGCGGTCGATCTGGCTGCCGTTGAAACGCCACTGCCCTCCGATTTTCACGCCTTCGATCTGGCCGTTTTCGCGCATGCGGAGAATCGTGCGCTCATTGACCTTCAGATGTTCCGCCAATTCTTTGAGAGTTAGAATCATGGCCTCGCTCCTTGTTGTTTGGATGTGTATTCGATAAGACAAAACATGACAAAACTGGATAATCATGACAAAACAAGACAATATAGGCATTTTTTGATTTGTCAAGTTTTCTTGTTCTGTTTTTTTATGTTGCAGCATTCCGCAGGCGCGGAAAAAGAAGAAAGGTATAGGAAAATGTCATTTGAAAGAACATTTGGTAATTGGTCCGTCGGATATGAAGAGAGCAAATCGCGTCTGTCGTTGCGGCGGCAGGACGCGTCGATTGACGTGTCGCTCGGCCTGTCGATGTCGGTTGGTGATCAGTCATGGAGTGTGAAGGAACCGATGGATGCCGCGACAGGGCGGTTGGCGTTGGTCGCTCCGGACAACAGCGTGCAGGGGTATCTGACGTTTTCAGCGGACGGCGGTCGTCTGGAAGTCCGTGCGATTCATCGTACGGCGCAATTCTACGCGGGCGTCGTGTCGTTTTCGGGCACGGTTTCCATGCGCGGCGCGTTTGCGTGCCGCGTGTCGGCTCCGGAAAAAATCCATGTCGTGCAGATGGGCAGCGGAGCGACGGACAGTTTGTCGAACGACGCGTTGTTCGACCGTGAAAACGACCGTTGCCTCGCATTTTCAGGCGCGGACAAACTGACGTTGAAAACGGTGAACGACGGCGAATTCGCCATCAGCGGCGAACTGCCGTTGACGCGTGCCGCGAACGCGGGGCTCGTCATCGATCTCGCTGAACATTATTATAAGGATCGTTATGTTCCGTATTATCAGCCGATTGACCGCAAACGCTGCCCGTCTCCGCCGACGGGCTGGATGTCGTGGAACGTCTATTTTGACCAGGCGGGCGCGGCGGAGAATCTGGCGGAAGCGCGGATTGGCGCTAAAGAGTTGAAGCCGTTTGGCATGGAATATTGGTCGATTGAATCATGGCAGGGCGATTCGGACAAACTGCCTGTTTCGAAATTCGACAATCTGAGTCTGAAGGCCCACAAGACGCAGTTCCCGGAAGGCATGGCGAAACTGGCGGAGGACATCCGCGAGATCGGTTTCAAGCCAGGCATCTGGACGGCGCCGTTCGGAACGGGCAGCCAGGAGTTCTACGAAGCGCACAAAGACTGGTTCCTCCATGGGGAGGACGGCCAGCCGTTGCATACGTGGAACGGCGTCTATACCATCGATCCGTCAAACGACGAAGTGATCGCCTATCTGCGCGACATCCATCGCAAGATGGCGCAGGAGTGGGGCTATGAATTCTTCAAGATCGACGGCATGTCCGGCCGCGGGCCAGGCTATTGCGCGCATTTCTTCGAACGGCCGGAAGTCCGTGCACGGTTCAAGAATCCGGACTGTCCGAATCCGTTCGAACGCTGCGTGAACGCCTTCCGCGAAGGCATCGGCCCAATGCGCGTCTTTTTGGCCTGCCAAGGCCATTACACTGGGCCGGAAGCGGGTGCGGCGGATGCGTCGCGAATCGGCGGCGACATCGTCGCCCCGAACACGAATTCCAATTGGAACAACATCATGAGTCAGGCTCGTGCGACGTTGAACCAATTGTTCGTCCACAACATCGTCTTCTACATGGATCCGGACACGTTGCTCGTCGGCGACTATCATCCGCTGGAAGAGGCTCGCGTGACGGCGACAGTCGTCACGTTGCCCGGCCAGATGATGTTTGCGGGCGACAAATTGGCGGAACTGGCTCCCGAGCGGATGCGGCTTCTGCAGCAGGCATTGCCAGTATGCGATGTCCATCCGATGAACATGTATCCTGTGTTTGAAATGGCTCCTGTTTGGGATCTTAAGGTAAAGCGCCCGTTCGGCGAATGGGACGTGGTGGCGCTGTTCAACTGGAGCGACCAAGAGGCGGAAGTCGGCTTCAAATTCGAAGAACTTGGTCTGGATGCAAGCAAATTCTATGCGATCTATGAATTCTGGACCGATGAATTCCAAGACATTTACGAAGAGGAATTCAGCATGACCGTTCCGCCGCACGCCGTGCGGTTGTTGGCGGTCCATGAAGAGCAGGCCAGACCGCAATTCCTGTCGTCGGACCGTCATTTGACGCAGGGTGCTGTCGATCTGGAAGATCTGTCATGGGATGCGAAGAAGAAGGAGCTTTCCGGTAGCGTGAAATTGGTCGGCGGCCATCCCACGCAGTTGGCGTTCCTGCTTTCCGATAACTTTGCGTTGCAGAAAGTTAGCGCGAAAGATGCGGAAATGGCGCTGAAAGTCGATCACGACGGTGTTCTGCGCGTCACGTTGTCTTCCGCGAAAGATGTTTCCGCCGAATTCCATGTGAAAGTAGAGGACAAATAGGTAAATAGAATAAAGCAACGGAGCGAAAAGAATGAAACGTTCGGAAATCAACCAGTATATTCGTGAAGCGGAAGCATTTCTGGCTGCCAACAAATTCATGCTGCCGCCCTATGCGGCCTGGACTCTGGAACAGTGGAAGGAACACAAGGCGAAAGGCGACATCGAATCCATCATCGACTGCGGCCTCGGCTGGGATGTGACGGATTTCGGATTTGAAGACTACATGAAAATCGGCCTCTTCCTGTTCACGATTCGCAACGGCGTGCAGCATAGCGAGAAGTATCCGAAACCGTATGCGGAGAAGATCATGATTGTTCGCGAAAAGCAGGTGACGCCGTTCCATTACCATCGCTTCAAGATGGAGGACATCATCAATCGTGGCGGCGGCCGTCTGGCCTTCCGCCTCTACAACAGCACGCCTGACAATAAGTTAGCGGATACGCCCGTGACCGTCTATCGCGACGGCGTGAAATACGTCATTCCCGCCGGCGAAGTCTTCGATATCGGCAACGGCGAAAGTGTGACGCTGACGCAGGGCGTCTTCCATGAGTTCTGGGGCGTCGAAGGAAAAGGACTGGTCATGGTCGGCGAAGTGTCTGTCGTGAACGACGACCACAATGACAACATCTTCCTGGAAGCGCCGAAACGCTTCCCGAGCATCGTTGAGGACGAAGCCCCTTATCGCCTGCTGTGCAGCGACTACGACAAATTTCTGAAATAGATGATTTGAAAAAATGTCTTGCCGTCTCGCGTCCTGTTTTGGACGCGAGACGTGCAGACGATATAATTTTCTTCATTCTGCCCCATAGGGGCGGTGCAATCATTATCAAATCGGAAGCCATCATCAATTCAGAATAGGTGTTTCTCTTTTTGGACACTCTTGTCGTATGGTGCTTCCCAAAACTTCACAGGAGAATAACAATGGCAGACAAGAAAAAAGAAATTTTCGCAGACGGTATCGGGCAGATCCATTTTGCAGGCGGCATGGTCCGTTTCGATCTCATGACCCTCCAGCCTCAGCCTGAAGGTAAAGAACCCATTCCCGAAGCCAGCCTGCGCCTCATCATGCCGCCGCAGGGCTTCCTCGCCGCATTCAACTCCATGCAACAGCTCATCGACAAACTCGTTGAAGCTGGTGTCTTAAAGAAAAACGAGAATGCTTGAGTAGCGACGGCGTCCCCACCGTCGGAGATCGGTGTGCCGTCGGCGTCCCCGCCGTCGGAGATCGGTGTGCCGTCGGCGTCCCCGCCGTCGGAGATCGGTGTGCCGTCGGCGTCCCCGC
>JAFZIJ010000147.1 GCA_017554445.1 Victivallales bacterium
CGGGACCCTCCCCCGTGCCGTTCCCGCTGGAGCGGGACCCTCCCGCACCGTTCCCGCTGGAGCGGGACCCTCCCGCACCGTTCCCGCTGGAGCGGGACCCTCCCCCGTGCCGTTCCCGCTGGAGCGGGACCCTCCCGCACCGTTCCCGCTGGAGCGGGACCCTCCCGTCTTATTGTCTTATGTCTTTTGTTCACGCCTATGGAGTGGCTTGTATGGCGGCAACGATTATATTATTGGTATGACCACCCAAGGAGCATCCATGATAACATTGTCTCAAAGGCCGGCCACCGGCGAACGACTTGTCAAATATAGCGGCGAATGCCTGAAACTCAGCCTGACGTTAAGCGAACAGACGGAAGGCGCGGCTTTCGTCCGAACCAATCTGTGCCGCGGCGCGCTGCGACGGCGCGAAGTCATTGAGCAAGTGGAACATGGGAAGGCGCGATTCGGCCGTGACTGGCATGACATTCCCATGCCGGAAACGCTGCCGGGCACCTATTCGCTGCTGTTGCCGCTGTGCGAAGTCGGCATGTTCGAATTCAAATGCTTCTTTCTTCCGAAAGGCGAGCAGGAGCCGATATGGGTTCGCGGCGAGAACAGCCGCGTGAAGGTGGAACCCGCCGTCACGGCGTCGAACAACACGATCTACAACGCATTCGTACGGCAGTTCGGCCCCAACATGGCAGGCGGCGCATGGACGGAGAAGCATCATGCGGCGGAACAACTGCTGGACGAAAAAGACTACACGGTCATTCCGCCGTCCGGCAAATTCCGTGATCTACAGAAGCATTTACCGTTCATCATGAAGGACTTGGGCTTCCGCATCGTGCAATTGCTGCCGATCCATCCCGTTCCCGCGACATTCGCGCGGATGGGCCGTTTCGGCAGCCCGTTCGCCCCGCTCGACTTTTCGACGGTCGATTCAGGCATGGCGGTATTCGACAAACGGACGACGCCGTTGGAGCAGTTCCGCGAACTGCTTGATGCCGTCCATTCGAAGCGCGGCATGGTGCTGATCGACCTGCCGGCGGATCACACAGGCTGGGCCTCCACGATGCAAGTCCGCCATCCGGAATGGTTCTGCCGCAACGAAGACGGCTCTTTCGCAAGCCCGGGCGCGTGGGGCGTCACATGGGAGGATCTCAGCAAGCTGAATTTCGAAGACCGCAATCTGTGGAAATACATGGCGGAAGTTTTTCTCGGCTGGGCGAAGCTCGGCGTGGACGGCTTCCGTTGCGACGCAGGCTACATGGTGCCGATGCGAGTCTGGGAATACATCGCCGCGAAAGTTCGCGAGCAGTATCCAGACACGATCTTCTTTCTGGAAGGGCTCGGCGGACCGCCGCCGGCCACGGAGGAACTATTGCAGGAAGGCCGTCTGAACTGGGCGTATTCCGAACTGTTCCAATGCTTTGACGCAGAACATATTAAACAATACCTACGCCATGCATACCGTTTTTCGGAACGGAACGGTTGCCTGGTGAATTTCGCGGAAACGCATGACAACAATCGCCTTGCGGCCGTCTCACCGCTATGGGCGGCATTGCGGACAGGCATTGCCGCATTGATGAGCGTCAACGGCGCGTTCGGCATCGCCAACGGCGTGGAATGGCTCGCGACGGAGAAGATCGACGTCCACGGCGCGGCCTCCCTGAACTGGGGGGCGTCGCCGAATCTCGTCGATCACATCAGCCGTCTGAACAAAATCCTGCGTTGCTCCCCCGCCTTCGGACCGGACGTTGAACTGCGTGTGTCCGAGACTGGAACAGGCGGCGGCGTAGGCGTCATCCGCCGTTGCCACAACAACTTGGATTCCGTGCTGGTCATCGCGAATCCGGACGTGGAGCATACCGCGTGGTTCGAATGGGAAATCTGTGAATTCGACATCGGCCGCACGGCGGTTGATCTGCTTGGCGGCGGCCATGTCCAGCTGCCATGCGCGAATGGACGCTGCCGTGTGGATCTCCAGCCTGGGCAGATCTTCTGCCTGGCCGCGAATCCGCTGGACGATGAAGAACCGGATTTCAATGACTGGCAATTGACGCACGACTATGTTTTGAAGGCGATTGTCCATTATCATAAATGCCTGGATGTGACGAATGTCGATCTGAATGGACTGGCGAAACTGCTCCATCAGGACACGCGCGCCTTCCTGCGGCGGCTTTTCGAACCAGACAAGCTCTTCGCACGCGTAAAGGAAGCGGCGAAATCGGATGCGCACTATCTTCCGTTCGTGGAATGGAATCCTGAACAAGACGTGCGGCGAGTCGTCATGGTCCCGCCGGACCATGTCATTCTCGTGGAGCATGAGCATCGCTTCCGGGCATCGTTGATGGTCGGCGGCCGTTGCCTTCAACGCCTGCCCTCCTTCCGTGGCGCGGACGGACGCCATCATGCGTTCTTCATGCCGCAACCGATTCCCCACAAAGTACATGAAGCGGAACTGCAAGTTGAGCTCCATAATCATGATACCACATGGCGGGCGGCCGGGAAACTTCTCCTTCTGCCGGACGGGACGAGCCGTCATGTCTCATTGACCGTCAGCGAAGAAGAACTAAAGCCCGAACTTCTCGGCCTCTGCACCAACAGTTTAGGCGGTTATGTCCAGGCCCGTGCATGCTGGGGAGAACTGCAAAGCAAATACGACGCGTTCTTGGCCGCCTGCCCGTCTCCGGATTTTCCGGCGGACCGCAAGGTGATGGTGTCGCGCTTCCGCGTAACGGTCGGTTTCCGAGACTACATCGTGGAACTTGGGCACGATTGCCAGACATCGTTCTCCACCAGCTACGACAACTGCCTGCGGTGGCATTTCGCCGTTCCTTCCGGCATGGGACAGACGGTTCGTCTGACGGTTCTTTATACAATGGAAAAAAGCAGGCAAAACCGCTGCCATCTCCAAATCACACGAACGGACACGGTGGACAAAGAGCGCAACGGGCTGGGCAATGAAGAACCTGTCACGTTGCGCATCCGCCCGGAAATCGACTGCCGGACGAACCATGAAACAACGAAAGCCTATCAGGGAGCGGAAAACGGCTATCCGGACGCCGTGAAACAAACGGACGAACACGGCTTCGCCTTCCTGCCATGCAGTGGCTTTGGCTTGCGGATGTGGTCGGATTCAACGTTCAGGAAAAAGCCTGAATGGCGGTATTCACAGGCGTTCCAGGAAGACGCGGATCGCGGGCTGGACGCGTTGTGCGATGAATTTTCGCCCGGCGAATTCCGATGCGAACTGCGCGGCGGCGATTCATTCTCGCTGGATTTGGAAGCCGCCGCGAATTCGGAACTCGGCGGTGCGCTTCCACCGTTGACGGAAGTCGGCGCGACGGACGGTCTTCCGCCGGAAATACCGTTGAACGAGGCACTTTGGCATGGGCTTGACGCCTATCTGGCGCTCCGTGGGCAAAACAGGACCGTCATTGCAGGCTATCCGTGGTTTCTGGACTGGGGACGTGACACGCTCATCTGCCTGCGCGGCTATATCGCCGCGGGGCGTTTTGAAGAAAGCCGCGGCATCATCCGCCAGTTCGCGTCGTTTGAGAAGAACGGGACGATTCCGAACATGATTCACGGCGGTGACGCGTCCGATCGCGCGACGTCGGACGCCCCGTTATGGCTGTTCGTCGCCGTCGGCGATTTTATTAAAAAGGTTCCGTCCGGAAAGGACATTCTTTCGATGGACTGCGGCGGACGTCCGCTCATGGCCATTCTGGAATCCATCGCGGAGCATCTTGTCGGCGGTGCCGAAAACGGCGTCCGCATGGCCAAGGCGAGCGGGCTGCTTTACAGCCCGTCGCATTACACATGGATGGACACGAACTATCCCGCCGGAACGCCCCGTCAGGGCTATCCCGTTGAAATACAAGCTCTTTGGATTTACGCTTTAACATTACTCAAAACCATCGGCAAAAAGAACATGTTCGATGAATGGCTTGAAAAAGCACGGAAAAACCTGCAGAAACTGTATGCGCGCGGCGACGGAAACGGCCTGAGCGATTGCCTGCACGCGGCCGGCCCGTATGTCGGTGCGCAGGAAGCGACGGCAGACGACGCCGTCCGCCCCAACCAGCTACTGGCGTTGACGTTGACGGATGTCTTCGACCACACGGCGACCGCCATGGACATCCTGGCGGACTGCGCACGGTTGCTCGTGCCTGGAGCCATCCGCTCCCTGGCATCCGCAGATGTCACGGTTCCCCTGCGCATCATGAACGACGGCAAGCTCTTGAACGATCCCTATAATCCGTATTGGGGGCAATATACGGGCGATGAAGATACACGGCGCAAAACAGCCTACCATAACGGGACGGCATGGGCCTGGCAGATGCCGCTCTATTGCGAAGCGCTCGTGCATGTATATGGAGCAGAGGCACTTCAGGCCGCAAGAGCCATTTGGGGCTCTGCGGCGGATGTCATGAAGCATCGATGCATCGGCCATCTGGCGGAAATCTTCGACGGTGACGCGCCGCATACGCCGCGCGGCTGCCCCGCACAGGCGTGGAGCATCAGTGAATTCTTCCGAATCCATACGATCCTGTTTGAAGCGAGTTATAAAAATAAAGGATAAAATTCAGGGTAGCAAGGCAGTCTCGGCCTTCTCAAAGGGGGGAACGCCCTTGCTACCTCAAGCTTTGAAAACACCTCAATAACAATCTGAAAATTTGCAATTACAGCGTATTGCTATAAAGTTAATTAGTTTATGGATAGACAGTTCAGTTTTCCATCAATTGGGCAGGCGGGAAGTCACAAGGCTTGGATTATGGCAAAGACCAAACAACAGAAGGCAAGCGAGCAAAACCAGCGAAAAATCAAAGTATTGGTCGTGACGCCTGAAATCACGTACATTCCCCAAGGCATGGGCAACATATCGACGCATCTGAGCGCCAAGGCCGGGGGTATGGCGGACGTGTCCGCGACGCTTGTGAAGGCATTGTACGATCTGGGAGCGGACGTCCATGTGGCTGTCCCCCACTATCGCCAGATGTACAAGACGGACTATACGAACAAGGAGGAGACCAACCAGAAGATGCTGCGGGACGTCATCCAAGGCGGCGAAGCCGACCATGTGAAGCGCGTCCATCTCGCCTCCAGCCGCCTGTTCAATACGAGCAACCGCGTCTATGGCTGCACGACGGATGAATGCCTGCAGCGCAGCCTCGCCTTCCAGCGGGAAGTCATCAATACGATCATTCCGGAAGTCAATCCGGATCTGATCCATTGCAACGACTGGATGACCGGCCTGATTCCATCGTTCGCGCGCATTCTGGGCATCCGAAGCCTCTTCACCGTCCACAACATTCACACGGTGGAGACGACGCTTGAGCGGATCGAAGACTACGAAATCGATACAAAGCCGTTCTGGACCAACCTTTATTTCACGCATCTGCCCTCCGGCTATGACGAATCGCGCCGCTACAACCGCGTCGATCTTCTGGCCAGCGGCATTTTCGGAGCGCACTTCATCAACACGGTGAGCCCGACGTTTTTGAAGGAAATCGTGGAAGGATACCACGATTTCATCCCGTACCATGTCCGTGAGGAAATCAAAAACAAATACTACCACAACTGCGCGGAAGGCATTCTGAACGCACCGGATCCGGAATACAATCCGGCCGAAGACCCTACATTGGAGGCTGTCTATACGGCGGAAAACCAAGCAGAAAAAAAGCGTCAGAACAAAATAGCCTTCCAGCGGGCGCTTGGCCTGCGGGAAGATCCAAACGCGCCATTGTTCTATTGGCCGTCGCGGCTTGATCCTATCCAGAAAGGGCCGCAGTTGCTGACGGAAATCATGTATTCCATCATCCATGACTACTGGGATCGCGATCTGCAGATCGCGGTCGTCGCAGACGGCCCGTTCCAGCCGTATTTCTATGACATCATCCGCATGCACGGATTCGACGACCGCGTGGCGGTGCATCCCTTCGGCGAGCAGCTGTCGCATCTTGGCTACGCGGCCAGCGATTTCGTGCTGATGCCGTCGAAATTCGAGCCCTGCGGCCTGCCGCAGATGATCGGCCCGCTCTACGGCAGCCTGCCGGTCGTGCACGACACGGGCGGCATCCATGACACGGTGCAGCATCTGGACATCGCGGCGGGAACAGGCAACGGCTTCATGTTCAAATTCTATGACGCACCCGGCCTCCGCTGGGCGATCGACCAGGCGATGGCTTTCAACGCATTGCCTGAAGACGTGCGCAACGTGCAGATATCCCGCATCATGAAGGAGGCCAAACAGCAGTTCACCCATAATGTGACGGCGCAGGCCTACATCCATTTGTATGAAAAGATGATGGATCGTCAACTGGTCCCGCATTTCGACAAGAAATAAACGAAGGCAGACGCTCACAAGACAATGGATTCCGCCGAGAACGAAAAATTCGCCTCTGAACTGATGCAGGGCATTGGAAGCTTTCTCGGGCTTCCGGTGAATGCGACGACATCGTTGCTGACGGAACTATTGTACACATTGGAGGCGCAAGTCCGCATCATGGAACAGCTCAATGGCAATCCGGAAAACCGTATGATGGCGGATGCGCTGGACAGCATGCAGACCGTATGCGAAAAAATGCCGAAGGCACGGATGCTACGATCCTTTGTCGGCCGTCTGGCGGGCTCGCAGGACATGGCCTTGCGCAAAAAGCTTCTGACGGAACTTCAGGAGCTGGTGACGACGGTGAAAAAAAAGCAGAAACGGTCATTATAAAGATTCATAGGGAATGGATATGGATTCATGGAAATGGAAAGAAGTCTGCAATTTGGCGTTGGACTGTGCGCGTTTCGCGGTCTCCCATCGCCGCCGCGCAGGCATTGGATATGATTTGAAATCAGACGGTTCGCTTGTGACAGCCGTCGATGCGCGCAATGAGAAGTTCTTGAAAGAGAACCTATTGCGTCTGGATGAAGGTTCGTATTTCATCGGCGAGGAAACCGTCCTTTCCTGCGGGGCGGACTACATCGCCGCCGCATTGGCGGGACGCTGCTGGGTCGTGGATCCCATCGACGGCACGGCGCCGTTCGCCCATGGCTTTCCGACATGGGGCGTCTCCATCGGCTACATGCGTGAAGGACGTTTGACCAATGGAACCGTCATTTTGCCGGACACGCATGAGATTCTCACGACGGACGGAGATGCCGTCAAATATGCACAAGGCTTTGATTTGACGGATGATGCCGCGTCGCTTCCATGGACGGTTCTCGACATGCCATCAAATGAATGGACGGACGGCGGCATGCTGATGCTCGGCCAGAAATTCACGCGGCAGGAAAAGATTCCGCTGCCGAATCCGGTCATGTCCAGCGGCAGCGCCGTGCAGGCTCTTGCCAGCGTCATGAGCGGCAAGGCGGAAGCCTACCTTGGGCACATGAAGCTGTGGGATGTCGCTGGCGTGCTGCCGATGATGATCCGCCTCGGCATGGTCGGACGGATGTCAAACGGCATGATGATCGACTGCGACGTCACGAACGGCGCGTTTAATCTGGATGTCGCGTCGCCGAAATGCTGGGCGTTGAACGCGGACATACGGATTGCGCGTCCAGGCGTGTTGGACGCGTTGGCGGAGAAACTGTCGCAATGATGAAACGAACTATTGCCATCCTGTTGGCATGTAGCGTTTTGCCACTTTTCTACGGGTGTCGTCGCCCTGCGGAGGCGGACTATCGGCGCGGACTGGAATGCATGCAGAAAGAGGAAACTGAAGAAGCCGTGAAGGCTTTTGAAGAATCCATCCGCAAGGCGGAACGCGTACGGGACAGCCATATGCAGCTTGCATTCTATTACGAACGGATTGGCGGCCATGATCTTCTCGCCCTGTGGCATTACGAACAGGCCATGAAACATACGCCAAAAGACGCGAAGGAGCTGCCGGACATACGGGCAGCCGTGGAACGCAACGCCGACGCCGTGCTCGCGCATCTGCAAACGGAAGGGCGACAGGAGGATCAGGAGGCGCTCCAATTGAAAGTGACGCTTCTGGAAGAGCATGCCATGCGTCAGAAAAAATGGATCGAAGAACTGCAGCGCGAAAATACGGAATATCGTAAGATGCTGCGGGATATGAAGTAACCTATAAACAAAAGGGAATCACATGTTGACGAAACCGATTTTGATTGGACATCGTGGCTTTTGCGGATCATATCCAGAAAATACGTTGATTTCGTTTGAGAAGGCGATCGAGATGGGCGTCTCCGCCGTGGAATTCGACGTGCATTTGACGAAAGACGGCGTGCCCGTCATCAGCCATGACGGCAAGATCGGCCGTTGCTGCGACCACACGGGCGTCATCAATGAACTGACGTTCGACGAAATCCGCACGTATGATTTCGGCAAATGGAAAGGCGAGCAGTTCGCAGGAACGCAGATTCCTACGTTGCAGGAAGTTCTGGATTTGATTCTCTCCAGGAAGCCGGACATTTTCATCGCCTGCGAAGTCAAGGATCCCGATCCGAAATGCGCGGAAATCTGCTATGAAGAGCTGAAAAAACGCAACAAATTGCAGTCCTGCTCCTTCATCAGCTTCATCATCGCGCAGCTCCATCATCTGCACGAAATCGATCCGAACACGTTCCTCCACGGCTTCCGCGAATGCGACATGGCGAATTTCATCCCCGGCTCCTATAAGATCATGAAACGCATCGGCATCCACATTTCGAAAGTCGTCAAAGAAGAAGTCAAGGCCTTCAATGACATGGGCATCGAAATCGACAGCTGGGGCATCGACGACGAAGCGACGCTTGACAAGGCCTTGGAATGCGGCGTCGTAACGTTGACCAGCAACAAGCTGGACGTGACCGTCCCCCTGATGAAGAAGAAAGGCCTGATGTAAGCTAAAAGCTTAAAGCTGAAAGCTTAAAGCAAAGACCATAATCCACAAATCACCGTTCCCGCAGGAGCGGGACCCTCCCATGCCGTTCCCGTAGGAGCGGGACCCCCCCATGCCGTTCCCGCAGGAGCGGGACCCTCCCATGCCGTTCCCGCAGGAGCGGTACCCTCCCATGCTGGATTGGTTGAATTTTTACCATATCCAGAGCTTCCAGAGCTTCCAGAGCTTCCAGAGCTTCCAGAATCTTACTACTGCAAGAATCATGGAAAAATCACTTGCGACTTTCATATTTACCTATATGTTATAGAAATAACCGTATCACACAACCATAAACCATAAAGGAACATCCATGCGCACATTCGTTGATCACACGCCACGTATCGCCGTCGTCGGTTATGGACGCTGGGGCAGGCAGTGCCACACGTATCTTATCAATCTCACGGAAGGTCTTGAACTGCGTTGCGTCGTCTCGTCGGACGCGGAAAAACGCAAACAGGCCGAACACGACCGCCATTGCATGACCTACGAGACGTTTGATCAGGCCATCAACGATCCGCTTGTGGACGCCGTCGTGCTCGCCACGCCGTCCGTAACGCACGTCGATCTCGCCGTCAAGGCCCTCAACGCAGGCAAACATGTACTGACGGACAAGATCATGTGCCTCAACGCAGACGAATGCAAACGCATGATGGCCGCCGCGGAAGCCAACCACAAACTGCTCACCGTCTTCCAGAACCGCCGTTTCGACGGCGACTATCTCACCGTCAAATGGCTCATGCAAAACGGCGCTCTTGGCGACGTCTCATGGATCGAGCAGGCGTGGATCGGCTTCGGCAAATGGGGCAGCTGGCGTGGCAAGAAGGACTTAGGCGGCGGACGCATCTACGATCTGGGCGCCCATCTCATCGACCAAGCCCTCCAGTTCTTCCCGCAGCCCGTCGAATCCGTCTATTGCAGAACGCATTACGACTGGCCGGACGCGGATATCGAATCGGAAGCCACCATCTTCATCAATTTCAAGAATAAAAAGACCGCCGTCGTCGATCTCTCCTCCATGTCCTACATCGACAAGCCGCGCTATCTAGTCAAAGGCAGCAACGCCACATTCGTCAAATTCGGTCTCGATCCGCAGGAAAGCGCCATGATCGCAGGCGATATCGACGCCGCATGCGACGCCCCCAAAAACTACGGCATCCTCAAAAACAGAAAAGGCGAGCAGATCATCCCGACACTGCCCGGCCGCTGGCGTTCCTACTACGAAAACTTCCGCGACGCGCTTATCGGCGTTGCGGAGCCATTCGTCTCATTGGAGGAGGAGCTGAAGCTCATGCAGGTCGTCGATGCCGTCCACAAGTCTGAAAAGACTGGTCAAGTCGTTTATCTGTAATCACTTTCATTCAACAAGAAGCGTCTGGTCTTCATTTCCGTAACAGGAGAAAATATGGTCAGCGACGCCCAGATGGGGCCATGCCTGCGTCATCTGCTTGATAGCATCCATGCCTTGAAACGCAAACGCAAGCTCCAATTGACGGCCATTGCCGCCCTTTGGAGCCTGCTTCCCGCGGTCGTCATTCTTTTCGCGGCCGCGGGTCTGGACGTGCTGTGCCATTTTGGCCATCCGTCGCGTTACATCGCCTGCGGCGTGTTCGTATTCACCGTTATCGCCGCATTTGTTTTCGTCATCCGCGCCGCATTGGCCAAACTGTCGGACGAAGCCATGGCCACCCTGCTGGAAAAGGCCAGGCCTGAAACCGACAACGCCTTCATAAACGCCGTTCAATTCGCCGCTTCTGAAAACGCATCGCCGCAAATCGTTGAAACGCTTCTGGCGGACACGGATGTCAATCCCGCCACCATCAAAGCGTCCGAACTCTATTCCAAACGGCCGTTGAAATGGCTGGCCGCCGCCCTGCCCGCCGTTCTCGCCATCGTTTTGATTTCCATGGCGGCGGCACCAGAACGGATGACCGTCGCATTGCGACGTATCCTCCGTCCGGGCAGCGACTTGCTACCATACGCGAAGACACGCATCGTCAGTCTTCTGCCACTGGACGCGCGTGTCCGACGTGGTGAACAACTCACCATCACAGCCGTTCTGGGAGGCGATATTCCGTCTGAAACAATCATCCAATGGTGCGCCGCTCCAGACGCCGCCGTTGAAAAACTTACCATGAAACAGGATTCCGAAACGGAGCCGCACTTCAGCGTCATCACGCCGCCTGTTTTCGATCAGGCCAGATTCCGTCTCATGGCAGGCGACAGCACATCTGATTGGCAATATGTTACATTGGACAATCCGCCCGCCCTGCTCCATTGGGAAGCGACGGCGACGCCACCGCCCTACACGGGAATGCAGCCCGTCCAAATCAACTCCACGCAGGAGAAGCAATCCGTCATCGGCGGTTCCCACCTGAAGCTCCATGCGCAGATTTCAAAACCGCTTGCGAAGGCGGAACTCATTCAAAACGAAACGGTTCTGACATCTTGCCTCTCTAAGGAAAATCCATCGGATGCCATTGACGTCGATTTCGCCACGCTACTGGATGGGCAGATTCTTTTGAAACTGACAGACGCGGACGGCTCCGCCACATCCATCCCCTTCCCTATCAACATCATAGCGGATCGTCAACCATCCATTCAACTTGTCGATACGCTGACCACTACCACGGTTCGTCCAGACGAACCGTTCGCCGTCGCCTTCCGCGCGACCGACGATTTCGGCATTGCCCGCGCAGGCATCGAGCGGCTTCTGGAAGACAACGGCGCGGAGGAAGTCCGCGCCGTCTCGCCGGAAGAACGCACGAAAGTATTCGCCGCGCGTTTCACCGTCGAAACCGCCACGTTCAACCAAAAGGAAGAGCTTCGCTTCCGTCTTTGGGCAGAGGATGAAACAACCTCCGCCAGCCGCCGCCGTGCAAAATCCGCCATCATCCATGTGAAAATCCAGCAGGCGGAAAACGCCGTGGTGGACAAGGCGGAAGCGCTTCGCGAAACCGCAACCAGCATCGCCGACATTTTGAAAATGCAGAAGACGGCGTTGAAAGACACCAATCTGCTTCTTGAGCAAACCATTACGAACAAGAAACTTCCAGAAGACCGTCTGGCGGACATCCATGCGCGTCAGCGAACAATTCGCGACGAATCCATCAAGCTGTTGGACAATCGTGCCGCTCTTGGCGGATTTGCGGACGTCATCGTCGGATTGGTCAATCAGGAGATGCTTCAGGCCATCGCCGCATTTGATGAAATCCACCAGGCCCCCCGTCAGCAAAAGGCCGACGCCATCCGCAAATGCACGGCCTTGCAGACCGCCATCGTCGCCGCCCTATCCAGCTTGAATTTGGACGCGTTGGCCCGCGAACAGGAGCATCAAGCCAAGACGGACATCTTCGCCGCCGTCCAAGCCCTGCTGAAAAAACAGCAGACAGCCTTGAAAGACGCCATGGACGCCAAGAAAGGCGAAAAAATCGTCCTTTCCGCGCTTGCGCGCAACCAAGACAACGTCGCACACGGTATTCTGAATATCCAGCAACTCTGCGTGGCGTATATTACGGAACATGCGGACGATGATTTCGCCAATCAATTGAAGGCCGCCAACAAGGCCATTGATGACGGAAAAGCCTACGACCATGCCCTTGGAGCCGCGGAAGCCATTGAAGACAATGATCTTGACGCCGCCATCACCGACCAGAAGGCCACGCTAAAAGTTCTCGCCGATGTTCTATCGATCATCAACAAATGGCGCCTTTCCAATTTCAAGAAGACCATCGACGACGTGAAAAAGGCCATTGCGGAAGCGAAGGACGTTTTGGACGCGATGGAGAAAAAGCAGGCCGCCATCACCTCCACGGTGCGTGAAATCAAGGCCAACGCCAATCTCGACGACGAAGCGAAGGAGGAGCTCGCAAAAGCCGCGAAAGAGCATGAGGAAATGCTCGACATGATTGAAAAGACCGCCAACGATCTTTATCAGTTCCCCGAACTTCCGCTCTGTAACGAATTGAATTCCAAGATGCGCGAAATCTATGAAGACGTCACGCAGGCCAGAGATTCCGAAAAGGCGGAAGCCATCGAAATCGCTGTACAGAAGGAAGACGGCATTTTGGATGCTATCCGCAACACGAAAGAGCGCATCGACGACGTCGAAATGTGGCTTCCAGACACGCCGGATCATTTTGTCTGGAATATGGAATCCTTTGATACGGACGAATTTCCGGAAATCCCGCTCGTCGAACTGCCGGAAGAACTGGAAGACATTGTCGGAGAACTACTTGACCAAGATAATCAAATCGACGATCAGTCGCAGGACGGCACAGGCAACAACATCGTCGCGGATGCGGAAATGGGCTGGGCCATCATGGACGGCAACATGCCCAGTTTCGCCGCCAAAGGCAAAACCGGCAACACGCGCCCCAACGACAACGAAATGACGGGCCGTTCCGGTTCTGGACGCGAAGGTCAGGCGAATGGCGAACTCGTTGAAAACCATGTGAAAGGCTATGAAGGCCGCGAAACGCATGCACGCCGCACGCAGGATCAATTCCAGAAAGGCATGGTCACGGAGGACAAAGATTCCACGATGAAGGCCCGCGCCACAGGCGGCGGCAAGCTCGGCGGTGAATCGGAGGCCATCGGCATGTTCGGCAACGCTCCGCGACGCGATCTCCATACTGCAGCGCATGGCACGAATCAACGGCAGATTCGCAAGGAGACGGAAGCCATGTATGCTTCCGCCAGAATGCTTTACGTCAATCCTGGCAACCTCGGCGAAGCGGCTCGCGAACTGCGGGCCATCGAAAAACAGCCGCCGGATTTGAAAGATTTGAATACGGTTCGGAAGCGTGTCCTGCGAAATCTTTCGGACACGCAGGTTTCCGCGCAGTCGGGCGCCATCCTTCCTCTTCCAGTCGCTTCCGGCTCACGACAAGGCGGCAGCGCCGCCGCGGATATCAATCTGGACAACGTCTCAGACGAATACAAAGGCTTGATCAACAATTACTACCGTAGTCTGAAGTAATTGATTTTTGCAAAAAACACCGCCAATTACTAAACAAGTTTTTTTGTCAAAATTCACTTTAATTATTTTGAAGATCAATATATTTATTTTATAGTATATATTAATATAAAAATGGCTTTTGCATTATTTTTATGGATATTTATTTTTTTCGGGTGATTTTTCAGGCAATAGGTCATTCTAATTTGCATACCCTATTTGATAGGGTATAGTATTATTGTTTTCCATGGAGAACACGGATGACGAGAGAATTTATTTATCTACCCACTTTTGAAAGCAAATGGAAAAAGTTGGGCCTAACGGACGATGACGCTTTTCGCCTTGAACATGAATTATTATCCAATCCGTTGGTTGGTAAGGTCATTGAGGGGACAGGCGGAATCAGAAAGATGCGTTTCGCCGTAAAAGGGAAAGGAAAAAGTGGTTCTACAAGAGTCATCTACATTGATTTTCAAGTACACAAGGAAATCTTCTTCCTTGATGTATATCAGAAATCAGACAAAGAAGATTTGTCTGATCATGAAAAGAGTCAATTAAAGAAACTTGTGGAGTTTCTTGAAGAACAGTCAGATACCACCGGCAAAGCCGGTGGCTTGATTTGCCCGCTCAAAGCGGTTGATGTACAGCCACCTAAAGGTGGCGCCGCCTAAAGGCGGCAAAACGCGCCGCTCACTCGAACGGCAGATTCATTTGACCGTCCTCACG
>JAFZIJ010000148.1 GCA_017554445.1 Victivallales bacterium
ATCCAACGGCTTCATATCGGTTTGTAGATAGAATGATTTAAGCGGTTCGTATCCAAGCTCTTTTGTGAGTTCATCCCACGCCTTGGGCAGTTCGATTTTCACCGTTGCGAAACCACCGCCGGGCACGCAGAGCGACTTGTTGCGATTGGCGTCTCCCGTGATCAGAATAGCCGTCTTGCCTTCCTGCATGACGGGAACCGTTTCGACGGTCTCCTTGCCGGACCACGCAAGCCATGGCGGTGTTTTCGTGACGGAACTTCCTTCATTGCCGCCGATGCGTTTCGCATGTTGCTGGACGGAATAAGTCGATGGATTGAAAGCACTTCCGGGATTTCCCCAATAGTTCGCATAGGCACGTTCCACCAAAGGCCGCCGCGCAGTTTCGACCAACGCTTTCTCCAAAGCCGCCTTGCTTTTGTAAGTCGTTGCCAAATCGCGCGCCACATATTCAGTGACCAACATCGTGCGATAGACGAACGGCGTGCCGCTGCCGACGGCGAACTGTTCTTTCTCCACGGCGTCCCATGCCATCATTTCCATGATTTTCTTGGCGTCGGAAGTCGCTGGGGCCAAGTTATTTCCCCAAGAAAGAGCGGATGCCGCCGTCAACGTGTTCACGTTCAAACCATAGCCTTGCTGCATGTTCCATGGTCTCCAGCCGAGATTGATGGCGGCCTTTTCGTCTTCGGCGAGGCACCACGGCATCAGATAGCCGAACGTGCCCATCCTGTTCTCTTTCACATAGTAACCGCCGAGATTCAGCATGGCGAGATTGATGAAACGGCCAATTCGTGCATTCTTCTGCGTGGAGATTTCGCCTTGGGCGCAGTCGATGCCGAGCTGACGGGCAAGCGGGCCGTTGAGCCAGCAGAACGGTGTCCATGCATGAGTACTGGCCAGCGTCTTGCGAAATTCGCCGTAACCCATTGCCTGCGTGAAGGCTATGAGTATCGGCATGAATTCAGCGGGGCAGCCGGACATGACACCGTTGACGGCGACGTGGCGGACGGTCGTCTTGCGGAAGGCGACAGGCAGTTCGGCGACGACATCGTCGGGCCGTTTGTCGGTGAACTTCAGAAATTGGGCGACGCGTTCTTCTGTCGGCGGCACGATTGGGAGGCCGTCCGTCCAGCCCATTTCCGCGAAATAATGGTTCACTTCGTCATAAGTGCCTGTGAAAACGATGCCATTGGCGTCGTTTGTAACCGATTGCGATGCTTTGATTTCCTCTTCCGTGAACGGCGTGGTCAAAGCCTTCAGAATCTGCGGCCACAGGATGTTTCGTGTGTTGTTGCGCAATTCGTCCCGCGTATGGGAGGCGAAGGCTCCTGGATATTCCGCAACTCGTTGGATGGGAACGCCTGCCGCCGTTGCCGCTGAACGGGCTTGATCCACGAAGCCTGGTGCCGCGATCATAACCGACGGAATGCCAAGATGTTCCGCCGCGATGCAGGAGCCTGTCTCTTTCGGCGTGCAGAGACCGCAGCCGCCGTTGCCGGAAATGACCGCCTGGATGCCATATTCCTTCAACTTCCGCTGGAATTCGTCTTTTTCATGGCGGATGACGCCTGGCGCGGGCCATGGTCCGGCCGAACCGATTTCGCTGAGCAAATAGATTTTGGCGGTCGGATATTTGGACAGAATGAGCCGCCTGAGTTCAGGATGGGTGACGGAGGCCATGAAACTGCCGCCGACGATGGCGATTTTCTTGCCGTCCAACGTGTCGAGCCGTGGCGCTTGTGTGATTTTCTGAATTGTGCCCGGACCGATAGGCGACAGAACGGCGTAACTACCATTTTGTCCGTCTTTTACGATACCCGGCAAGGTGCAGGATCCATCGACGCATTCAGCATCCGTCGCATCAGCGGCGAACGCGCAGGTGAATAGAGCTGTAAATAACGTTATATAAATGCGTAGCTTCATATGCCCTCCTAATGATGTCTGGCTCTCCGTGGTTTTCTTTTGACTCTCTTCTGTTGTGTCTGTCATTGCGCATTTGACGTGTGTTATGCAGTAAACGGCCAAAGGACAGTATTATTTTATTCAATGGTAAAAGAGCTCAATTTGCAGGCTGAAAAACAGGACAATAACAATGACATGGATGCCCTGATTGTAGAAAAGTTACAATGCAGTCTCTATATGCAATTTTTTACATAGCATATTGAACTGTCAGTTCAATTCCGACAATGGATGTTATCTTGAAGCCAGATCAGCCCTAGGAAGCGATCAATGCCGTATGGCATATTGGCACGGATTTAAGCGTCTGCAATTTATATCAGTCGTGGGAGGCTATTGGCGTGATGGTGATCTTTACTTGTACTTTGGTTGTACTTTGTCCATTGTGACAGATGAAAATTATACCGAAAGGTACGGAAAGTTAGGGAAAAGAAACTGCAAAAAGAAAAAGTCCTGCAAATTCTTTATTTGCAGGACTTAAGAAACTGGAGCCAGCGACGGGAGTCGAACCCGTGACCTCATGATTACAAGTCAAGTGCTCTACCAACTGAGCTATGCTGGCAATATTTTCATTAATATACACGCTGTACGGAAAGTCGCAACTACAGAAGGCGAAAAAACATGTTCTTTTGTTCTCGCAGGAGCGGGCCCCTCCCGTATCGTTCCCGCGGGAGCGGGCCCCTCCCGTATCGTTCCCGCAGGAGCGGGCCCCTCCCGTATCGTTCCCGCGGGAGCGGGGCCTTCCCGTGGCGTAAATCTGCACTTATGCTTTGTAAAATGGCAATTATTCCTTATATTATGTAGTTGGACTCATTTGGAGTCGCCAACGAAACCATCTTAGAAGAAGGAAATGCCATCATGGCGAAATCATTCAATGTTGCTGTAGTCGGTGCCACGGGCGCGGTCGGCGTGGAAATGCTGAAGACGCTCGAGAAGCGCAATTTCCCTGTTAAGAACCTGAAGCTTTTGGCTTCCGAACGTTCCGTTGGCAAGACTTTGAAATTCAAAGGCGAAGATGTTAAAGTCGAGAAACTGACCGAAGATTCGTTCGGCGGCGTCGATATCGCGTTGTTCAGCGCAGGCGCGAGCCGTTCGCGCGATTTCGCGTCCCATGCCGTCAAGGCCGGGGCGGTTGTCATTGACAATTCGAGCGCGTTCCGCATGCAGGCGGACGTTCCGCTGATCGTTCCGGAAGTCAATCCGGAAGACGTGAAATGGCACAAAGGCATCATCGCGAATCCGAACTGCACGACCATCATCATGCTCGTCGCGTTGAAGCCGTTGTATGATATCTCTCCCATCAAGCGGATCATCGTGAGCACATACCAGTGCGCGAGCGGTGCGGGCGCGAAGGCCATGGAAGAGTTGCGCAATGAAACAGCGGACTATCTGGCTGGCCGCCCCGTCGTGCCGCAGGTCCTGCCGCATCCGTACGCGTTCAATCTCTTCAGCCACAACACGACCATTGGCCCCAACGGCTATTGCGAAGAAGAGATGAAAATGGTGAACGAAACGCGCAAGATCATGCATGACGACAAGATTCTCGTCTGCCCGACGTGCGTTCGCGTCCCCTGCCTGCGCTCCCATGCGGAAGCCATTACGGTTGAGCAGGAACGGAAGGTCAGCGTCGAAGAGGCATTGGCGGCGTTTGCGAAGGCTCCCGGCCTGAAGATCGTAAATGACGCGGAGCGCAACTACTTCCCGATGCCGGTTGACAGCAATGAGCAGTACGACGTGCTCGTGGGCCGTGTTCGTGACGATTTGTCGAGCCCGAATGGCTTGGCGATTTTCGTCTGCGGCGACCAGTTGCTGAAGGGTGCCGCGCTGAACGCCGTTCAGGTTGCGGAACTTCTTTAAGAGCTGAAAGCCAAAAGCTTAAAGCTTAAAGCAAATGCAAAGCCAATAGCCAATAGCCAATAGCTGAAAGCCAAAAGCTTAAAGAAAAGTCAAAACCAAAAGACGCTAATCATGAGACGCAAAAAGCTTTTTGTGTATTAGGTATTACGCTTTAGGCTTTTAGCTTAAAAAAATCCCTCCTACAAGCGGAGGGATTTTTTTCATCATCAATGAAAATCGTGCAATTCATCAGAGGCAATGTCGTGTTGGTCATCGCCATATTGGCGGCGGCCGTCACAACGTGTTTTGTGCCGCCTGACAGGCAGTGGCTCGGCTATTTCGACTGGAAGACACTGACTTGCCTGTTCTGCACGTTGGCGGTCGTCTGCGCCTTGCGGAACATCCTGTTTTTCACAATGTTAGCGCATAATATTGTCCGTCTGTTCAGAACGACGCGGACAAGCATTCTGGCGCTGGCATATATCACGTTCATCGGTTCCATGTTCATCGCCAACGACATGGCGTTGCTGACATTTCTGCCTCTGGGCTATTTCGTGCTGTCATCGACGGGGAATGAAAAACATCTTGCATTTACATTCATCATGCAGAACATCGCGGCGAATCTCGGCGGTATGCTGACACCGTTCGGCAACCCGCAGAACCTCTATCTTTACACGAAATTCACGATTGACACGGTTGAATTCATGAAGATCATGGCGCCGCCATTTGCGGTGGCCGTGCTGCTCATCACGATTTGCTGCCTGTGCGTCGAAAGCACGCCGTTGCGGGTGGAGAAAACGCCTGTTCAGAAGCATATGGTTCGGATGTGCATCTATTTGGCGCTGTTTGCGTTATCAGTCGTCATCGTCTTCAGGCTCGTGCCATATTATTATGGTCTGGCGATCATCACGGGCGTATTGTTGGTCATGGACAGAAAGGCGTTGAAAAAGGTGGATTATCCGTTGCTGCTGACATTTACGGCGTTTTTCATCTTTTCCGGCAACATGTCCCGCATCGAATGGGTACATGACGTGTTCAAGCATCTGCTGTCGAAGGATACGCTGACGGTGAGCACGCTGTCGTGCCAATTCATCAGCAACGTGCCGTCGGCGATCTTGCTGTCGCAGTTCACGGAAAACTACCGCGACTTGCTGGTTGGCGTAAATATCGGCGGAACGGGCACTTTGATTGCATCTTTGGCTTCACTGATTACATTTAGGGAATACCAGAGGCTGAATCCGGACAAAGTCCGGCGGTATCTGCTTCTCTTCACGGCGTACAATGCGTCGTTTCTTGGTATCTTGCTGGCGTTCATGCATTTGATCAAATAGGGGGATGGCATGCTTCGATACAGGACAAAAGCAAATCTGATTTTGGTGTTTCTGGCTCTCACGGTGACGACATTCATTTTGTGCCTGCACATGGGGTATCTGATTCTGGGCAAAATGAAAAGCCAACGGATTTATATGGAGACCATTTGCCAGAATATCCAGGAGGAATTGTCCCGTGAAGGCGTGACGTTGGAGACCCTTCTGGACGAGAGTGTGGCGGACGATTTGCGGAAAAAGCTGATGTTCGCCAGTGGTCGTCCAAAACTGCGTTGCATCATCGTCAATAACAACGGCATCAATGTCTTCCAACTTGGTTTTTTCCAGATACGCAAGGTGGTAGCAAACTTTCCCGACCGGATTCCATACGGGGAGATTCCCATGGAATCGGATGATTCAAACCATGCGTTTTTCATCACGGGCGCGATGATTTTGAGCGGCGACTGCACCTTGCATGACATCTTGAAAATGTGGCAGGTGATGGAACGTTTCGTCGTGCCCGGCGGTGCGATATTCGTGGAGACAGATTGCCAGTTTGAGATTGTGACGCATTTTTTGGAAGGCATTGTGCTGGCTGTTGTGGCGTCGATTATTCTGGTATTCAGTTGCAACTATTTCCTTCGCAAGAAGTTTTTCATGCCGTTGCAGATGGTTCAGGAAACATTGCTAAGCGTTCGTGCAGGGCATCTGGATGCACGTGTTAAGTCACTTGGCACGAAGGATGAACTGGAAGTTCTCATCCAACAATTAAATGAGACATTCTCCGATTTAGAGAACGCCTTCGCCAAATCTCGTCAGTTCAGCAGCGATGCGGCCCATGAGTTGCGCACACCATTGACGGTCATTCGCGGGACGTTGGAGGTCAGCCTCTCGAAGCCGCGTACGACGGAGGAGTACCAGGAAGTGATTTCGGAAGTGCTGAACGAAGTGGCCTCGCTATCGCAAATGGTTGAAACGCTGTTGATTATGACGCGGATTGAACGCGGCGTCGGGGTCCGCAAATCGGAGAACTTCTCGGAAATCGTGCGGTCGTCGGTGGATTGGTCTTGCAAGATTGCGGAAGGAAAGGAGCAGACCATTGAGGCGGAGGTGGAGGACGGCATCTGGTTTGACGCATTGCCGAATCTGCTGGAACGTCTTTGCCGCAACTTGTTGGTGAACGCGATGAAATATTCGCCGGAAAAGGCGACGGTGAAAGTTGTGCTGAAGCGGGCGGACGGCAATATCGTCTTCCGTGTCATCGACAATGGCATCGGCATTCCTAAAGAGATGCAGGACAAGATTTTCAACCGTTTCTACCGCGTCGAACATTCAGCCATCACTAGCGGATATGGCCTTGGGCTGGCGTTGGTTAAAACCATTGTCGATTACCACGGCGGAAGCATTACCGTAGATTCGGAAGTCGGCAAAGGAACGGCATTTACCGTTGTGTTCTAATTGTTTCCCGTCTTTACAGGAAGCGTTTGCAGAGGCCGATGATGTAAATGAGCAGAATGATGGCCGGCAGGACGTAGGTGAGATACCAGACGATGCATTTGGGCAGTTTGAAGCCATTGCCTGTATTGGCCTCTTCGTAGAATTTTTCCAGTCCCCAGCCCCACTTGTGCGTGCAGAAGAGAACGACGCAGAGGGAACCTAGCGGAAGCAGATTGTCACTGACGATAAAATCCTCCAAATCAAGAACATTTGTTCCATTTCCTAATGGCTGGAAGCCAGACCAAATGTTGAATCCAAAGACACAGGGGAGGGAGAGAATGAAGAGGAGAATCGTCGTGATGACGGTTGATGAGCGGCGTTTCAGATGAAGTTCGTCTATGCCGAAGGCGATGAGATTTTCCGTGACGGCGACGAGCGTGGTGAGCGCGGCGATGCTCATGAAGAGGAAGAAAACGAAACCGAAGAAGCCACCATGCGGCATGGATAGGAAGATGCGCGGCAACGTGACGAAAATCAAGCCCGGTCCTGCATTGGCTTCGATGTCGAAAGCGAAGCAACATGGGAAGATGATGAGACCTGCGCAGATCGCGACGAACGTGTCCAGACCGATGATGATGCTCGCTTCCTCTGCAAGAGATTTTGATTTGTCCGCGTAACTACCGAAAATGGCGATAGCTCCAACACCGAGGCTCAATGTGAAAAAGGCCTGTGCCATGGCGGCGTGGATGGCGTCGTAAACTCCATGGTTCGTCAATGATTTCAAATCTGGTTTGAGGAAGAACACGACGCCTTTCATGCCGCCTTTGAGCGTCATGGCATAGATGGCGAGGGCGATGATGAGAAAGAGCAGGCCAGCCATCATGAATTTCGTGCAACGTTCCACACCGGACTTGAGGCCGGAAATGCAAATGGCGGTCGTGATGCCTAACGCAATGAATGTGAATAAGATCTGACGGCCATAATTACCGAGGAAGTCACCGAATATCTTGCCGACATCGTCTGGTTTCACGCTGCCAAACGCACCCGCAAGATAGTCATAAGTATATGACAGAAGCCAACCTGTGATGACGCTGTAGAACATCAGCAGGATTAGATTGCCTGCGAAGAAGAGTTTGCCGAAACCAACCCATGGGATGCGCGAATCCGCAGGCTTCAACGTGCGGAAGCTACCGACCAGACATTGGCGGCTGCCTCTGCCGATGGCCAGTTCCATGACCATGGCGGGAAAGCCCAGCATAATCAGAAACAGCAGATAGAAGCAGACAAACAATGCACCGCCATATTGTCCCGTTATGTATGGGAATCGCCAAATGTTACCGAGGCCGATAGCGCATCCTGCCGACAGGAGGATGAAGCCGAGGCGTGAGCCGAGAAATTCACGTGAGGATTTTGTTTCTTCAGTCATAAGCGTATTTTATCTTGTATTTTGGGAGAATATATTAATGTAATAGTGGTCAGAGGATTGTAAAATGAATCTTCGCGTTTACAGTTATTATGGCGATGGTGACAGAAGGCTGTGAACGCAGGCGGATATTGGAACAGACTATGAGCAAGAAAATATTGGTAATCGGCGCGACTGGCGCGATGGGGCAGTATCTCGTTCCCACACTGGCGGAGATGGACTATGAAATCGACGCCATTTCGTTGGACGAAAAGGAATCGACGCAGCCCAACGTGCGTTATTTCAAGGCAAACGCGAAAGATCGCGCGACGCTGATGGGATTCCTGAAAAATCATTATGATTGCATCGTCGATTTCATGACATATCCGACGAATATGCTGGCGACGATGATGCCGTTGATGACGTCGTTTACGGATCAATATATCTATCTGTCCAGCTGTCGTGTTTTCGCGAATGAAGAGAATCCGATTGTGGAATCGTCGCCGCGTCTCATCGATGCGTCGAAGGACGCGATTCTCGTGAACTCTGATGATTATTGCATTTACAAAGCTCGTGGTGAGAATATATTGCGCAGTCTTCCGCGGAAGAATTGGACGATTGTCCGGCCTTCGACGACGTATTCGTATCTGCGTTACCAGCTGGTGACGTTGGAGGCGGCGGACACGGTCGGACGCGCATTCGCGGGCAAGCCTGTGGCGCTGCCCGAACAGGCGCGGTTCATTCCTGCGTCGCTCTGCTGGGGCGGCGATGTCGCAAAGATGTTCAAAGGATTGATTTTCAATGAGAAAGCGTTAGGTGAGGATTTCAATGTGACGACATCCGAAGCCCGTACCTGGCAGGAAATCGCCGATTACTACAAGGAAATCTGCGGACTTAAGGCCGTTTGGATTGACAAGGAGGACTATCTCTCGATATTGGAGCCTGATCCGTGCAATCTTGGCAAACGCTGGCAGTTGGAAGTGGCGCGGCTTTTCAATCGCGTTTATGACAACAGCAAAATGCTTGTTGTGACGGGACTTAAGCAAAGCGATTTCATCCCGTTGCGCAAAGGATTGGAATACGAGATTTCACGTTGCCCGAAGGATTATCCGTTCAAGAATAATGAGCGTATGGACGCTTTTTTTCGCAAAACATTAGGAACCACGAATGGACACGAATGAACACTAATGTTTGTTATGAGTCCACTGAATACACTGAATAAACAGAATGCCTCGCCGCCGGGCCGACAATCCGCTGAAGAATTTGTTTGAATAAAATGATTTCTGAATGCTGAACGGTCAACGGCTCCGGCGGCTGCGGCGGTTGTCATCGCTACGCATGAGAGTAGAAGTTGAAGGATAGTCATACGAAAAAGATTATTATATAGGTTTTTCTTTGGGAAACTGCAAGAAAAATAGATTGCAACAATTAACACAAAAGGAGTAAACAATGGCAATTTGGATTTCACATCGTGGCGAATCGCATGACGCCCCAGAAAACACTGCTTCCGCTTTCCGTCTGGCCATGGAGCGCGACGTTGACGGCATGGAAACCGATATTCATCTGACAAGCGACAACGTGTTGGTTTGCAGCCATGACGCGAATACACAACGTTGCTGTGGCGGCGTGTCGATGGTCATCGAACAATCGACGTTTGAAGAAGTTGAAAAACTGGACGCCTGCAACGGCAAGATCGCTTTCCAGGGCGAAAAGATTCCGACTTTCGCGGAAGCCCTCGAAATTCTGAAGCCCGGCAAGCTTTTCTATGTGGAAATCAAGGAGAACGATCCGCGCGTCATCGATGCCATGATGGCGGAAATCGACAAATCACACTGCACGCGTGACCAGATCATCATGATCAGTTTCCATGCGGATATCGTGAAGCTTTTCAAGGAGAAGTATCCGAATCAGCAGGCGTTGTGGCTGACGTCGTTCAAGAAGAACGAAGACGGCACTTTCATGCATGACAAGGCGTTCTATCTGAAGAAATTGCAGGATTTGAAATGTGACGGCATCGATGCGCATTGCAATGCGGAATTCGTGGACGCGGAGTTCGTGAAGATGATTCATGACGCGGGCATGTTCTATGCGGCATGGACGTTGGACACCGTTGAAATCTGCCAGCATTTCCTTGAAATCGGCATTGATTCCGTGACGTCCAACTGCGCCGCAAAAATGCGCGACGCAATTGCGTAATAACCCTATCATATAAGGTAGATTATGAAACTCGCCTTCACCTCCGTTTTGCTTGTGTGCTGTTTGGTTTTGCACGGAAATCCGCGTGAAGGCGAGTTTGAGGCCGCCTTGTCACGGCTGGGCGGTCAAGTGACGTTCAGTGGCGGTGGTTACAATCGTAGCATCCCGTTGAACAATCTCATTTTGGATCGGAATGGCTGGGGGCCAGTCATCAATCCGCCGATGACTGGCGAATATCATATCACAATGCCCGTGGCGGTGGATGTGCAGGCGGTGGCGCTCTGGCAACACAAACGGCCTGGCGCGATGCGTCAGATCAAATCTTTCGATGTTCTGCTGGATGGTCAGTTGGTGAAAGAAAATTGCGACATTCCGCGAGATCAGACGCAGAAGGAGACACGTTTCGATCTGGATGGGCGGACGGCGAAAACGGTGACCATTCGTATTCGTGAACTCTATCCGCAGGAAGGCAAAGAAGCGGCATGGGGTGGCTTTGATCGTGTGCATGTCTATAGTAAAACGGATCTTAGCGAATTGATGAGTCCACCGGAGGAATATACGTTCAAGCCTGTTTCGGTCGAAACGCCGCATGAATGGACGGCTCCGAAGACCTATACGGTTGTGAAAAACGTGGAAGGCAATCCATGCCTGCAATGGGACGCCGAGGAATTGGCGGCGATGCGCAAAGAATTGGCAGCCAATACGTTCATGCAAGAACAGGTGGCTCAGGGAAAGTCGCAGTTGGCGGGATTGCTGAAAACGCCGCCCGTTGTTCCTGCGGGTGAAAAGAATGAAGCAGGTGAATATATTCATGTATCCGACCGCAAGACAATGCCGAGCGGCGAGACATGGGGGCGTATCCATAACCAACTGGCGGTCAACGCATTGACCGCAGCAATGCTATGGCGGTTGACGGATGATGCGCCATACCGCGATTTGGCGAAATCCATTCTCATGGGTTATGTGAAGGAATATCCGAACTACCGCGTCGGAGCACGGCCGGGCTTCAGCCATGATCCGAGCATCATTTTCGACCAGCGGTTGTCCGATTCCACATGGCTCATCATGATGGTTCGCGCATATGATTTGATTTATGACGAATTTTCGACGGATGAACGGAAAGATGTGGAAGATGTTGTTCTGAAGGCGAATGCGAAGCATATTGCAGGCAATCGTTCCCATCTGATTTCGGCCACGAACTGGGCCGTCATTTCGACGGCCGCCATCCTCTTGACTGGCTATGCCACCCATGACGCGGAATTGGTCGATATCGCTGAAAATGGCTGGACCAACAACAAAGGCGGTCGCCAAGGCGGTTATAAGTTCCAGTTCAAGAACGGAATAGGGGATGACATGCTTTGGAAGGAAGGCGCAATGGGTTATCAGGGGATGGCGTTGCAGGGATTGATTACGATGGCGGAGACGTTGCGCCACCACGGCATCGACATGTATGCCGCCAACGACGGTGCGCTGAAGAAACTGTTTGATTCTCAGCTTGTTTTCAGTTATCCGAACTACGTTTCGCCTGCCATCCATGACAGTGGCGCCGTCAGCATCTTCAATTGGAACGACACGGTGTGGGAATATGCTTACGACAACTACCGCGATCCAGCCTATCTGCCTATATTGAAAGGAATTACGCGGTGGTTTCCGACGCGTTTCCAGATTTTTGTCAGCACGACGAAATACTCGGTTCCCGATGTTGCGGAAGAAGCCGCTAAAACGCTTGGTTCCATAAACTTCGATTCCGTTGGCTATGCCGTTCTGCGACTGAATGGCGGCGATCCCTTCCTGTTGTTGGATTATGGTCCACATGGTTCGCACAGCCATCTAGACAAACTGAATCTTGACATCTTCTCTCATGGAGAGCAGCTCGCCGCCGATCCAGGCAGTGCATGGTACGAAACGTCGGAATATAAGGAATGGTATTCCAAGTCGTTCGCGCACAATCTGTTAATCGTTGATGAACAGGATCAGTCGCCCGCGAAGGGGACGTTGGTGGCGTTTGGCGGCGATGAAAAAGAACAGCATGCGCGAGCCGTTTGCGACGAAGCCGTCAGTGGCGTCATGCAGGATCGTTCCGTCTATATGACGGATGAATACATCGTCGATATTTTCGGAGCGTTTTCGCGTTTGGAACATACGTATGATTTGGTATGGCATCTGCGTGGCGAGCCATCGTTGCCTGCCATCTTCAAGCCGTTGGACAGAAAATACGAAAACGGCGGCTACCGAATGCTGACAGGGCTTTCGTCTTGTGAGACGAAAGCTACTTGGACGGCGGATTTTACGGCGAAAGGGCAGACATTCACGCGATTGGAACACAACAAAATGACACCGTTTCAATGCGGCAAGCCTGGTCATGTGACGCGTTTTATCGTGCCAGAAGTTTCTGAACCGACGGAATATGTGACGGGACGTGGTGTTCAGGGAGAAAACGGACCGCTGACGATTTTCGCGCGCCGTCGTGCGAAAAGCACCGTATTTTGCACCGTCATCGACATCTCCGGCCGAAACGCCGTTCTAGACGTGAAACGCGGCGGCGACGGCCTCTCCACATGGGTGGAAGTCGTCACCGCCGCAGGAAGCAAACGGTATGGATTCTAGGGAAGGTCACGTTCCCGCGTGACCGGTTGCGCAGGAACACAGCCCTCCCGTTGATCACAGCGAATTGGCCACTTCGAGAATCTTCTCCGGCTGGGAGACGACTTTTTCGAAGCCTTGGACGTAGAGATCCACGAGGCCTAAATCGTTGGGCGGGTATAGGCTGTGCAAATAAGAATGGTTCGCGATAAACTCCTTCGTGACGGGATATTGCGATGGATTGTAGTTGGCGAAGCCTTTGTAATGCGCGCAATTCCACGGGCAACCGTTGCCGTAGGCGTTGTGATGCTGGAAGATGTCCATGGAGGGGACGGGCGTGGATTGCCACTGTCCGAAACCAATGCCTTCCGCCTTCAGAATCTTGATCATGGCGGCTTTGAATTTTGGCGCGGGGATGTCGAGTCCGAGTTCCTGCGGGCGGAAATCGACGATGTAGGAGAAATAAACTGGCTTGCGGTCGGCTGGTTCATAGGGACCTTTCAGACCAGGGATGTTGGCCAGTTTATCCGTCATGTAGTGAGCCATTTCATAACGACGCGCATTGTATTCGGGGAGGCGTTTGAACTGCGAACGGATGAGTGCCGTCACGAATTCATGCGGACGGTAGTTCCATCCGAGTGCGGCCAGTTTGTGGGGCGTCGTCTCCGCGTCGATTGGAACTTCGCGGAAATCGCGCATCCAGCTGGCGTACTGGTAGGCGTCTTCGCTGTTGGTGACGAAAAGGCCGCCTTCGCCGCCGGAGAGGTTCTTGGAACGATTGCAGCTGAAGCCTGCGGTCGTTTCCATGGAGCCGACGTATTTGCCGTTGATGGAGGCTCCATGGGCCTGGCAACAGTCACCGACGACAGGAATGCCGTGCTTTTGCGCAATTGGAATGATTCGTTCCAAATCGGCGGGCATGCCGTGGATGTGGACGGGCAGGATGGCCTTTGTGCGCGGCGTGATGGCGGCTTCCAACAGATCCGGATCAAGACTGAACGTGTCTTTATCGATATCGACGAACACGGGAATGGCGTTCTGATGGAGGACGATGGCGGCGGACGACCAGTAGGTGAAGGCGGGCAGAATGACTTCATCGCCCGGCCCGATGCCGAGCGAAGCGAGAGCCATATGGAGGGCTCCTGTGCCGCTATTGACGATAATGCAATGCTTTACACCGATGAAGTCTGCAAATTCCTTTTGCAGGGCTTGGCACTGCGGAGCAAAAATGCCGTGGAGGACATTGGAGTCGAAGACGGACATGACGGCGTCGCGGTCCGCCTGCGTGAGTGGAGGCCACGTTTTGATGAAGCCATCCGGAACCGTCTTTTCGCCGCCGAAAATTGCGAGAGTTTTCATGGTCTATGCCTTGTGAAAAATATTGATTAGGAACGTTTTACTTGAGCGTTTGGCTGTCTATGACATGCCGATTGATTCAATCAAAGCGGAAACTGCCTGTTTTCAATGACTTGGCCTGCCTCAATTTTCGTAAGCCGCGGAATGCGGTTTTCGGCCTTCACAATGGCGCCGACGCAGATGTGGCAGGCTTCTTCGATGACGGTGCCGTGGTCGATCATGGCGCCGATGTTGATGAGACAGCTGCGTTTGATGACACAGGCGGTGTTGACGACGGCTTTCGGGAGAATGATCGAGCCGGGCATGATGGTGGCGGTTGGACTGACGTAGGCGGCTGCATGGACGATAGTTGCGAGTTTTATTCCGGCCGCTTCAATGCGCTGGCCGAGCATCAGTCGCAGTTCGTTGTTGCCCAACGCGGGGAGCATTTCCGTCGCGTCATCCTTGAAATTGGCGAAATCCACGCATTTTCCAATGACGTCCGGAGCATTGCTGCCGTCGTCGAGAAATGAAATGGTTTCATAGCGGCCGCTCTGTGCGGCCAGATCGGCGACCGTGCGACCAAAACCGCCGGCTCCTAGAATGATCAGACGCATAATGACTCCTTGTTCGTATTGAAAAAGTGAACTTTTTATCTAAAATACAATACCATATATTAAAAGTCATCCAAAACAAACGAAAGCGATAAAAAATCCACGGCATTGTTTTGAAACGCCGTGGATTCCATGTGACGATTTGCTTGAGAGAATGCGCTATAGTCCCATGCGGCGTTTGAGGATTTGTTCGCAGATGCGAAGGTCTTCCTGCGTATTGACGCCTCGGAGGTCGTCTCCGTCATCTGTCGGGAAGGTTTCGACGAGCAGGCCGGCCTGCGCCATCAGTTGCGGAACTTCCGTCAGATAGTATTCATGTTGAACGTTTTGCGAACCAACTTGCGGGAGGAACTGGAATAGCGCCTTGCTGTCAAAGGCGAGAACTCCCGCGAAAAGTTCTTGGATTTGCGCTTGTTCCGGCGTGCAGTCCTTTCCTTCGACGATCGCCTCAAATGAGCCGCTGCCATTTCGCACAATACGGGCCCACATTTTCAGTTCAGGATTTTCGGCAGTCAACAGCGTGCAAGATGCATGGCGTGATTCATGGAAGTCACAGAGCGCGAGCATGTTTTCGCGGCGGAAGAGCGGCATGTCACCGAATGTCACGAGAACCGTGCCGTCGAAATCGCGGAAATGATCTTCACAGACCAGCACGGCGTGGCCAGTGCCTTTCTGCTCCGTCTGTTCGACATAGTGGTATCTGTCTCCGAAGTGGTTGATGATGGCATCCTTCTTGTAGCCGACGACGATGTACGTATCGTCGTCCGGAATGAAATCCGTCTGTTCAAGAACGACTTGCAGAAGCGGTCTGCCGCCGACGCAATGCATCACCTTCGGCGGGGCATCTTCTGATTTGGTCAGTCTGGAGCCTTTTCCTGCAGCTGGAATGATAATGCGTCTGTTCATATTCTCTTGTGTTTTGTTTGCCGTCAGAGAGATGTGACAGGCAGGTTGAGTTCAGTATAAATTTTCACGAGAATCTGCTTGATCTGCGGGAGCTTGGCCTCCATGTCCCGCACGAGCGCGAGCTGCGTGCGCGCGCGATCAAGATTCTGGCCGGGGTAGTCGATCTGCGTATAGTAGATATCGCCGTTGATATGATCCGCAAGGAAGCGGATGCCGTCTTCAGACGTGATGACAAGGGAGGCGAAGGGGAGGAGTTCGAGCTCTTTGACGGTGAGCATGTCGCCGCAGGCTTCGAGCCAGCCGCGTGCGTATTGTTCATAGAGTGAAAGGTCGCAACTGACTTTGGACAAGTCCTTTTCGTCATCCTTCGCGGTATTCGTGCCGATTCGCATGCTGTCGCCGAAGTCATAGAGCGGAGAGGACGGCATGACGGTGTCCAGATCGATGATGGCGACAGGGGAGTGCGTCTTGTTGTCGAAGAGGATGTTGTTGAGATTGCAGTCGTTATGGCAGATTCGCGTGGGAATTTCACCTTTTGACAGCGGTTCGGAGATTTTCGAGAAGAGCGGGACATGTGAGCGGATGAATTCGATTTCGGGCTGGACATCCTTCACACGATCTTTCAAATTGGCTTTGATGGCTGTTTCAAGGTCCTGGTAACGGCTGAATGTGTTGTGGAAGTTTGGAATGACTTCATGGATTTTCGACGGCGGGATGTCAGACATCTGGCGGATAAACGAACCGAAGGCGAGGCCTGCCTGATAGAACGTTTCAGGTGAGTTCGGCAGGTCGAGAGAATAGACTTCGTCGAAATGGGTCATGAGACGCCATGCGCCGCCATCTGTGAAGATATATGGCTTGCCGTCCTGCGTGGTACGGGCCATCTGGACGGCGCCTTTCGGCGAGTTGCCGGGGAGCTTGAAATTGTCATGGAGGTGTTCCGTCACAAGGACGAAGTTGTCCATGAGCGCCGCGATGTCCGGGAAGACATGGGTGTTGATTCGCTGGAGCGTGTAGGAATGGGCGTGGTGCAGCTTGGTCTCCACATGGTATGTCTGGTTGATGTAGCCTTTGTTCAGACGAGTGATGGACACGACGTCACCATGGATGTTGAACTGCCTGACGACGGCCGCAAGTCGTTCGAATTCATCCTTATCCAATGGGAGGATAGGTGTCGTTTGGATGGCGACGGGATGGTATGTCGGGACGAGTGAGGCGACGAGATGGCGGATGTCGTTGAAGTTGTTCTGACAGGCTTCGGCGAGTTGGTTCAGCTTTTCGATGAAGGCTTTAGTGTCCATTTCGATAGGCTTGGCGATATGGATGAGATGGTTTGCCGTAGTCTGGAGGCCCTCTTCGGACATGAGCTTTTCTTCGAACAGCTTTTCGCCTGGCCGTAGGCCCGTGTATTTGATTTTGATATCGACATCCGGCCGGAGTCCGGAGAGCTTGATGAGATTTCGTGCCAAATCGTCGATTTTGATCGGTTCTCCCATGTCCAGCACGAAAATTTCGCCGCCTTTGGCATAGGTTTCCGCCTGGAGGACGAGTGATACGGCTTCTGGAATTGTCATGAAGTAGCGGATGATGTTCGGATCTGTCACGCAGACGGGGCCGCCGGCTTCAATCTGCTTCTTGAAGAGCGGGATGACGGAGCCGTTGGATCCAAGGACGTTGCCGAAACGGACGGCGACGAATTCCGTTTTGCGCGTCGGCTGAATGTTCGGCACGACGACATTGTGGTCATGGAGAAGCGGCAGCTCTGAAATGCGGCCTTCCTGCGAATATTTGTTCAAGGTTTGGATGACCATTTCGCAGAGGCGTTTGGAGGCGCCCATGATGTTGGTTGGATTGACGGCTTTGTCCGTTGAAATGAGAAGGAAGCGTTCCGCACCGTAGAGCATGGCGGCATGGCCCGTCTTGTATGTGCCGATGACATTGTTCTTGATGCTTTCGCAAGGGGAATCCTCCATGAGCGGCACATGCTTGTGCGCGGCGGCATGGAAGACGATGTCCGGACGATAGTCATGGAACAGCTGGTAAACTCTGCGTGAATCGCGGACGGAGCCAATGAGGACGGTGAGGTTCAGACTTTCATGATATTTGGCGAGAAGCTCTTGCTGGATGTCATAGGCATTGTTTTCATAGATGTCAAAGATAATGAGATGCTTGGGGGTATGGGCTGCGATCTGCCGGCAGAGCTCCGAACCGATGGAACCGCCGCCACCCGTGACAAGGATGACCTTGCCGGCGAGTTGGTTGAAGATTTCGTCCATGTTGACTTTGATCGGCTCGCGCCCGAGCAAGTCTTCGATTTTGACTTCCTGCAGGGTGCGGATGGTTACTTCGCCGCTGGCGAGCTGGACGAGACCTGGAACACTAAGTAATTCACATCCAGAGTCTTTGCATATGTTGAGGAGTTTCTGTTTGTTCTCAAAGGAGGCGGAGGGGATGGCGAAGAGAATTTTGTGGATGTTGTGCTTCTTGACGGCGTCCAGAATGACTTCACGGCCGCCGATGATGGGGACGCCTTCCATGTTGCGGTTCCATTTGTTGGGGTCGTCGTCAATAGCGCAACAGATTTTCAGTTCGGAAGAGGGAGAGGTGTTCAAATCGCGGATGAGCATCTGGGCGGCCGCTCCCGCGCCGATGAGCATGACGCGGTTTTCGGGCGCGGGCTTGGACATGATTTTGCGGAATTTCGCAAGTTCAAGCCGCATGAACCGATAGAGAAAGCGCGAAAATAGCAGGAAGCCGAATTGGAAGATGCCGCCGATGAGAAAATATGAGACCGGCATGCGTTGGAAGAAGACGGTAATGCCGACAATATGGAGAAGTAATGTGACGGCAGTAGCGAAACAACAGAGCCCTAGTTCGCGGTAGCTGGCGTAGCGCCACAAGGAGTGATACAATTTACATAAGCCGTAAATGGCGATGGCAATCCACACAAAATAACTGACGAAGGTTAAGTAGGAACGGAGGAAATCAGGAGGAATTTGCGTGTAATGGCAGTCAAAGCGCGTCCACAAGGCGATGAAATACGCCGCGTACATGGCGACAAAATCATACATGATGAGACAAAGCGCCATGATTTGCCATCTTTGCAATGACTTACGGGGATTATTCATAATTTTTCTAGGCGAAATGGTTGATTTTGACATTATATTATCAAAGGAAGTCATGATGACTTCCCTGTAATACCCTTTCAAAAATTAATCCACTCTTAAAATAAGTCAGTAAGCCAAATAATCAAATCAAGTTGGCTTTTTTACATTTTTTAGTAATAATATTTAGGATTTCCTATGAGAATCAGAGAGTATGGCGTTGTCATTGGTGAGATGCCCACAGGGCGTTTGAACAAAATTAGCGACGTGCCGGGCGTGACGGTCGGTCATTCGACCATCGCAGCCGGAAAGCACAACACGGGCGTGACGGTCATCATGACTTCCGATAGGAATCCGTTTCACCACAAGCTGCCGGCGGCGGCTTTCGTGTTGAACGGTTTCGGCAAGAGCCAGGGATTGATTCAAGTGGAGGAATTGGGACAGCTGGAAACACCGATCGCTTTGACGAATACGTTGAATGTCGGTCTGGTGTGGGACGCCATGGTGGAATACGTTCTGCAACGTTGCACGGCGGACAGGCTGTTTGTTCCTCCGTCCATCAATCCCGTCGTCTGTGAATGCAATGACGCGCGGCTTTCGGATATTCGTAGGCGAGCCGTCGGTCAGAAAGAAGTCTTTGATGCAATCGCGGCCGCGACGGCGGATTTTGAGGAGGGGGCCGTTGGGGCAGGGCGCGGAACGGTCTGTCACGGGCTGAAAGGTGGAATCGGAACTGCTTCCCGTCTAATGGAATATGACGGAAAAACGTATACGCTTGGTGTGTTGGTGCAGAGCAACTATGGGCGCTTGTCCGATTTACGGATTGACGGACGGCCCGTCGGCAAGGAAATCGCCAGCGGGGCGTTGGAGGAGGACAAAGGATCCATCATCGTCGTCATGGGAACGGATCTGCCGTTGTCTGACAGGCAGATCAAGCGTGTCCTGCGGCGCACTGGCGTCGGTTTGGCCCGTGTTGGTTCGTTTACAGGGCATGGCAGCGGTGAAGTGTTCGTGGGCTTCAGTACGGCGAATGCTATGGAAGGCGACGACAAGGCGATTCGCACAACGGAAAGTTTTCGGGAAGATTTGATGAATGGGCCGTTCCGCGCAATGGCGGAGGCGACGGAAGAGGCGGTATTGGACAGTATGGCCTGTTCTGTGGCCGTAGGCGATGTCAAAAGTCTGGCCGATTACTTGCCGAAACTTCTAACATATTAATGGAAAAGACGATAGAGGAACAGCCGCCATGCGACGTGTGAGACGCAGACGATGTTTCGCAGGAAGACGCGCCGTCCGCCTGTGACGGCGCGCCACAGCCACTCCATCTTGATTTTGCGGATGAGCGGCGGAGCCCACGATTGATTTTCCGTATGGAAGTCGAAGGCTGCTCCGACGCCGAACATGACTGGAACGGGAATGCGCCCAAGATATTGGTGCATCCATTTTTCCTGGCGTGGACCACCCAACGCCACCCAAAGGAGATCGACCTTTTTTTCGCGTAATTCATCCGCTAGCGAGTTGATTTCTTCATCGGTCGGAGGACGGAAAGGAGGGCATTTCACGCCTACGATCTGGATGCCTGGAAAACGTTCACGCATGGTGTCCGCCAGTTGTTCGGCAACGCCTTCCGCACCGCCGTAGAAATAATGCTTCCAGTCTCTTTTGATACCTTCTTCACAGGCTCTTATAAAAAAAGACGGGCCTGTGACACGTTCGACGGGATGTCCTGCGGCGATGGACGCGAATTTTGCGGTGGAAGCACCGTCTGGATAACTAAGACTTGCGGCGTTAAGGATTTCAGCTATCTCCTTCGGACGGCTGAAGTAATTGTGCAGGAGATTGCCTTCGATAAAGCAGACGTAGTGCTTTTCACCGCTGTCGATAAGCGACTGGACTTCATCCACCGCCTGTCCCAATGATGAGACATTTATCTTCAAATCAAGCACTTGGACAGTGGTGAACATGGCGGTGGATGAATACAGTAGCTCAATCTTTGAATTTATAGTACAGGCGGCAATGGCAGTATCCTTCGAAGTTCGGGTCGGCCATTTGCTCACGGAACTCCTTGCAGATGCATTTGTTGTCTTCAATGCGTTGCAGGCGGCATGGGCAATAGCCGCCTTTGGCCTTGAGGCCTTCGCGGATCGTCGCCACGATTTCTTTGTCTTCGTTGAGGCGGATACCCATTATTTTTCCACTCCGAAGTGATAGACGGTGTGATGTTCATAGACCTGTCCGGGCTCCAGGCGCGGACAGGGGAACGACGGCTGGTTGGGGGAGTCCGGCCATAGCTGCGTCTCCAGGCAGAAGGCCCCGAAACGCTTGTAAGGCGCGCCGTTCTTGCCAATTTCGCCATTGAGCCAGTAGCCCATGTAGAACTGGACGCCAGGCTGGTCAGTATCGACGGTCAGCGTGATGCCTGTACGATGGGAAACGGCCTTGAAGACTTCTTTCTGCATCTTGCCGGGCTTTTCGGCGATGACGAAATTGTCGTCAAACGCGATGGGGAGGGCCTTGTCTTCGTAAATGGATTTGAAGGTGCGGCCTTTCGTGAGATCGAAGGGGGAGTTGGCGACGGGCAATGTGCGGCCGGTGGCGGCGAGATTGGAATCGACTTCCGTGTGGCCGTAGGCGGTGGACCAGACTTCATGGTCGCCGCATTCATTGGCGGCTTCGCCGTTGAGGTTGAAGTAAGCGTGGTTTGTCAGGTTGACGACGGTCGTCTTGTCCGTTGTGGCGCGGTAGTCGATCTTCAACGCATTGTCATCCGTAAGTGTATAGATTGCTTCTGCTTCGAGCTTACCAGGAAAACCTGCGTCGCCGTCGGGGGAGACGATGGTGAGTTTCAAGGCGGAGTCACCGATGGGCGTGGCTTTCCACATGCGTCTGCCGTAGCTGTCGCCGCCATGGAGGGTGTTGCCTTTGTCGGGCTCGTTCAGAATCAACTGGTATTTTTTGCCGTCCAACGTGAAGGAACCGCCGGTGATGCGGTTGGCGACGCGGCCGATGAGCGCGCCGAAGAACGGGCCGTTCGGCTCGTATTCTTTCGGATCTTGGTGTCCAAGCACGATATCGGTCATTTTGCCATTCTTGTCCGGCACAAGGATGTTGACGACGGCACCGCCCATATCCGTGATTTTGACTTGGACGCCGTTCTTATTTATTAGTGTATAAAGGCTGACGTTTTCGCCTTTGGAGGACACAAAGAATCTTTCTTGTTTCATGTTTTCTCTATATTTTGATGTTTAATTTATTGGATTGGAAATGGTTATTTGTGGCCGAGCGTGCCCACGACGGCTTTTTGGATGATGTCCAAGTAGTCTTTTTTCGGAAGGACGCCTTCTATTTGTGTGATGATTTTTCCATCAGTGTCGATGATGACGGCATACGGAATTTTCTTGCCTTTCAGCTGGAGGCGTTCGCGGATGATGTCATGATGGCGGATCTGCTCTTCCGGTTGGGGGAATTTCTGCGGCGTGTCAAGATAGAGGAGGACAAGGGAGCGTTTGGCGATTTGCTGGAAATCGCGCGTGTCGAGGACGCTTTTGCGGAGGCTGACAGATGCACCATCCCAGTCTGAACCAGCGTTCAGAACAAAGATTTTCTTGTTGGCCTTTTTAGCGGCCTTGACGGCTTCGTCATAATGAATGTACCAGCCGGGGATAGGGGCGGATTTCCATTTTGCTTGTTTTGGGGGCAATGTGTCGGCTTTGGCGGCGGGCTTTGCGTCGTTTTTGGGCGGTTGCGGCGGCTTGGGCTGGCCCATAGCCGTGAAATGGAGGCACAGCAACGCCATGATCAGCATCAATGAGATTTTTTTCATGTTCAACTCCTTTTTGATTATGGGGCTTAAATCCAAACTTTTTTGAAAAAATAGTCTGTCTGTCTTATTTTTCAATTCACGGTGACTTATATTATATCTAAAAAATCTCAAGAAGCAGACGCAGGAAAAGGAACGGACATGGAATTGCGAAAAACATTTGGCCGATTTGTCGATGGCGGTGCATTGAAGCCGAAGGGATGGTTACGGCGGCAGTTGAAGTTGCAGGCAGAAGGGCAAGCCGGAAGTCTGGATAAATTTTGGCCTGATGTGAAGGATTCCGCTTGGATTGGCGGCAAGGCGGAAGGCTGGGAGCGTGTACCCTATTGGCTGGACGGTTTCATTGATTTGGCGTGGTTGCTTGATGACGACGACATGAAGGCACGGGCTACACGCTACATTGACGCCATTTTCGCGAATCAATGCGCGGATGGATGGATATGCCCATGCCCTGTCGAAAAACGTGCGGATTACGACATGTGGTCGTTGTTCCTGCTGGCGAAGGTCTTGCATGTGTGGTATCGGCGGACAGGCGACCCACGAGTCGCGCCTGCGTTGATGGAGGCGTTCCGCCAGTTGAGAAGTCATTTGGCGGCTAATCCGCTGAAAAACTGGGGAAAATACCGCTGGTACGAAGGGCTTGGGGCGTTGGCATGGCTATTTGAGGAGACCAAGGAGCCGTGGCTGTTGGTTCTAGCGGAACGGATACGGCAGCAAAGCTATGATTATCCGTCACTTGTAGCCAATTGGCCCTATCAGTCAAAAGCCACGAAATGGACGTTTGAGGAGCATGTCGTCAATCTCGGCATGGTGATTCATTCGGAACTGTTCTACCAAAAGTTGCATCCGGAATCGAATACGGATGGCGAAGCCTTCGCCGAGACGTTGTTGGCGAATCTTATGAAATACCATAGCATGGCGACGGGCATGTTCACAGGTGACGAGTGTGTTTCGGGCGACAGTCCGTCGCAAGGCACGGAGCTTTGCGCGGTTGTGGAAGCCATGTATTCAGAGGAACTTCTGCTGGCAGCGACAGGCCATGCCGTATGGGGCGACCGTCTGGAGAAACTGGCCTTCAACGCGCTTCCTGCCGCCTGTTCGGCGGATATGTGGACGCATCAGTACGATCATGCCACCAACCAGATCGGCTGTCAAAATGAACCGACGCCGATTTGGAGCACCAACGGCTCGGAGGCCCATCTGTTCGGACTGGAGCCGAACTACGGTTGTTGCACGGCGAATCATGGACAGGGCTGGCCGAAACTGGCCGCTTCCGCCTTCCTGCTCGGCGACCGTTCCATCATCTCCGCGTTGATACTGCCTTGCCGTCTGGAGACGGAAATCGACGGTGCGCAGATTGTCTGCGACGTTGAGACGGATTATCCGTTCCGCGACACGGCGACTTATACAATTACTGTCTCCCAACCGGTCGCTTTTGATTTGAAGATTCGGATTCCAGGCTTTGCCAAAGCCGCCGAAATTGATGGCAAGCCAGTGAAAACGGGCGATTTTCATGTGATTTCCAAAACATGGGAAGGCACGACAGCGTTGAACGTGAAACTGACGTTTGAGCCGCAGTTTGTGGATCGTCCGCGTGGCATGTCCGTTTTGTGGCGCGGTCCGTTGCTGTTCTCTCTGCCGATTCCGTCGCGTTCCGTGAAACACGAATATGAACGGAACGGCGTTGAACGGAAGTTTCCATACTGCGACTACGAATATTTCGCGACGGCGCCATGGAACTATGCATTTGCAGGAAAAGACGTTGCAGTTGAGGAACATCCGCTGCCGGAGATGCCGTTCGCGGAAGACAAGCCGCCTGTCACGCTGTCACTGCCGATGGTGCGGATCCCATGGGCGATTCATGAGAAGAGCATTGCAATCGCTGCTCCGCAGCCTTCCAGCCTGACGCCGGAAGGCGCCGTGGAGCAAAAGACGCTGATTCCTTTCGGTTCGACAATGCTGCGAATGACGGAAATGCCGATCGTCAAAGTGGATTGACAGGAATCTTCATGATTTTTCGTGAAAAAAGGCTGTTTGATTTCAAATCATTTTACATTAATTATAAATATGAACGGAGCAGAAAATGTTTGAAAAATGGTTTCATTTGAAAGAGCACAACACGGATGTCAAGACTGAAGTTCTCGCCGGCGTGACGACGTTTCTGGCGATGGCGTACATTCTGGCGGTGAATCCAAACATCCTGTCGGCCTGCGGAATGAACCGGGGCGGCGTTCTGATTGCAACTGCGTTGGCATCGTTTGTTGGAACTGCCCTGATGGCCATTCTGGCGAATTATCCGTTTGTTTTGGCACCTGGCATGGGGCTGAATGCTTATTTCGCCTTCACGGTTTGTCTGACGATGGGCTATTCGTGGCAGTTCGCATTGGTGGCCGTCTTCTTGGAAGGGATCATCTTCCTGCTGCTTTCTCTGCTCAATGTGCGTGAGGCGATTTTTAACGCGATCCCGCTGGCTCTGAAGAGCGCGGTCGGTGTCGGAATCGGCTTGTTCATCGCGTTCATCGCGTTGCAGAACGCCCACATCGTCGTTGACAGTCCCGCGACTCTCATCACGATACAGAACTTCAGCATAAACAACATCCATACGCACGGCATGTGTGCGATTCTGGCCATGATCGGCGTGGTTATCACGGCTGCTCTCATGCAACGTAATATTCGCGGCAGCATTCTTATCGGTATTCTCGCCACGTGGATTCTCGGCATGATCGCGCAGGCTATCGGGCTCTACCAGGTCAATCCGGATGTTGGTTGCTTCTCTTTGTATCCAAACTTTTCGATATCCGCCTTCTTGCATGCCATTGAGGGTTTTGGAAATATTTGTGGCGCATTGTTCAAGCCGTCATCATGGACGTGCAAGACCTCCGGTCTGGAAGGCTTCGACTTGCTGGGCTCCATAAACTTCGTCGTAATCATGTTTGCGTTCTTGTTCGTCGATTTGTTCGACACGCTAGGCACGCTGATCGGTGTGGCGACAAAGGCGGACATGCTCGATGAAAATGGTCGCCTGCCAAGAATCAAGGGCGCTTTGCTGGCTGACTCCGTGGCGACGTCCGTCGGCGCCATCTTCGGTACATCGACGACCACGACATTCGTCGAGTCCGCGACAGGTGTCGCGGAAGGTGGTCGCACGGGCTTGACGGCGTGGACCGCCGGCCTCCTCTTCATGCTGTCCATTCTCTTCGCCCCGTTGTTCCTTGCGGTTCCGGCATTTGCAACGGCACCAGCCCTAATCATCGTCGGTTTCTATATGATGACGACGATTACTCGCGTTGATTTCAATAACTTGTATGACGCGATTCCCGCGTACATCACGATTATCGCAATGCCGTTTTCCTACAGCATCAGCGAAGGCATCTGTTTCGGCGTCATTTCTTGGACGATTCTGAATCTTTTCTCCAAAAACAGGAAGAAAGTCAGCTGGCTGATGTATGTATTAACGGTTTTGTTCATTTTGAAATACGCGTTTTTGTAATTTGGAAGCGACATGAAGACTGGTATATCCGTTGCACAGAAGTGTCAGAAGGCCGATCTTGTCATAAAAAATGCGAACATCTTCCATTTGACGACAGGCAAGTTCGAATTGGCGGACATAGCCGTCGTCAATGGGTTGATCGCGGGGATCGGCCTTGGCTATCCCGCTGACGCAGAATATGATGCGCATGGGAGAACGGCCGTTCCAGGTTTCATTGACGCACATGCTCATATCGAGTCGTCGATGATCACGCCGCGGCAATTCGAGCAATGTGTGTTGCCGTATGGCGTGACAACCGTGGCGTGCGACCCACATGAACTGGCGAATGTCGTCGGTGAAGCGGCCTTCGAATATTTCTTCAAGTCCGCAGAATGCATGGACATGGACATGCTGGTGCTGTTGTCATCATGCGTACCTGCCACACCGTTGGAGACGGCTGGCGCGGAAATCACGTCGGAAATTTTGAAGAAATGGCATGAACGATATCAGTCCGCTGCATTGGCGGAGTTTATGAACGTGCCTGGCGTTCTGTTCGAAGACAAAGAAGTCATGGCGAAGCTCAGCCTATTCGACTATATCGATGGCCATTGTCCATTGCTATCTGGCGATGCATTGAACGCCTATATTTGTGCGGGCATTCGCAACTGCCACGAAACAAGTACAATAGAGGAAGCGGAGGAGAAGATTACCCGCGGGATGCATGTCTTCATCCGCGAAGGAACGGCGGCGCGGAATCTGGATGATCTGCTACCGATCATCACTTTGCAAAATTCATCGTTTCTGGCGTTCTGTACGGATGACCGAAATCCGCTGGAAATCGCAGAGAAAGGGCATATCGACACGATTATCGCACGCGTCATTGCGGCCGGCGTAGACCCGCTGGTGGCGTACCGCATCGCGTCATTGTCTGCCGCCAGAGGGCTTGGATTGCATGATCGAGGCCTTATCGCTCCTGGCAAACGGGCGGACATAGTCCTTCTGGACGATTTGAAAAACTGCACGGTGGCCGCCACGTTTACGAAAGGAAAATTGTTTTCTCCCAAAGAATTGCCTATGGAGGACGTGCCCGACGAGTTCCTGCATACAGTTCTTTGCCGCGAGGTAACTGCGGACGATTTCATCGTTCCAAAACACGGAGCGGAAACGCCTGTCATTGGCGTCCGTGACGGTAGCCTCATCACGGATTTCCTGCGGATGGATCCAGATACGGCAGCTGATGTCCTGCCGATGGCCGTGCTGGAACGGCATGGGAAGAACGGCAATATTGGGCGGGCCTTTGTCCATGGCTTCGGCATGACGTGTGGAGCGATCGCGTCCAGCGTGGGGCATGATTCGCACAATCTGTGTGTTGTCGGAACGAACGAGACGGATATGGCCGTGGCGATAAACGCCTTGCGTCAAACACAAGGCGGACTATGCGTAGCGATTGATGGAAAGGTGGCTGGATTGTTGCCGTTGCCGGTGGCAGGGCTGATGTCCAATCTGCCGCATGGCGTCGTCGAAAAACAGATACACGCCGTGCAGGCAGCCGCGGAACTTACGGGAACATCATTGCACGAGCCGTTCATGGCTTTGACCTTCTTGCCGTTGCCGGTCATTCCGTTTTTAAAGCTAACGGATCGTGGCCTGGTCGATGTGCAGAAGTTCAAGATTATAGGGTGAAGGCGTAAACACCTTCACCCGACAGTTTTTACTGTCAGTACAGAATAGAATAGGAAGCTAAACAAGCTTCTGGTAAATTCCCAGAAGCGTTTGATAGACGGATTCGGCGGAGAAACGAATCGCCGCGGATTCATGGCCTTTGAGAGCCAATCGCCGACAAGAGGCTTCGTCGTTGTAAAGTTCTGAAATGGAGGAGGTCAAGACATCAATATTGTCGAAGGGGAAGAGACGTCCGTCGATGTCATGGGTGATGATGGAGGAGGCGGCTCCGAGATCGGTCGCGAGGACGGGGCGTTTCATCATCATGGCAGTGACGATGACGTTAGGGAAGCCTTCATAACAACGCGATGGGACGACGACGATTCGGGCATCCAGATAGGCTTGTCTGAGTGCGTCGCCTCGCAGAAAACCAAGCCATTTGACATTATTTGGTGCCTTTTGCGGCAAATCCTGAAAGTCCTCATAGGAGCCAGCGACGGCGAATGGAATCATTGGAAGTTTTTCAGCGGCTTTGAGAAAATCAAAGATGCCTTTTTCGGCGGAAACGCGTCCAATGTACGTCACGGTGTTTCCGACTGGCCATTTTTCCGGCGGTGGATCCATTTGAGGCGCGACGCCTGGAAGAATGGCAAGTTTGCTTTCCTGAATGCCTTGCTGAATGAATTTCCTACGTTGGAAATCCGTTTGGACGATAAATGTATCGACATGGTTGAGAATCCGCCCTGTCACGCGTGCCGCGATGTTCCGGACGGTGTAGCCGAGGCTTTTCACGCGGGATTCCAGGCAATTCTTTTTGAAACAGTTCCATTCATTCCCCCCGAAGCACTGTTCACAGATATGGCCGTTTGCATCATAACAGAGGCCGTTGGGGCAGAAGAGACGGTAGTTCGGGCAGCGCATGACGACTGGAACACCCATTTTTTTTATGACCGGAATAATGGAAGGCGAAAACAGTGGATACAGATTCTGGATTTGCACGACATCGGGCTTGAAATCCATGATTTTCTTGCGGACCGCCTTGACGGCGCACGGATTGTGGATGCCCGTGAAGAAACTTTTGATTTTGCCTGAAAGCGAGTCCGAAATCTCTTCCGAAGAACGCGTTAGCAGTTCCACTGTATGACCGTGTCTTTCCAGTAACTGCGTCAAGTTGATGACGGATTGCTCCTCGCCACTCATTTTGGCGTATTTATTATGGATGAAAAGGATTTTCATGCTGAAAGGCGGTCTTCAGGCCTTGTAGTCAGAAATGACGAATTTCATCTTGCCCTTTTGGAGGGGGATTTCCGCGACGCGTTCCATCTTGACGGCGACTTCTCCATGGACAGCGTTTTCCAAAGCGGAACGGACATGCTCAAGTGTCTCGTCCAGACTGGGATAGGAATTGTTTGGTATGACGCGGATGACGATGGAGGCATCCGCAAGTTGATGGACTTGGAACTGCTTGACGGCTTCCGGCGTGTTGTCGAACAATGTCGTGAGGAACTCGCCGTTGAGGCGTGTTTTTGAGGGGAGCGTGAATGTTTCGGATACACGCCCTTTCACTTTGTCCATAAGCGGGAGGTTGCAACCGCATGTGCAGCGTTTATCGAGTCGTCTGCCGCGGTCGCCGTTTAGATAGCGGATGAGGGGGAATGCATAATTTTTCAGATCAGTAACGGCAATGTTGCCGAATGTCCCGTTGGGTACGGTGCGGTTGTCGTCGTCCAGAAATTCTATGCGCCTTGTGTCGTAGAACATATGAAGACCGTTTCGTGCAGGGCATTCTGCTGCGAGCCAGTAGATTTCACAGCATCCATATTGGTCATAAACCGGTGCGTTGAAAGCCGTTTCGATTTTGTTCTGCTGGACGGGTGTGATAGGGGCGGAAGTCACCCAGATGACTTTGGGAGGCGGCAGATGAATGTCATGTTCGAGAACGTATTCCGCAAGGTTGTCCATGGCGCCGACATAGCCGTGGAGGACTTCCGGACGGACGCGGATGAAATCGTCTAGAAAATCGCGCATGTCCTGCTCCGTGAAGCTGGTGGCGTCAAGGAGGATTTGCTTGGTCGGATACCATTGGAGAAAATGCATGATGCGTGCTTTCAGTGAATTTTGGACATCTCGATAGACGGACGCGCAGTCCGCGGCCGGAGAGATACCCCACCAACCGAGCATTCTCCAGCCATTCGCTGCGCGGATTTCCTTTTTTGGATGATAGACTTTGGCTGGAGTTCCGGAGGAACCGCCAGTCGTGGAAAGTCTTACATCTTTTAATGAAACATCGTCCGAAAGAAGTTCGTCGAAGTTGTCCATGAGATCTTTGCGTGTGAGGACAGGCAGTCTGTTGAAATCGTCTTGATTCTTGATATCCTTCGGCGTACAGCCAGCTTCCGTGAATCTGCGGCGGTAATAGGGGACATGCTCGAAAGCATGCTTGACGAGAGACTGTGTACGGCTCCAGTTGAGCGCTTCGATTTCATCAGATGACAGGTATTGGTCTTTTTGCAGTTGCTCGAAGAAACGTTTCGAGCCGGGCTTGACCAGTTCGTATCTGAAGAAGAACAGTTTTTCTTTGCAGTTGGAAAAGAAAGACATACGGGATATCAATGATGTGAAGACAAATGGGAGATGGCTTGCTGGCACGCATTGTAGATGGCAGCTGCGGCGTGTTTGGGCGTGTGGGAGGCGACAATGGATCGGGAGGCGGCACCCATAACTGGCAAATTCGCTTTGTTTGCGACGATGGTTTTCAGCACTTCCGCTGTGCCTTGCGTGTCGTAAGGATCGAAGATCCAGCCATTTTCGGGATGGACAAGTTCAGGATGGCAACCATTGTAGATGGAAGAGGCAACCGGGAGTCCGCAGGCCATGGCTTCTGGTACGACGAGACTCCAGTTGTCCTGCAACGTGGGAATGACGAGGCAGTTGGCCGCACGGTAGAAGATTGGAATATTGGCGTAATCGATGTTTCCTGCAAAGACGGCGTTGATGTTGTGTTGCTGGCAAAATTCTTCGAGTGAGGCGCGCTCCGGGCCGTCTCCTGCAAGGAGAAGGGTTGCGTCTAGGTTGGCAAGATTCCATGCTTCAAGGAGTTGGCGCAATCCCTTCAGTTCTACAAGGCGACCGACGAATAGAAAGACGAGTTTGTTTTGAAGACCGTATTTTTCACGGAAGTCGCGGACGTCACCATCATCGATGGCGAGGCAATCCTTGGCGAGTTGTTCGGAATCGGCGGCCATTTGGCCTGTGGATATCCGTGATTCTGGATAGCCTAGAGCCATCGTATATTCCTTGCAGAGGCTACCGTTGCAGCAAATATGGTCTATCCAACGAGATGCGAACTTTCGATACCATGTGCGGAAGAACTGCGCGTGTTTCTCCGTGTGTTTGGTTGGCTCGTAGCACATCACATGCGGGATGCGGTTGCGGAAGCGGAGAAGCAGGGGGGCGTAAGTCCATTGGAAGAAGCCGTCAGAGACGGTGACATCCGGCCTTGTCTCGCGTGCGGTTTTCAAAAGATTGGGCTGGTAGGGGATGCGGATGCCTTTTCGGCTGACTGTTGAGATCGGCGCGTTCTTCTGGCCTGAGAGGCGGATTTCGCCGCCAAGCCCGATGGCTCTGTCTGCAAGTATCTCATGGATCCTGTCTTGGCAACGTTTGGGAACGACTTCCGCATTGTAGATCAAGCTGAAATGGTGACCGCACAAGTTGTCGAGTTCCGCATAGACAGGAATGCGGTAGTCCAGAAACGAGCGGGTTATCCAGGTGATGTTCATGCGATGTGAAACTATGGTTGTTTTGGAAGGGATATCTTGTCGGCAAGAAATGTTGTGACTTCCTGCTGGCCTTTGGGATTGAGATGGAGGGGGTCTATGAAAAGCTCATATCGCGATTCGAAGGCGGAATTGGCATCGATGAATGTGACGTTGGGATGATTAGCTGTTATTGATTTAATATAATTGATAACGACCATGTTTTTATCCTTTTCGGCATTGTTCAGGAGGTCAACGTTCGGTAGATGCAAAAGGAAAACGTGGATGTCCTGTTCTTCCAAAAAGTCCAGCGTCTCTTCGAATAGTTTTTGACGTTCAGGATTCTGCGTAGTCTTCCAGTAATTATTCTTTTCAATATTCTGTTTCAATTCTTCTAAATTTAATTTTTTTACGGATCGGTTTTTCCAGTCGTGACGATAGCCACGTATGACAGCGCCGATACGCGAGTCATCATAGCGCGAAAGTGGTACGAGCATTTTCAGATAATATTCTCTTTTTGTGGCACTGGAGCGGACATAGTCGGCGACGGCGGGAGACTCATTGATGAACGGATAGAAGAGCGCGTGTGAATTGACGGCGAGCCCGCCGGAGAAGGAACGCGGGCCAATGTCATAGAGGATGGCTTTCGGCTTGTGTCCAGTCGATTCGATGTAATGACGGATCATGACAAGCCGATCTGGGATGGATGTTCCGTTCATGCAGTATTTTGCGACGGAATGACCGGTCCGTTCCTCCAGCAGGTCGCGGTCGATGGCCATTTCAGACATGGAATGGCCGATGACGAGGATATCAGCTGGCCACAGGCAGTAGTATTGCTTCAAACCATAATTGAACAGTTTGAGACAGAGAAAGTTGACAATGACGAAGACCAGTAGGCCTATCAGGCATTTTTTGATGAGTGATGATTTTGTGGCGTTGGACACGGATAACTATCAGAACTGGAGGTAAATGAAGGATCGGGAGGAGACTGCGAGAAGGGCGATCAGGCAGGCGAGCAGTGCGTAGCCTGGAATGCGGATGGCGTCTGGACAACGTTGTCCTGTAAAACCGTGATAGGCTGCGAAATCGACACCGAATAGAATGATGATGGCGATGACATTCAGGGCAAAGGTGACTTGGGCGACGCCGAAGGTCGGTCGGCCTGGATGGGTCATGATGCGGCTGATGATCTGGATGGCGGATTTGAATGTCGGCGCACGGAAGAAAATCCATGCTGTGTTGACGATGACAAATGTCACGGCGCATCGCAGAAAATTGGCAATGCGTGATTTGGATTCGTTTTTCTTACCGAAGAACATGACATGTGCGAGATTGAAGATACCATGGATGGCGCCCCAGAAGATGAAGGTCCAGTTGGCACCATGCCACAGACCGCTGAGGAGGAAGACGACGAGTTGGTTGCGAATCCATTTGGGCTTGCTGACACGGTTGCCTCCCAGCGGGATGTAGAGATAGTCGCGGAACCATGAGGTGAGGGAGATGTGCCATCGTTTCCAGAAGTCTGGTATTGAGGTGGCGAAGTATGGGAAATTGAAGTTGTTGCGCAAGTCGATGCCGAAGAATTTGGCGGAGCCGCGCGCGATGTCCGAATAGCCTGAGAAATCGGCGTAGATTTGGATTGAGAAAAATATGGAAGCGAGAAGAAGCGTACCGCCATTTGCTGTTTGATGGGAAGCATAAGCTCGGTTGATATAGGAGGCGAGCCTGTCGGCGACGACCATTTTTTGAAAAAGCCCCCAGATGATGAGTTGTATGCCATCGTTAATCTGCTGTACGGCAGGGCGTTTTGCTTCTTTGAACTGCGGGAGAAGTTCGTCCGCCCGTCCGATGGGGCCTGCTGCCAGTTGCGGGAAAAAGGCGGTGAAAAGGGCGAAACGCGCTAAGTCGTACTCCGGTTGTATTTTGCTGCGGGAGACATCGATGACATAGCCCAGTGACTGGAAGGTGAAGAAGGATATGCCGACGGGCAGGAGGATGTCAAGATGCGGGATGAGATAAGGCAGGCGAAGGCTTTCGAACAACAATCGGAATGAGTCGTTGAAAAAGTTGAAATATTTGAAGAACGCGAGTTCAAGAATGGAAAGAATGACGGCCAGCGCGGTTTGCCTGTATTTTGCACAGAAGAAGCAAAGGAGTGTCTGTCCAAGCAGGAGGAATGTGAATCGCCAGTCGAAGGCGGCGTAGAAGGCGTAGCTTGCCGCCAGCAGAAGCCATCCTTTGCATTTTTGCGGCAGGCATGAATATGCCAATGCGCTGGCAATCAAAAAGATGAAATAGTTTATTTCAGTGAACAGCACGGTGGAAGATACTTGTAGATAAGAGGTTGAGCACTTTTATGACGGCAAGTGAGAAGCCAATTGCTATGGGGATGGCTAGAATCAAAAACAGCGGGAATAGTCTGGATGGATTGGGAAGAAATGTGAAAAGCCGAGCGAGAATCTGGATGGCGATCATTTGGTAGAGATATATACCGAAACAGTTTTTGGAAATGAGTTCGACTGTTTTGCGAAAAGTACGGAGCAGGGGTGCGCAAATCCATGAAAGCGAGAGCATGAAGGGCAGGGCGAGAACACCGCTGGCGGGATAAAAGATGCCTGGGTGGAAGATGGAAAGATACAGGAAGGCGCAGGCAAGAAGATAGAGGGGAAGGTGAGGAAGACGGCGTAGAATATCGATGTTTTCCGCCGCAATGATGCCTAATATGAGAAAAATAAAGTGTCTAGAGAATAGATGGATGGCGAACAGGTTGTTGCTGACATGGAATAAAGAGAGACCGATGGCTATGAGCAGGAAGAGGACAATGGCGGGATTGTAGAATCGTGAGATGACGGGAGTGATCAAATAAAATTCAAAGAGGACGTAGATGAACCAGAGGAAAATAACGTAGGATGCTGTCGGGCGGTAGAAGAGATTCAGGGCGGTACGCAACGCTTTCGTTGAAAAATGATGTTGCATGAGCGGGATTAGCGAAAGGAGCATGCCTAGAAGGACGAACGGTACTGCGAATTTCCGAAATTTATCTCCTATGAGACGGAAGTAATCGGCGGGGGTCTCAAGAGGCTTCCGCGTATAATGCATGAGGAATCCGGATATGAAGAAGAACGCTCCCATGTGGAAAGAATAAATCCACTGTTTCAGGATGTCATACCAAGAAGGTGCGAAGGATACGCTGCAATGTCCGATAATGACAAATATCAAGGCTACGATAATCCAGACGTCGATGAGAAATAATCTTGGAGCGGATTCTTTGTTCAAGCAATGGGAAGGAAACTTGCGTTGGATACAATGACTGGAATGTTGAGTGATTTCCAAGGATGATCCACGTCCGCCTGTAAAAATGGAATATAGCTGAGGAAAGAGACTTCTAGAAAAAAATGACAGGGTGAGAGACAATGCCACGGTCAGGGAAAAGCAGAGAAGATAGGTCAAGAAACTGAATGACGGAGCATGTGGCAAAGTGCGGGAGAAAGACAGCGAGAGAAATTTGAGGATCGTAACATGCGTGGCGTAAAGGAAGAACGAATGATGATTCAATTCCATGAGAAAATGGCAAACTTTTGTTTTCGATGCCAAATAAAGGCAAATTTGCCAGCCAACATATAATTGAATGAAAATACAGGCTTTTTGTACGAATGCATATTGAAAAGATGTAAAAAGAATTATATATAGAATAATGAATTGCGGCACAAGGAGCCACAACCAATGTCTGCAAGGTATTTGTTTGGGTAATGAACCGTGATAGGTTAGGTTGCCGCCCAAAAGAAAGAAGCATGCGCCTTCAGTGGAAACAATATCAGTATCAATGAGCTGCCATATGACAATGGATACTATCAGTGCAAGAAAGGAAAAGGCTTTGGATTTAAATGCATATAGATAAAGAGGGGAGAAAAGTATGAAAATAAACAATGTTCTGATATACCAGAATTGGCCGACAATTGGCCTATAGGTTAATTTCGCAACAATCCAGGGCAGTGAGTATTCAAGGCCGTATGTGTGTTTTATCTGAGCTTTCAGAGCCGGTATGGCGGACAAGGCAAGACACAGGAGAAGAAGAAGGATATTCCAAAGAAGATACGGGATGAGGAGTGTGGAGATGCGTTTTCTGATTTTAGTCAGGCAATTGTTTATTTGTATGATGTTATTGAAAAACAGGAAGCCAGAAATAAGGAAAAAGAAAGGGATGGCAACATTGGTGAATCTGGCCATGAATAATTGGAAAGATACATTGAAGTCAATGGGATCCATCCATGGATTTCCGCCTTTGTAATATTGATGCAGATTGAAGCTATGGCGGAAGACGACCAGAATCGTATTCAGGAAGACTGCAATGGAAAGGGCATTGCTTTGAAGGGCTGAAATTTTAGTGTTGTTCATGCCCATTGTTCAAAGTCACCTCGCCATTTGCCGGAATCATCCTTTGATTCAATATACGGTATGCCGCCCCGAGAACCAAAAGAAATTGGAAGGTGAACGTGCATGGTCCGGCTTTGGAGGCTAGGAAGTTGGAGGTGTTGGAATTGATAAACGCGCAAAGAATGGCAAAGAAAATTCCCCTGAATCCAAAGTTTTTTCTTTGCAAATGAAAATACGAAAGGACATAAAGCATGGTGAAAACCAGATAAATGCAGCCTATATTCCCTAAAGAACCGCGAATGCCGATAATTGAATTATGTGCGTCAATGCAATAGATTGGCAGGATTCGTTCGACAGTGGCGTAACCCCAGCCTAATAATGGTTTGATGGCTACCTTTTCATTGATCATATTCCAGACAACGGTTCTTCCATGGGCTGTTAGAATGCTTTCCGTGCTTTTGTTCGGGAATAATACAGCAAGAATTTTCTGCTGATAACCAAGTACAATCAGGATGCATATAGTGCCAATTGCCAGGAACAGGAGCATGCGCCATGTTGATTTCTGGCTCAATAAAAGAAAGGCGAAGAGGGCTAGGAAAACTGAGAAGATTGCGCCGCCGCTTGTTGTGAGAAATAGAATGATAATACCGAATACCAATCCTGTTTTTAATGTCTTTGAATTATGGTTAAAGCGATTATGAGAACACAGTTCTACTAGGCAATACATCGTGAGCATGGCTGATATGGATGAATAGGTGACAGAATGGAAAGATCTGAAACTGAAGGCACCTTTAACGAGAAACATGGAAATGATGAATATAATGGTATAGATAAAGAACTTTTCCAATTGATATACGTCGCTGAACTTTAAGGATAAATATAAAATTGCCGTCATACAGACAAGATTTTCAAAGGAGAAAAAGAAACTCATCATAGGAAAAATGGACCATATAATGCTAATCATTCCAAATATGTATAGAAATGCGAAATGCTTGGTCGCATTATAATTCAAAAGTTTCCAGAAGGTAACTTTTTCTGCATGCAATTTCAATGCAAGAAGCAATATGACGAAGATTTGTATAACGACATATTTGTTGATGGCAACGCCGCCTTTGTTTCCTTGTGTCAGAAAACATAGACGGAAAAGCCATATAAACAAAAGCAAAAGAACGATGTGGTTCTTTTTGCAATATGTGATGATGGAAGAGTCCATAAATAATGAGCTTCAATAGGATAATCCACAAATAATTGATACGAGCAATGAAATCGTTTATTGTAGATTATTTTGTAATATTTTAGCTGTAATTTATTGCTTAGGACATTGTCATGGAGACAAATGAAATGAAGAAGTTTATCTATTATATACGTGATGTTGCGGTCTGATGTCTTTTTGTGTGTAAGGATTTATGGTAATCAGTTGTGCTAAAGGGCATATATGTTGTTGATTATGAATTGACTAAATGCTCACGGAATCTGAGACAGGATGCGAAAAGGAACCATAGACAGCGTGAATGACTGCAAAATGCATAAATTGAATTGAGCTTGTTTTTCGGGAAGAGGGCGGAACACTTGAGGACATCCTGGCGGGCCGCCTCATAACGTCCGTCAAGAAGCATGGAATAGGCCAGCCCGCGGGCGATGCGAGCCTGGGCACGTGCGAAACTGTCCCGCATGTTCTCAGGTAGATGTTGGACAATCCGTTGCGACCAGATATCTATCGGCACGGCGGATGCCCAGCGTTTGCGTGCTTTGGCAAGCCAACCGTGTTTTTTCGTGATCATGCCTCCGTCGCTTGTGAAAAGGACTTCCGGTATGAAGCCCCATGGACCGTATGTTGCCACAAGAGCCCAGAACTCAAGATCTTCACAAACCCTGAAGTCTTCCCTCTGGCCGCCTGTCGCTTTGGCGACGGCCGTGCGGATCAACGCGGAGCCTGTGCAGACATGGTTGTATTTGGCCCAGAAATCAAAAAAATCGTCCAAAAGGACAGGCTGTTGGACGGGCGGTTGGATTGGCACGATGGTATCTTTGCCGTTGAATGTCTTGTGGCGTTGCATGACGCTGACGGCAACGGCTTCTGAATGGCTTTGCAGAAAATCCGTCGTTTTCTGGAGAAAGTCCGGCTCCCAGAAATCATCGCCGTCGAGAAAAGCCATGAATTCGCCAGTGGCGGCGGCGAGACCGCGATTCCGGGCGGCGGCTGGACCATGGTTGCTGTCTTGCTTTAGAATTTTTATGGAGGGAACGTCGAGTTTTTCTATGATGTCAAGCGTGTTGTCGGTCGAAGCGTCGTCGACAATGATGATTTCGACATCATGGCCACCGTTTTGGCTAGTGACAGAGCGTAGCGTTCTTTCAATGAGAAGAGCTGCGTTATAAGTTGGGATGATGACGCTTACAGATGACATTTATTCAATTGTGTCTATTTGGTAAAACGCCTGTCAAAGGCGATGTTTTGCTTGGACTCTTCCAGTCTGGCGCGGCAAGCTTGGCATTTGACGCAGCCGTCGGCATAACCGCGATGGTAGCCTACGCTTTGGTTCCAACCAATGCCGAAGGCAAGCACCGGCATCACGAACATGACACCGAAGTCTCCTTCTTTCAAACTGTTGATAATGGCGTGGAAACGGAATTGCTTATAGGTGTATCGAAGGGCGTTGAACCATTTTTCAAGCCAGGCGGGAATCTTTTTCATCAGATACCATTTGAACGTTCGACTCATTTTTATGGCGGCCTCGCCGTCTCCGCGCCCATAATTGAAGGCTTCTTTCCAGAATTGCTTTAGTTTGGCAGGACGTCCCCAATATACCTTGGCTTTGGGGGCGTATGCGTATGGATAGCCAGCTTGCCTGAATTGCCTGAAGAGAGTGGAGTCGTCGGCATAAAACGTCAAGTCTTCAGGAAGTCTTCCACATTCCTCCCAGATGCTTTTTGTGTATGCTGATGCGCGGTTCCCTCCTAGGGAACCGTTAGATTTGCCGGGTTTCCGCTTGGCCACGACTGCACTGTTGATGTATTTTTCCGTTTTGGCGACAATGGAAGTGATGGATTTCTGGTCTATGTAACTGCTTCCAATGACGAGCTTCAGATTCGGATTTTCATCAAATGGGCGCATAATTTCCTCGCAGAAGCAATCTTCTAGCCTTACACCCATGTCCGTCGAAATGACATGGTCGTATTTTGCGTTTTGGATGGCGACGTTTCGCCCATGGGCGGCGGCGCCTTTCTCTTGCAGGACTTTGATACGGGAATCCTCTTGTGCCCAATCTGTTAAGGCTTCCCAAGTGCCGTCATCTGAAAATGCATCGACGATGACGACTTCGTCTGGGAAGCGCGTTTGTGCCTGCATGTTGGCTTTCCAACGCGCAAAGGAGCGCATTTCATTACGACAGGTGGTGACGAGCGAGCAGGGGATCATGCTTGAAGCCTCTCCATCCAGTTGTCGAAGATGTCTCTCAAAGTCGTTTCAAACGGAATGACCGGCTTCCATCCGAGAGCCCTTAGTTTTGAATTGTCGCCTAAAAGCGTCTTCTCATCCGTCGGGCGGACAAGTTGAGGATCACGTTCGACGGTGACTTGCACATCGGCGATTTTGACAAGGAGGTCGAGCATATCGGAGATTTTCCATGCATAGCCGCGGCAGATGTTATAGACTTCTCCGGAGACACCTTTGTTTGCGAGCGTCCAGAGAGCGGTGGCGCCGTCGCGGACATCGATGAAATCGCGGGAGGTGTTGAGATTGCCGACATGTATGACAGGCTTCTGTTGTTTGAGCTTGATGGCTGCCAGTTGGCGTGCGAAATTCTGGATGGCGGTCAGTGGCGGGTGGTTGGGGCCGACATGGATGAACAGCCTCGGCAGGACGACGTCCAGTCCATAGTTCAGATGGAACTGGCGCCCCATCATTTCCATGGCGGCTTTTGTCACGCCATATGGTGTGACAGGCTTGAGGGGGGATTCTTCGTTGACGGGATCGTCTGTCAGTGCGGCACCGTATGCGGCACTGGAACAGGCGGGAATGACGCGAGCTTCTTTCGCATAGTCCCGAACTGCGTTGTAAACGTTCCATGAGCCTGTGATGTTGAGCGCATAGGTTGTCTGCTCCGCTTCGTAGGACTGTCCATTATATGCTTGTGCAGCAAGATGATAGACGATATCAGGCTTGAAATCCAGCATGGCTTTTTTCAGGAAGTTGACATCCAGGATGTCGCCTGCATAGTGCTTGTAATCCTGTTGATTATGGGATTGCATGCGATAGGCTGTCGTTGCACGGCTGATGCCGGCGATTTCGCAGTTTTGTGTTTTCAGATAATCGGCAAGATGACTGCCGATCATACCCGTGATACCAGTGATAAGTACTTTCATGATGTTTTGTTTTTTCTACTATTGCAATAACTATAGATATTTAGCGATATCGGAAAGCCACAATTTGACAAGTTGCAACTCTTCAGGTGGGAAGAATCCGGCGGCTTGCAGGGCTTCATAGCAATGGAGCAGATTGTCCGGCATATTGCCCTCTCCTGAAAGAAGTTTGGTATTTTCAAGGATTTCCGTGAGTTTCCTGTTGCCTGTGTAGCCCGGTATTTCATCCGTGAAATCTTTCATGAGATTGTGTTCATTCCGTTCCTGTACGACTTCTGGCGCATGGAAAACGACACCATGACCAAGTTCCCAAAGGCAACGTTGCGCGATGAAGCTCTTCCAAATATCGCACATCCTGAATGAGCAGTTGCTTGGAACGTACATGAGTGGATATGCTTTGGGAAACCACCATGTCGATTGTGTGTTGAACGGACACCATACATGCGGGCCGAGGCAAACGGAAGCCGCATTGTCAAAATCGAACGGACGGTCCCCCGCAAGCCGCCAGATGGCGTCCACGTCCGGTGAAAGATTGACAAGTCCTTGCTGGATAGGAGCATCCAATTGAGTTTTGATGTCTGCTACAGGGCGGACTGTATGGATTTCGTCGAGAAGCAGTCCGCGTGGCCAGATGTTCTGGGAAGTGAAATACTTATAGACATTCGTCCAGCCGTTTTCAAGGACGAAGCGGACATCGTTGACAGTTTCTGAACGTGGCTTCCAATTCGCAAGCGGCGCGTTGTCGTCGTCGGTTTCGTAGATGACATCGGCCTTTTCTGAGATGGCCTGAAGATAACCGATGTTTTTTCTTGCGTAATGTTTTGTAGGCAATGCCTTTGCAAGTTTGAACGGGAGTTCCAGTTGTTTTTCGTAAGGCAGGAATTCCGCGTTTGGAAGATCGAAGCTCTTGGGGCCTTTCGTGTCGCCGACGGCTATCAAAGAGGCGTTGACATCCTGCAAGCGGCGGGAGAGCGTCTTCATGGCCTCCGTCGGTTCGGCAATTGTGGTGATGACAGATTTCAATATCATGTTATGTGCCTAAAGAATGGTTTTTACGAAGTTTTTCAGTTTTCGTCTGAAAGTGGCGACCCGCCATGAAAGTGGGATGGTAAAATCATCCCATCTCCTTGCGTCTTCTGGGTGGTTCGTGATGCTGTCGGCGGCCTGGAAACACAATCGTGCGCAATTGTAGCGGCCTCGTGCAATTTGGTCTTTTGCATCTTGGCGGATACGCCAGGCAAAAGCCTCACGGTTGGTTTGAGAATCGCAACCATGCTGTACGGCCAGATCTAGCAGATGGTCGTAGAATCTGACGATGAAATCGTCGGGTAACTTGTCACGGTATGTTGTGCATTGGCGGCGCCCCGAATTATGGAGGCGATATGCGCCAAGTGATTGATCGACAAGGCCAATGGTTCCTCCTTTCATGGCATGTCGTAAGGTGATTTCCATATCCATGGCGAAGTGAAGGTCGTTTTTCCAGCCACCGATTGTCCTCAAGACATCGGTCTTGAACATCAGCGTCGCCACAAGCAGGCATTCGTGGTGCAGAAGGTATTCGACGAGATTTTGCGGATTGCCTGGCAGGGAAATGTGTGTCGAGTCAAATGCCTTGCCATTGCGGTAGTAGTCGAGCTGGTTAACGATGAGTCCGCAATCCGGATGTTGTTTGGCATAATCCACCTTGGCTTCGACGGCGTTGGGGTAGATCCAGTCGTCGTCATCGACGAATTGGATGTAGTCGCCATGGGCAAGCTCCAAACCACGGTTGCGGGACAGGCTCGGTTTACCGTTCGGGAAGCTCTTCGCAAAGGATGTGAAATCTTTTGTGTCGGGATGTTCAGAGCACCATTGGTTGACGACTTCCATCGTGTTGTCCTTGGATTCGTCATCAACGATAATTAGCTCAATGGGACGGTATGTTTGATTCCAAATGGAATCAAGGGCCGTCCGTACCATATCCGCACGGTTATAACAATTGACAACAATGGAAATCAGCATGTGGATTTATGATAGATTTTGTGTGTGATTTTCGAGATAAGCATGCAGATGTCTTCTGGGATTTGATGTGTCGTGGCAGTCAAAATCACATAGACGGAGGAGAAGATGGCTGTTCCCGCTATCAAGAGTAGCCAGTTGTTTTGGGGAATGAATCGGATGACTTGCGACATGGCGATTCCACAGGCCGCAATTAGCAGAAGTGGCAGAATATTAGTAAACTGCTTCCATGGCGAGTAGTCGATAAGTTTTTGGACGAGAAGGCAATGGATAAAGGAGATGAAATGGTTGTTCAGTGCAATGCATAAAACCATGAAAATAATGCCAAAACGATATGTGATGATTATAAGGACGATGAATTCTAATTTATGAAAGATTGACAAAAGAAGGAGATAGTCACTGCGGCCACAGGCGGCCATGATTTGCTGATTAAGGCTTTGGAACGGAGATGCGATGAAGAAAAAACAACTGATTTGAAGAAAAATGGCGCATGGCAACCATTTTTCCGTGTATAGAAGAGTCACAAACGGCCTTGCAACAACAATCAAAAGCCCCATGATGGGGATGACAAGAAACATGATGTTGTTGAGTCCGCGTTTGGCAAGTTCCCGCAATTGTGCTTTGTCGTCTTGAATGGAGGAAAAGGCGGGAAAGAGGACGCGTCCGATGGTGCTGTTGATGATGTTCATGCCGAGGCCTGGGAGATGACGACCTTTCTGGTAGAAGGAAAGGTTCTCGACTGTGAACAGTTTGCCGATAATCATGGTGGTCATGTTGTTGGATAATGAGACCAGTAAATTGGAACATAATATTTTCCATCCAAAAGAAAATAATTGAATTAGTTTTTTGTAACTGAAAATCAGTTGTGGATGCCATCTGACAAAAACGTATAGCAAGATGGCTCTGAGAAGATTCTTAACAAGGTGTTGTGCGACCAATGCCCATACGCCAAATCCTTCGTATGCAAGGGAGATTCCAATTATACCAGCGGGAATTTGGGCTAGCCATGATATTTTGAAACTTAAGTGGAACTGCATTCTTTTGACCAGCATGGTATGTTGTATGCTGGCGAAAGACGTGAAGAAAAGCGATAGCGCGATGCAGCGTGTGAGGAGCGTCAATTCCGTCTGCCTATAGAAACGCGCGATGAAAGGCGCAAACGGGAAGATGAGCAGAACCATGAGCGTACATAGCATGAGATTGAAATAAAAGACTGAATTGCAATCGGTTTCATCTGTGTCCTTTTTTTGGATCAGGGCGGAGGAGAAGCCCGAATCGATGAATTCGGTCGCAATGTCTATTAGTGCGGTGACGATTGCGACAACCCCAAATTGCGCGGGAGACAGCAACCGTGCAAGGATGACGTTTATCACAAATGTGATGCACAAGGTGCCGAAGCGTTCTAGCCCTTGCCAGAAAACGCCATGAACTATTTTTTTGTTTAAGTCGGACATGAAATATTTGCGGCCAAGTTATCCGTCAGAGGATATCCATTGCGGAAACAGTGGCTAGAGAATAGTCGAGAAAATCAAGATGGACGATGAATTCCGTGCGGTTTTTTCGCTTGACGATGACCCCTTCGATGCCTTTGAAGTTTCCATGGGTGATGGTAAACCGTTTTCCTGGAATAAGATCTGTTCGGACTTTCACTGGCTGTGTGCGGCTGAGCAATTCAAATTCGCGGATCGTGTTGAGGTCTTTGATGAGTTTCGGTTCTGTTTTGTCCGTGACTGGCAGAATGCGGATGGCTAGGCCGGATGTTTTGACTTGCCAATTCTGCTGGCGGTTTAGATGGAGAAATACATAGCCTGGAAACATCGGTGTCTGTGTCTCTATGCGATGACCACGTGTTATGCGGTAGTGATGAAACGTCGGCAGATACCATGAAATGTTCTTTTGCGCCGCCAGTTCAGCGAGTTTTTTTTCCTTGTTGGGCTTGCAATAGACAGGATACCATCGGTGTTCCGGAAAAGTGACTATTAAATAGCAGTCATCTTCTATGAGCTTTGATTCAATGGAAAGTGACATGGGAACAGACGTTTGGCAAATGCCGAGATGAATTTGCAAGTTATTTTAAATTATGGTATTAGAAAAATCATGTTTTTTGTTTTTCTAGTCTTGGAGACAAAGCAGGAGCTCTCTGGTTTGCAGTTGGTCCTCCCATCCTTCCGCCATCAGAATATCTGTTATTTGTTAGTGGAAATGAGAATATCAAAATAAATTAAGATTGATTAATTTAACATCTTGTGAGAAATAATCAAACATGGCAGACCTTAAAAGTCATTTAGTCCGTTATATTGATGAAATTGCCGTCAACGACTTCAAAGAAGTCGATACGGATCTGCGCGGGATTTGGCTTGCCTGCTGGGACGCGCCAATCGCTGCCGATGTGGCGGACTTTGAAACAGCGGGGATGAGGCCCTTTATTGCGAGACGGCGGTAGGAAGTCGAAGCCCGTGGAAGCATTGAAGTTGATAGTTTTGACAACTTTTAGATCCGGCGTGAGAATCATGCCTGAGTCTCCGCCGTTGGTGGCGTAGAATACGGCATATATAAATTCCCCATCGCTGGCAAGGCACTGGGCTGCGTATCTTGTTTCTGAACCATAGTCCAGCGTCATGGTGGCGATGGGCCGGCAGTCCGGTAAGGTGAACATCGTGATGTTGTTGAAACGGTGCGGTTGGGAGTCGCGTGGCCCCGTGCCGGCATAGAGGATACCGTCGTGAACAGTCGCGCAACCTCCGCCTGGCGCCTTGTGTTTGGAGACGATATTGATGTCTTGATCAAGTTCGATAATGTTATTTACGCCGTCCACATCATTGTAAAGAGAAGCGTAGATGCGTCCTCTCCAGTAGCAGATGTCACCTGTATGTTTTGGCAACGCTGTGTGCTTTAGGACTTTACCGTTCCAGCCAAGCTTGAAAATGCCTTCTATATGGGAGAGATAGATGGCGTCTTCAGAACAGCAGGCTCCCTGGATGTGGCCTTTTAGGGCGGCCAGGGCGCCTGGTTCGGTGATGATGGCGGGAATCTTGTCCTGTGCAAGGCAGATGGTTGCGATGCAGATTAGTAAAAACGTGAATAGATTTTTCACGATTGTTTCTTATGCGTATTTGTTATTTTGCCGTAATATCGATGAAATTGCCGTCAACGACTTCAAAAAAGTCGATGCGGACTTGGGCGGGCTGCGTCTCCGGATTCTGTTTACGCCAGTCACCGCCATAATGTCTGACGCGGAAGAAACGCGGATTCTTTCCATGATTACGGGACGGCGGCAGGAAGTCGAAGCCAGTGGAAGCATCGAAATGAACGGTCTTTACAACTTTCAGATCCGGCGTGAGAATCACGCATGGATCACCGCCGTTGGCCGCGTAGAACATGGCATAGATGTACTTTCCATCATTCGCAAAATCTTGTACGCCGTAGAACGTTTCGGAGCCATAGTCGAGTGTCATTTTTTTTAGGAAAGTGTTGCTTAAGTTGATGGCAGCGCCGTCTTTCGGTTGTTCGGTTTCGGCCTTATTGATGCGGTTCAAATCGAATGTGGAGATGCTGCTGTAGCGGTGGGGCTGTGACGGACAGGGGCCTGTTCCGATGTAAAGAACGTCGTTGAGGATGGTTGCACCATCGCCTCCGGGAAATTTGTATTTGCCGACGACGTTGAGGTCGTCATCTAGCACCATAAGATTGAAGCCTTGCGGATTGGAGAGGGAGTCATAGATACGGCCTTTGTAGTAGCAGATGTCGCCTGTATGGCGTGGAAGTGTGACGTGTTTGAGGACGTTGCCGTCCCAGTCGAGTTTGAAGATTCCGTCAATATGGGATAGGTATATGGCTTCGGCGGAGCAGCATGCGCCTTGGACATGGCCTTTGATGGCATCCAATGCGCCGGGCTTCGTGATAATGGCGGGAATCTTGTCCTGCGCAAGGCAAATGGCTGCGAAGCAAGCAATTAGAAGAAATGTAAGTTTTTTCATGGCTTCCCCTTTGTTTTATTGTAAGGATTCAATTGAGAACGTGTTGTCAAGCTTGGTGATGGCGGGCAGGAGCGACTTATACCATTCGTAGGACATGACGCGATTGCCCGCGAAGAAATGGTTGGCGCCGTTGCCGTTCTGCGTCGTCCAGTTGATGAGCCACAATGCATTGTGGGCGCGGACGTTGCGAATACGACCAAGCTGCCGTTGCGAACGTGATGGTACATCGATCACGCCTTGGAGGAGGATGTTGCCCGTTTCGGCATCCTTCACTTCAAACGAGCCTGTCATGGTCGTTGACGAATCATTGACGGCCACGATGTTGCTGGCGTGGCCGATGACGTCCGAACAGATAATGGCGAACGGTTGCTGTGAACGCGTCAGATAGTAGAACGCCAATTTACGTTTGAAATAGTAATCGACGACGGCGTCGGAGAGTTGCGGCCAGCAGTCCATGACGTTCCACCAGAGGATGCCGCCGCAGTCCTGCGCGAGACGGTAGTGTTCAACGATGTACTTAAACGCTTCCGCCTGATGGATTTGGCTAGCCAGAACGAAGTTCGGAAAGTCCTGTGGCGGATCCGTGAAATATTCGTCATTCTGCAACGGCATGATCTGGTTGCGGCCGCGCAATCCACTGGCATCCCATGGGCATGAGGCATGGTGGGCCATCTGCGGATCCAGCAAATCGATATGGTCGAGATGAAGATGTTCGGGAGAAATGTATTTTTGCAACGACGACAGGGCAGGGCAGCCATGCCAGCCCATTTCGCTGACGAATTTCGCCATGCAGTCTGTGTAGAACGGCTGGCGGAAGTTCTCGCGTGAGCCCCACAGGTGGCGTTCCGGCATGAGCAACGTAAGTGCACCGGTGTTACGGAGATCGGCGAATTCGAACGCCTTATCGGATAGGTAGGGGGAACTTGGCAGATAGGGGCGCGTCGGATCCATGCGGGACAGGACTTCCGGCAGGACGACGCGGTTGATTTTGTTCTGTCGTGGATCTTCGCGATGGCCGAGATACTTCTGGTCGCATTCGTTATCGCCGCACCAGATGGCCAATGAAGTGTGGTGACGCAACTTGTGGACGATGGCTTCTGCCTCGCGTTTTACGGCGTCGAGAAACGCCGCGTCCTGCGGATATTTGTGTCCGGAGAACATGAAATCCTGCCAGACGAGCAAGCCGTGTTCGTCACAGTAGTCGAAGAATTCGTCGTCTTCATAAACGCCTCCGCCCCAACAACGGATCATGTTGCAGTTGCATTCCGTGAAGAGCTTGAGAATCGGCACGACGCGCTTCGTATCCTGTGAATGGAAGGCGTCTGCCGGAACCCAGTTGGAGCCGACGACGCGGATGGGCTGTCCATTGACTTTGAAACGGAACCAGCCTGTTCCTGCGACGTTTATTTCGCTGCGATCCAATTCGAATGTACGGAATCCTGCGCGTATGTCTTTCTGACCGACAACGCGACCATGCCAGCGGAGCTCCACATGGATGTCATAAAGATTGGGCTCGCCGTAACCAAATGGCGCCCAAAGCTTTGGATTCGGGACACGGAATCCCGCGTGGCCGAAATTCGCATAGACATGATTGTCCGATTCAAAATGTGAATCGCCGCAGTCGCCGCTGATATGAAGCATTAAGCCTTCCAGATAAGGAAGTTCCGTATGGAAGCGATAGTAGATTTCGGCGCTGGCCATGTCCGGCGAGGCGCTGCCGGTCCGGAGCCATAGTTCATCAATGGTCGCTTCTTCGGTATCTTTTTCAAGATAGACTTGCCGCCAGATGCCGCCGAGATTGAATTTCGGCGCGATGTCCCATCCGAAGGAATGGGCAGGCTTTCGCAACCACAGGTTGGCGGAGGCTTCGGGCATGTGGTTGATGGCGGCAAATTCATCCGGCATGCGGCGTGAGACCTTTTCGGAGGAATGCAAAAAGACCTGCAATGTGTTCTTTTCGCCTGGAGTCTTGAGAGTTACGTCAAATTTCCACGGAATGAAAGCATTGTCGGTGGAACCGATTTTTTCGCCGTTGAGAATGATGTCCGCAAAGCAGTCGATGGCGTCGAAGGCGAGCGTGACATGGCCTGTGAAGCCGTCGGGCGTCGTGAATGTCCGTTCATACAACCAGTCATGGCAGGCGTATTTGCGGTAGGCTTTGGAATTTTCGCCGTAGAAAGGCTCCGGTTCGAGGCCGTGGTGGAAAAGATCGAGTTCGATGTTTCCAGGGACATCCGCCTGAACCGAGACGGAATTCTGCGGCGATGTAAGCCGCCACTTGCCGTTGAGTGAATAGCGCATGTTATAATATGGATTTTTTATGGTTGTTCAGATTTTCCCAAATGGTAAAATATACGTTAATCGTCAATCGTCAAAGATTGTCCTGAAACTTGACGGTGATGAGCGGTAGGAGGGAATCCGGTCGTTGGCCGGGCAAGAGCGTCAGTGTGCTACCGTCTTGTTTGAACGGAACGGAAGCGGAGATGACGTTTGACGGAACATCTTGAATGACAAGCGATTCTGCCCAGTCGCGGATGAAAACATTCAGCTGGTTGCCATTGGCAGTGCAATAGCCGAAGGGGATTTCCGATTTCAGCGGATTCGGCTTGCAGTCATGGACGGCGGTGGTGACGGTTTGCATCCATGGCGCGAGTTTGGCGAAAACGTCCATCGCGGCCTGCGGAAGGCGTCCGTCCGGTTGCGGGCCGACGTTCAGCAGGTAGTTCGTGTTGCGTGACGCGAGCATGACGAGTTGATTGGCGACTGTTTCCGGCGATTTCCAATTCGTGTCTTTTATCTTGAAGCCCCACGTATTGTTCAGTGTAACGGGTGATTCTGCGGGAAAGTCCAGATAGCCTTCCGGAAGTTTGTTGTCACCCATGCTTCCATAGTCACCTAAGTCATTGCCGATACGGCTGTTGATAAGACACAACGGTTGCAATCCAGTCACTAGATCATAGACCTGCTGGGAGTAATCTTTCGTCATCTGCAAAGGGCAGTCACACCACAGCGTGTTGATGCGCCCGTAGTTCGTGAAGATTTCGCGTAACTGCGGAAGACATTTGTCATGAAAGTACTGGTCAAAATTCTTGTGTTCGAAATCCGGAAAGTCCCAATCGTTGCCCCAAGACATTGCACCGACGTTTTTGTGCCATTTCGGGCCAGGATCGCCGCCGTTTGGTTCATGCCAATCTAGATTATGGGAATAATAGACACCTAATTTTACATCGTATTTTTCACAGGCGGCTGCGAGTTCCGCCAGCGGATCCCGTTTGAACGGCGTCGCGTCGTAAATATTGTAATCACTGACGCGTGTATGGTACATGGCGAAGCCGTCATGATGCTTTGTTGTGAAAACGATGTAGCGAACGCCTGCCTGTGCGGCGGCGGAAATCCATTCATCCGCATTGAAATGAATTGGATTGAATCCTTTCGCTAATTTGCTGTAAGTGGCGTTTGGAATGCGGAAACATGATTGGATCCATTCGCCAATATATGGCATTTCCTTTCCTTCCCAAATGCCCCCTGGTATGCAATAAAGGCCCCAATGGATGAACATTCCAAAACGTGCATTTCTGAACCAAGTTGTGTCTTTTTGCATAATATATTTTTTCTAAAATGAATTAAAGGAAGATGTAACGAATGGCATCTAACGTCTTTTCCGTAACGCCGATGTCGCGGAGATAAGCGGTTCCTTTCTCGGCGAAGGAGCTGCCCGGATATCGATCCAAAACATTCAGCATGTCGTTGAACAGCTTGAAGTTACGTTTGCGCGCACCGTAGATGGCGCAACTGGTCAATTCGTAATCGAGAATCAGATCGTCGTCAGACATGCCGAGCAGGGCACCGAGAAGGAAGGAGGTCGTTCCCGTGCGATCCGCACCACCCCAACAGTGGCAGTAGGCAGGATAAATATCTGGATTGGAAAGGAATGTGAAATATTCACGGTATTGTTTCCGCCATTCTGGCTTGTCGATTTCGCCATATGGTTCGACGGGAATGTTGATCCAACGGATGCCGTTTTCGTCCAGCGGTGGGACAAAGTCTGGATGGATTTCCGTTTTGCCGCGGATGTCGATATCCGTTTTCAAATGAAGATCATGAACGAGAGCGTAACGTCCTACGGGCGTGATGGCGTGATGGCGGTTGAATTCGGAGCCGCGGTAGAGGAGGCCCAGCTTGATTCGGCGGCCGGAGGATGTCATCCAGCAGCCGCTATCGCGGACATTTGTGCAGCCTTCGATGAAAATCCATCGCGGTGTATCCATTGCTATACTGAATGAGCGGACTTCAGCGTCGTCATGCGGCGTGTCTTCGATGAAGACACGCCAATAGTATTGTTGTCCGTTCTCAAGGTTGAAAACGGATGCTTCTTGTTTTCGCACAAGTATCTGCCGGACAAGATGTTTGAAGGAACGATCCGTCGCAATCTGCAGGACGAAATTGACTCTGGACTTATCGTCCGACATCCATTTGAATTCGACTGGTAACGGGTGGGAGTTTTCACCCTCCATATTCTGTTTGAGGCCGAGCCAATCGACGAGCTCTTCGTCGTTGGCCCGTAGTTTTTCGAAGGATTTGTTACGGATGAAGTCCTTTTGGACATCTGTAAGCGTAGAGACGGTTTCGCCGTTCGCAGGGGACAGAAGTTCAATCATGATAGATACTTAGAACGAAAGTGTGAGGTCCATGGGGAAGCGGCCGAATTTCGAGCCATAGATGGCGAGGCCGTGGTCGTCGGTTTCCAGGCGGATGGTGAGTTTGCCTTTTGCTTTGGCGATGATGTCGGCGGGAATCGCGGCTTCGATAAGATAGCCGTAGGAACCCGCTTCGTTGAGTTTGCGGTCATGGGGCTGCGCGAACCATGACAGGATGCCGCGGTGGTCGGCCGGATCATCAGGTAAAGCGTTGGTGTGGATAAGCTTGCCGTTGGCATAGACATGGAGCGTGCCGCTCCAGCAGACGGTGTCGGTCATTGGATAGGAATTTGCGTTCTTGCTGGGATCGTGATACCCCTTGCCGAGCATGTGATCCATATCAATGGTACCTTCCTTGTCGTTTTCGATATCCTTGCCGTTCAGGCGTTTGGCGGAGATTTCCGCGCGGAAGACGGCGGCTTTGTTCGCTTTGGCGGGCAGTTTAAATTCGTATTCGAAGAAGCCTTTTCCAGTGCCGTTGACTTTCAGACCGTCGAAGATGTTCCATTGCTTCTGTGACCATTTGGCCTTCGTGAAGTCTTTCGGGGCGACACGGATGACACCATCCTTCGCGGCTTTTTCCGCGACTGTCACGAACGTCGTGAAGTTGCGGGCGATGATTTTCGCGCCGTTCTTTACGGTGAAGCAAATCGCGCCGACGGCGGGAATATTTGGCAATTGGACATTGACGGTTCCAAGATCAGCGTGCATCCAGGCGGTTGCTTTCTCAATGACAACCGTTTCATTGACAGGAACTTCCGTCAACTTGCCTTGTTCGTCCCAATAGCGGACAACAGCGCTGACGGTGAGTTTGCGGTCCATATATTTATCAGTGGTAAGAGAGATGAACAGCGGGACAGGGCATTTGGCGCCGACGGCGAAACTGCGGCAGAGTTCGCTGTCCAATGACAGATAGGCGTCCGCATGCAAGTCGTTGAGCGACATGCCGGGGAAGATCTGTTCGATGCCCGTGTATTTCGCCGTGCGGTCGTAACGGACATAGCCGTTCCATTCGTTGCAGACATCATGGTGTTCCGTGTAGAGCCAGCCTGCGCATTTTGGATGACGGTGGAAAGCGTTCATCATCATGTGATAGTCCCATGACCAATCGACATCACCCGTGGAACCCGCGTAACCCCAGACGTTTCCGCATTCGCTGTTGAACATCGGGGCGTTTGTCTGGCAATGGCCGTTGATGAAGTTCCACGTGGAGCCCTCGAAAGTGGCTTCAGAGAAGTCATGGATACGCTTTTCCCATTCATAGCCAGGAAGATAGGAATGCCATGTGTTGATGTCAGTCAAGACATGGTCGTTGTTGCAGGCGGAATTGTCCTCCACAAGGCGAGACGGATCGAGCGATTTTGCGAGGCGGACCATTCGCGCGACCTCTTGTTGTGTCTGCGGGAGGTATTTGCGGCGTTTTTCACCGCCTTCCGTCCAATCCGTGAAGAGGCCCCATGTCTCGTTGTAGAGGACCCAGCTGAAGATGCAGGGGTGGTTCATGTCACGTTTGAGCATTTCGCGCATGGCGTATTCGGACGCGGCGAACATCTGCTGTGTCGGCTGGCCCCATGAATTCGGCACATCCGCCATGATAAGCAGACCGAGCTTGTCCGCCCAGTAGAGCTTACGCGGGATTTCGACTTTGATGTGGATGCGGTTACCAGAAAGCGCGAGCTTCTTTGAGATCATAATTTCATTCTTCATGAACTCGTCGGACGGGAAGGTGTAGTAGCCTTCCGGATGATACGACTGGTCGAGCGTAAGCTGGAGGTAGATGGGCTTGTTGTTGAGGGCGACGTACGGATAGTCCGTCCAAGGCATTTTCGTGACGGATATCTTCCGCATGCCGAAATACGTCGAGACGCGATCCTCATTATTGTCGCCATACGTCAGAACAGCTTGGACTTCATAGAGATAGGGATTGTCCAAATCCCACAGCTTGATGGCTTCGAAGGGGATTTCGAATTCGACGGACTGCTGTCCGGGCTTGATCAACGCGAATGCAGGAGCCTTGCGGTCCTCCTTCTTGAACTGGATGGTCGCTACTGTGGGTTGTTTCGCAGGTGAGTCCAATGTGATTTTCGCCGTGATGGACCTTTTGTCGATGTCCGGAATCAGATGGACGGTGTCCATATAGACGTCCGGGCGCGCTTCAAGATAGACAGTCTGCCAGATGCCGTTGACGTTGCCGTAGCCCTGCTTGCCGAAGAGGGCGTAGGAGCGAGGCGTATCATCTGCGCGGAGAGTGATCTTCTGTTCCGTGCCCCATTTGATAAGATGCGTCAATTCAAACTCAAAGGGCGTGTAGCCGCCTTCATGGAAACCGACGACGGCGCCGTCAAACCAGCCTTCCGTAATCCAGTCGGACGCGCCGACGACGAGAAAAACACGTTTTCCTTTCCATTCCTCCGGAATCGTGATTTCCTTTCGATACCATGCGACATCCGCTTCATCCTTCACGCCCGACAGCGGGGAGCCCCAGCCGAACGGAACGGTGATATCCAGCGGGAAGTCGTCCGAATTGAACCAGGCTTCCTTTTTGCCGACGTCTTCTTTGTCGAACTTGAATTTCCAAGTTCCGTTGAGATTGAGCCATTGTTTGCGTTCGAAATCGGGGCGGGGATGTTGGGGGAGTGGAATGGTCATATTAGTTGTCAGTGGTTAGTGGTTAGTGGAAAGGTTGGGAGGGCTGCGCTCCTGTGCGGCCGATGGCTAGTGATGTTATTGGATGACTTTGATGGTGCTCGGGCCATCCGTCGTGTTGACGATGAAGGAGAAGCCGTACGAGCCGTCGGCGTTCAAATAGGATTGGATGCCGTCATAGTCATGATAGCTGAGTTTGAGCGGTACGAACAAGCCGGTCTCGTTCTTGATGAGGACTTTCGGCCGTTCGAATGATTTGAAGCCATCGACACGTACGGCGGCATTGTTCAAACCGCCATCGATTGTAAATTCGGCTTGCTGGTCAATGGCTTGAACATGGGGAAGATACGTGTCGTAAAGAAGCTTGCCGACAGTGACATTGACTCTGTACGGATCCAACACGGAGTCCGAACGGACTTGGTGGACGCTGTTGTCAGTCTTGACGTCGTGGTCGCCGAACGGGACGAGAATGAGTTCGTAGGCGATGCGGTCGCCGGGCTTGAATGTCACATCGCCAATGTTGAGTGTCAGCCGCGCATCGACGACGGGCGTGTTCGTGAAGTTCAACATGGCTTGGACAGGCGTCTCCTTGCCGTCGAGAACAACTTTGCATGTCTTGATGATGAGACCGAAATTGCAGACGCTCTTGTTGGCTAGTGACGTATAGACCGTGAAATAGGGGGCTTCCGAACCGAGCGGGATGACGGTGGTGAGCGGTTTGTCTTCAGGAAGATTCAAAACGGTCAGTTTGTTTTCTTTGCTGAGATAACCGACGTGGGCGAATTTCGTCCATGACGTGCTGAAGGAGAAGAGGTTGAAGTTCTTGATGAAATCTTTGATGGAGACTTCCTTCTTGAAATCGATGACGAAAGAATAGTATGTGCGGTTTTCATCCGTTTGCGGAAATTCCAGATGGCGCACCCATAGAGTGGCTGCATCGTCGTCGGATTCATAGGAGAAATCGACGTCTGCATAGACTGGTCCGGCGGATTGGACTCTTTGGACCTTCGGCTCGAACATGATTTTCGTTTCACCTTGATAATAATAGGGGAAGTAGAGCGGGCCGACGGAATAGTGCTGCGGCTGGTTGGCCCACAGTTTTGCGGACATGGCGCGGAAGTCGGGAAGCGTCCAGCCGGATTTGGTTCCGACGTAGTAGGGCGCGATGCAGTTCGTTTCCGTGACGCCACAGGAGAGGTGATAGTAGGGCACGAAGAACTTGATGGCGGAGAGTTGTTTGAGCGGCGCGAGACCCCAATTCTGGTAGAGGTTCAGAACGGTGAAACTGCGCTCCGTATTGGCGTTGAGCAGCAACGGGAGGAGAGTCTCGCCGTAGCCGCTGTCTTCAGGATAGAAATACGGTTCTTCGCCGTCGCCATGGAAATTTTTCGAGACTTCGATAGGCATGGGGAGGAGCTTTTCCTGTTCGTCCAGCATGGCGGCGCATTCAAGGCCACCCGCCTTGCCGCGGACGCAGAAATAGATGTGGCGGTCATGGTCGTCCGCCTTGATGGTCACTGGCAATTTGTAGTGTTTTTGTGGAATTTTGTAATAGGCTTCGTTGAAGCCCGTACCGCCGAGGCCGAAATCATACGTTCCTTCCAGTTTGTTGTATCCCAAAAACTTACCGCCGTCTTCTCCGTTAAGGACCTTAATGGCGTCTGCGTCTAATGGATTGCGTTCGCAATAAGCAGCTTCCGCGAGTTTCGCGAAGTCATGGGAATCGTCATGGTAGAGACGATGCGCGAGAATGAGACGCGTGTCTGGTTTCAGTACGCCGCTGGATGGATTCGATTGCGTCAGAACGTATTCCGTCTCTGTTTCTGAGAACGTGATGCTGCCTGCTTCAGCGCACGTCGGGAAGATGAGACCGAAAACGCCGCCTAGCTTGTTGTCGAAACCGACGTATTCGACGGAGCCTGCATCAATACCGTTGAAGGCGTCATGGACACCGTTTTTGTCCTTTGCAACGACTTTAGCAATGGCGCTTTTCGCGATTTTCAATTGGCAACCATATTCCTTCAGTGTGACGTCGTTGTTGCCTGTGACAAAACGCAGCATTTGATGCATCTTGTCCGGATACGCATGGAGAATGCGGTCCAGTTTGACCTGCATCTTCTGGCGTTTTTCCGCGACAAGCTTGACGGATTTGATTTCGATGATGTCATCAACCTGCCCGAGATCGAAACGGATGCCATGGATGTTGCCTTTGAAGCCTTTGATTTCGTCGATGTAGATTTTATATGTGCGGAAATCGCCGGGCTTGATACCCTGCGGCACGATCTGCTGCGGATTGAAGCCTTTTTGATCGCCGACGGCCATATAGACGTGCATGTAGGTGGCTTTCTGCGCGCGCAGGGTGACTTCGATGGCGGGGTAGGTTTCCGTCGGCTGTTCGATGCCGAGCTGCGCGACCCATGGATCATGGGCGCTGGTGCATTTCAGCCTCATGACGCCATCAACGAATTCGGGCTCCGTCAAATCATTGACGGCCCATTTGCCTTTTTCGAAATTGGAGACATCGACTTTTGCGTTCACATCCGCTTCTGGAACATCTTCCAGCACACGGCTTAAGGCTTGGTCAAGCACGTGCACATCATAGTAGTAGTAGCCTAGCCGGAATGCATTGAAACGGCTTTCGCGCGGCGACAGGGAGGACCAGTAGGTCTTGTCTTCCGTGTCGATGACATACGTATCGAACGTTCCGTCCGCGAGTTTGATGCCGTTCGGTGTCAGCAATGTCAACGCGTTGTTTTCGCGGTTCTCCAGGCCGCCGACGGCACGGATGTGCGGCGTATCGACTTGAATGGCGTCTCGGTTGCCGCTCTGGTAATAGACTTGGACGGTGTTTTTGATTTGATCGGCGTTTTGGATGTCCGCCGTCCAGTTGTATTGTGCGGACAGCGGCAGGCAGAGCAGGGCGAACAGCGGCAGGATGTGTTTGGCGGCCATGTTTTTTCCTTCTAATTGGTGAGTGATGGACACGGGGCATGACAGATTATTAAACCTACTATAATATGCCTTCGCCATTTATCCATTGGCTCTTGTAAAAAACATACCGACGTCATTTCCGTTTCAGATACGGCTTGATGATGCGGAGGAAACGCTGTGTCGCCGCGAGAGTTTTCGCGGCAGTTGCGCGGTTCGGGAAGCCACGCGCGAAATTCGCGTCGGCGGCGGCCGCCGCTACAACATGGTATTCCGCTGCGACTCCAGGCGCCAAATCCTTCAGACGTTCCGCTCGTTCAAGCAAGTCCTCTGACGGAGGCCGTTGGAAATGAGCCAAATCCAGCATGCCACTTGTCAGCCGCTGGCAGGCCATGACCGTCTGTCGTGACGATGCGCCATGGCGTGTCTGCCATTTCCATTGGCGAATCAGCTTGTGCAACGTCAAGTGGAACGACAGCACGTTCATCACTTTCTTCCTCTGGAGGAAAAGAACGATAATCAGCACCCAGATCGCCAAAGCGACCACCTTCGCCGATATGCTCATGCTGCGGAGTGAATCCAACATGCTGGCGGCAGTTTTTTTCAGCCATTGAACGATTGATTCGGTTGATTTCCGCAATGCATTTGTCACTGTGAATAAAGCTTCTTTGACGGCCGCCTGCGCCATTTCGATAATATCCGGTTCTATCACGCGGTTTTCACGGGCGGCGCGGCGGAATATCCGATCCACAAAAGATTCCTTCCTTTCGGAATTGCCTTCGCCTTGGCGGTTTCGTCCGTAGCGGCGACGGTAGTTCTCTGGCGAATTCCAACGTTTGGGTGCCGTGATTGAAAATTCCGGCGGTTTCGATTCCCATTCGTCGCCGAAGGGATTCAGCAGGGCATTGAGGGCCTTCGGGGTGTTGCTGATTTGCAGGTTGCCGGGGGCGACGCCGTCAAAAGTCAGCCATCCGTAAGGTGGTATGAAAATCTGAACCCATGCGTGGGCATGGTATTCGTAGATTTCAAAGCTATTGGTCAACAGGTTGTAATTACCAGGTGAATAACCAGTCACAAGCCGTGAATGGAGACCTGCCGCACGAGCCAGAACGGCGAATGCCTGCGCAAAATGCTGGCAATAACCGCGTTTTGATTCAAAAAGGAAGAAATCAACCACTTCGCCGTTTGGCGGAACGTGAGGACATTGCAAATCATATTGATAGGATGTCCGCAAATGGTCGCGAATGCGGCAGGCCTTCTCGTATGGTGTCGTGGCACCGTCCGTTATTTCATGGGCGAGCTCGAATGTCCGCTTTGAAATCACGCCTTTCGGCAACGTGCTGTAGTTCTCACCGTAGTTCCAATTGAACATGAAAAATCTGTCCATGTCCTGCCCAGTTTTCTGGCTTGGTACATAGGACATGACAAAATACGTCAATGGCGGCTTGGGCTTCTCCAAGGCACGCAAGCCTAATTTTACATTGTCGTGCAAATGCATAAGCAATGTTTGTTGCGCGTCACCGCTTGGATCTCTGAAACGACCGTGCTCGAAACGATAGGCATACGGAAGCAATTCCCCTATAGGCTTTTCCAGAGTGATTCGTTGCGGGAACAACGTACCGTATTGGGCGCGAATGCGATCCGCCAGACAGTTGCCGGATTTCATCATGTCTGACTGCGTCCATTTCGTCCCATCGTATGTGTCGTACATCTGGACGACCCAATAGACTTTCGCGGGAGCGTAGGCACGGAAGACGATATCTGTGCCAATGGTCGGTGCCGCGCCATCGCCGTTTTGCGAGTCAAATGACGGGGCTTCGTCCATCTTTGCGGTGTTTTCCGCATTTTCCGATGCATCTATGTCATCCTGTTGATCGCTGTCATGTTCTGTTTCTTTTTGACCATTTGCGTCTGGCCTTGTCCTGTTCTGCCATTTATCCCAGAAACGTTCCATGAGAAGCTCCCGTTCGTTGTCGAACGATACGGGAATGACACCTCTGCCGCGCAACGCCTTCTTAAATGGCAGGACGTAAATCAAGACGGCCATCATGACGAAGGCGGCCGCGAAATGCAGCAGGCGGATTGTCCAGCTGCCGTGCGTCAACGGCAGCGTCACGCCGCGTTCACGCAGTTTCATGCCGACAAGCAACGATGTACGCGTCAAATACATGATTAGCGCCACAAGCAGCATTGACAGGAAGAAGACCGGCAAGAAGCCGCGCCGTCCGGGCAGTAACCCCCCGTAGCCTAGCATACAGCAACAGCAGAACAGCAGAAAACCGTATTCACGCGGACGGCGGCCGATGAACAGGGCCAGAATCAGAACCGACATCCCTTCGAAGATCATGATGTCCCACGGGACTTCCATCATGCGAATTTTCACCCAGACGAATGCCATGGCACCGACCGCGATCTGGGCCAGCTGTCGCATGAACGGCGGGAACACGCCCATCGGAATACGCGAAAGCAAAACCATGAATGGTGCCGCAATCATGACACCGAGCATCAAATCCGGCTCGCCTTGTAGCCATAGTGCGCAGAAAACGGCACCGACGTACAGCATTGCGTAAAGGCATTGCACCTTCAGCGGCACGTCGTTCGATTTTGTGCTCATCAGTTTCATGCGTCTTTCCTCCCGCCGTCATTGAATCATTTGCGCCATGCTGAGGGCGGGCGACATCCGTCGCGGCGAAAGGCCACGGCCTGTCTCCATGGCTTCCGTGTTCAGCGGATGATGCAGTTTTGCCTTGAATGCCGTCTTTGACGCATGATACCAACGGATGTCCATGCCGCGCCCCGCCAGCATCGCCAGTTCGTTGTGCAAGCTTTCAGACTCGTTCAGCGAGAAGCAGTAGATGATGGAACGGGCGGGCAGCTGGGCGACCATGCTTTCGATGACATCCGTCAGCGGAATGTCGCCGGATTCCATCGTCGCCATCATCAGCATGGCTTCCCGCCAATTTTCTTCAATGGGGCTTGGCGGCAGCATCATGAGACGCTTTCCGCCGATGCCTAATGCTAAATTGCAAGTCTTGTGGGAGAGATAGTTGCAGATGCTGGCAGCCGCGATAAGCGTCGCCTCAAGATGAAGTGCGGGCGCGTCCGGAGTTGCTTTGCCGCCGACGCCATCGATGAGAATCGCGACGGTGAGTTGTGACCGCCGTTCAAATTCGCGTACCATCAGCTTGTTGTGGCGCGCCGTGCTTTTCCAGTGGATGAAACGCATGCCGTCGCTTGGATGGTATTCGCGTACACCGTAGAAGTCCTGCGAATAACCGGCGGCGTTCGTCGGATTGCTAGTGAGGGATGTCGTGAGAGAACCGCCTTCTCCAAGATCCAGATTTTCAAGAGGTTCCATAGATGGATAGACGACGATGGCTTCCGGCAAGAGTACTTTTTTCTCTTGGCAGAACACGCCTGCTGGATCTGCGCTGCGAATCACGATTGTGTTCAATGTGAACGCGCCGCGGGCAGACGGCATCACCGCCCGGTTGACGATGCGGTTTTCATTTGGTTCCATGGTGGCCACGACGGATGACACCGTTCTGTTCTGTGCGAACAACAGCTTTTCGATGATGACAATCGTTTGGCGACGATGCCGTTTGAGGTTGCGGCATTCTAGCGGAAGATTCGCCAATGTGCCGACGTGCAATTGGTCGAATGGCCTGCGGATTATCTCTATCCCCCTCAATGTGAACAATGAAGCGACGAAGCTGACAATCAGGACAGACAGTGACGCGCAGGCCAGAATCAGCGCTATCAGGTTGTGATTCACCTGTGAGATGCACAACCAGATGACCGCGGTGGCCGCGATGCACCAGCCTCTTGATGTCGGTCGCACCATCATCGTACGTTACCTTTTCATTAGCTCTCCCATCTGGACATGGGCATCTGTGAGAGGATATCCTCCAAGGCCTTGGCGGA
>JAFZIJ010000149.1 GCA_017554445.1 Victivallales bacterium
AAAAGGAACATTTGCATGTTAAAGTAAAACTGTTGTAGAGGCTTCATATTTCTCCTATGTAACGACACCACCATTAATATGTAGCCTCTACATTTTTTTTCATGTTTTTCATGAAAAAATCAGACTTTTGAAATTACCTCTACTATTATTTATATAAGGTAAAGAAAATCCATGCGGTCGTGACGGGTGTCGATTTGAAGGCGGACGTCATCGCGGACTGCAACAAGACGGCGAAAAAATATGGTTATGACGGATTGTCGTTTGTGGTGGGCGATATCGCAGCGTTCCAGCCGGATGACGTCGTGGATGTCGTCGTGTCGTTGCATGCCTGCGATACAGCAACGGATTACGCCCTGTACAATGCCGTCGTGTGGAACGCAAAACATATTTTCTCCGTGCCATGCTGCCAGCATGAGTTGAACAAGCAGATGACCAGCGGGCAGCTTCCGATTCTGACACGTTACGGCATCATTCAGGAGCGGTTTGCGACGATGGCGACGGACGCCATTCGCGCGAATCTGTTGACGGCCGTTGGATATAAGACGCAAGTTCTTGAATTCGTGGATTTATCGCATACGCCGAAAAATCTGCTGATTCGTGGAAGCAAGTGTGATTTACCGAAAGAGCATCGTCAGACGGCCTTGCAGGAGGCGAAGGCTTTGATGGAGGAGTTTGGTTTTGAGCCGACGCTTTTCCGCCTGCTTGGAGAAAAATTGTCTTGAAAAAAAAGCAAAAAAGTCAAACAAACGTTTTGACGACGGCTTGAAATTGTTCAAAAATAGGTCATATTATTTAGTTTGTCTAATTAACGCCTTTCCGTAGCTTGCCTATTCGGGCAAGGCGGAACCATCGTCGTGAAAGCAACGTAAGGCGCGAAGGGGTTGTAAATCATTTAGTAACATATATTAAAAGGGTGGCAGTTCGTCGATTATGAAAAAGTTCCTGTTGTTTGTCGGAATCTTGTTTTTGATTGGTCTGGGTGCTTTGATCGCTTATCGCGTCAAGGAAAAATTGATGACGAAAGAGGAGATGAAGGCGAAGAATGTGGCTCCTGTGACGGTGGCGCTGGCTGATGTCGTGAAAGGCGAGTTGGCCGATATCGGCAATTTCACGGGCTCCCTTGAAGCGGACAGCCTTTTCAACATCTCCCCGAAGACGGCAGGCCGTCTTAAGACGTTGAATTTCAACATCGGCGATGAAGTGAAGCTGAACGATGCCGTGGCCGAACTGGACGATGACGAACAGCAGCAGTCCGTGAATGAAGAGTCTGCGGCGTTGGTTGTCTGCGAAGCGCAGGTGAAATCGTCGGAAGCGGGCGTGTTGAGCGCGAAGACGAATATATTGTCCGCCGAATCAAGCGTGAAATCCGCGCAGGCACAGCAGACGTTGGCCAAAAAGGAATTGGAGCGCCATGAGCAACTGCGTCGTGACGATTTGAACACGCAGGCGGAATTGGATACGGCGAAGGCGACGTATGAAGTCCGTGTGTCCGAAGTTGATATCGCGCGTTCGAAAGTCGATTTGGCGAAGACGCAACTCGCGATTGCGGAGACGGATGTGGCGATCAAGGAGAGCCAAGTCGTGAAGCAGAAAGCGGCGTTGGAAGCCGCTCGTGCGCGTTTGTCTTATACGAAAATCGCGGCGGCGTGGGAAGGCGGTTCGAAAGTCCGCTACGTGGCCGACCGTTTCGTCGATCCAGGCGCGATGTTGGCGGTGAACACGCCGATCATCAGCGTCGTCGATTTGTCCAAAATGCGCGCTATCGTTTCGACGGTTGAGCAGGATTATGCGCGTCTTCAGAAAGGGCAGTTGGCGAAAGTGTTTGTCGATGCCTATCCGAATGGGGCGCCTGGTTCCAAAGAGAAATATTTCAGCGGCCATATCATCCGTATCGCGCCGAAAATTGATGAAAACGCTCGCCAAGGCCGTGTGGAAGTCGAAATCGATAATAAAGACGGCTTGCTGAAGCCTGGTATGTTCGTGCGAATTGAAATTGAATTCGATCGTCATAAGGATATCTATCTTGTTCCCAGTGCGGCAGTTGTGCGCCGTAATGATATTCTTGGCGTGTTCTTCTCCGTCGGTGCGGAGCCTGACATGAAGGTTCATTTCGTGCCAGTGATTGAAGGATTCAAGACGGCCGACATCATCGAAGTGAAGGCGGCGAAGCCTGAGGACGAATCATATTTCAACGGCAAAGTCGTGACGATGGGTAACCACCTGCTTCGTGAAGACACGTTGATTCGTCTGCCGCGTCACTGAAGAAACGCTTTCCGCAATATCTTGATAATATTGGTTTGAGGGTAGATAAGCATGTCAGCCATTGCCAGTTTTTCCATAAGACGTCCAATTTTCGTCACGATGATCTCCTTGATTGTCATTATCTTGGGGCTTGTGGCGTTGATGAAGCTACCTGTCGATATGATGCCGGATATTACATTTCCGGCCGTGACGGTGTCCGCGACTTATCAGGACGCCAGCCCTGAAGACGTGGAAGAGCTTGTGACGCGCCCCATTGAAGAGGGCGTCAGTGCCGTTCCGGGCGTGAAGGAGATCCGCTCCAGTTCGTCGGAAGGCCGTTCAACCGTCCGTGTTTCCTTTGAATGGGGGACGGACATTGATGCCGCGACAAACGATGTTCGTGATCGTATCGACCGTATTGTGAACGCTTTACCAGATGATGTCGATCGTCCTCGATTGATGAAATTCGACGCGGCGTCCGCGCCTGTGGCGTTGTTGGGATGCGCGTCTGATCTGGATCCTGTGAAGTTGCGTGATTTCATCGAAGACCAGATTGAACCGATTCTGGAGCGAGTCGATGGCGTCGGTAACGTCAATATTCTGGGCGGACGCAAACGCGAAATCCATGTCAATCTCTATCCGGAAAAGATTAAGGCGTTGAAGATTTCGACGAAGACTGTCTTGAACGTTTTGAACAAACAGAATTTGACGGCTCCTGCCGGAACGATTGATTCCGGAAATTATGAAGTCCTGCTTCGTACGCCTGGTGAATACGAAAGCCTCGATGAAATTCGCGAGACGGTTATTGATGTGCGAAATGGTTCGACGATCCGTATCAAGGATATCGCGGACGTAGAGGACTCATGGGAGAAGGAGACGACATCCGTTCACATCAACGGCAAAAACGGTATCCGCGTCATGGTGTTCAAGCAGTCGGACCGCAATACCGTGCAAGTGGTCAACGGTGTTGAGAAGGCGATGAAGCGCATCAATGAGGAATATCCGCAGATCAACATCCAGATTTTGCGTACGAACGCGGAATTCATCAACAATTCCATCCGTAACGTCGGCGATGCGGCGTGGCAGGGCGGTCTGCTGGCGGTCATCGTCATCCTGTTCTTCCTGCGGAATTGGGCGGCGACGTTCGTCATTGGAACATCCATTCCTATTTCCATCATCGCGACGTTCGCGTTGATTTATTTCACTGGTTACACGTTGAATATCATGACGTTGGGTGGTCTGGCGCTTGGTGTCGGCATGTTGGTTGACAACTCCATCGTCGTGTTGGAGAACATCAACCGAGTACGAGATGAAGAGCATCTCGGTAATCTTGAAGCGGCGGACAAGGGAACGAGCGAAGTGGCGACGCCGATTTTGGCTTCCACGCTGACGACATTGGTCATCTTCCTGCCGATGTTCTTCGTGGAAGGCATGGTCGGTATCATGTTCTCCGAACTCGCGTCCGTTATCTGCTTCTCATTGTTGAGCAGTTACGTGACGGCCATCACACTCGTGCCGATGCTGACGGCGCAGTTGGGCGAAGCCTCCCGTCGTCGTATGGAACGTCTTGGCATCAAAGAAGTTAAGCATGGTATGGTTTATAACGGAATCGGGCGTTTCCTGGATTCGTTGTCAGTCGCTTATAAGAGCTTTTTGATTCACTGCCTGCACCATTGGCTGAGAGTGTCGTTCATCGTCGTGGCGTTGGTTGTCATCTGTTTCGGACTGTGGCAGCTGATTGGTTCGGAAATCATGCCGGAAACGGATGAAAGCGAAATCCGCGTTCGTGTCGATCTGGATGTCGGAACGCGTGTCGGCATCACGAACGAATTGGCGGCGGAAGTTGAAGCTTTCATCATGGAGAATGTGCCCGAATTTGATAAAATGCAGTCCAATATCGGTGGTTCCGTCTGGATGGGATCCGCCGCGCATACGTCATCGATGACTGTTTATCTGGTGAAACCGAAATTCCGCAAACGGAGCAGTGAAGAAGTTGCGACGGATTTGCGTAAATTGTTGGCAGGACGCTATCCAGGCGCGAAAATTCGCGTTGATAAATCTCTTGGTTTCTTCAACCGAATGATGGGCGGCGGTGCGGATTCGCGTTTGGAAATCGACATTCGCGGTTATGACATGGAGACGGGTGATGAATTGGCGCGGCAGGCCCAGGAGGTCATGCTCGGCATTCCGGGCGTGACGGATGTCCGTATCTCCCGTGAGTCCGGAACGCCGGAACAGCTGTTCGGCATCGACCGTACGAAGGCCTCCACGCTCGGTCTGGATGTCAACACGATCGCCGACTTCCTTGAAACATCCGTGGCGGGCGTCTCTTCCACGAACTACCGCGAAGAAGGCGACGAGTACAAAATCGTCGTGAAGATCAAGGATTCGGATCGCCGTCGTCTGGACGAAATCCATGACTTGTTGGTTTCCAACGACAAAGGCGAATTGATCAATCTGCGTAATGTGACGAAGACGCATGCTCACAAAGGCGCCGTCCGTATCGATCGCAAGGATAAAGAGCGTACGGTCACATTGTACTGCAACTTCGATAATAAGGATACCAGTATCGGCGAACTCATCAAAGTCGCGCAGCCCGAATTGGACAAGATCTTGCGGCCTGAAGGTTTCTCCATCCGTCCGTCCGGCAACTGGGATGATCAAGTCAAGACATTCCGCGACATGTTGATGATGTTTATTCTGGCCATCGTGTTGGTTTACATGGTCATGGCCTGCCAGTATGAATCGCTGAAAGACCCGTTCGTCGTCATGTTCTCCGTGCCGTTGGCCGCCATCGGCGTTCTCATCATGTTGTTTGTGACGAACACGACCATCAACATGCAATCAGCCATCGGCTGTATCATGCTGGCCGGTATCGTGGTCAACAACGCCATCATTCTGGTTGACGAAATCAAGCAGTTGCGGCAGGAAAATCTGTCCATTTACAACGCGATTCTCGAGGCGGCGCGTCGCCGTCTGCGTCCCATTCTCATGACGACGCTGACAACAGTTCTTGGTCTGATCCCGATGGCCTTGGCTCTTGGCGAAGGCGGTGAATCGACGGCGCCGCTGGCGCGAGCCGTTATCGGTGGCCTCAGTTCCTCCACGCTGGTTACGTTGGTCTTCATTCCGATTGTCTATATGGTGTTTTCTGGCGGTTTGAAGGAATTGAAACAGATTAAAGCGATGGAAAAAGCCCAAAAGCAGAAGTAAATTATAAAGGTGAGTTTTCCTCTATTCGGCAACTCCTAAAGACAGGGCTTCGTTTTATAGGAGTTGCCAAGGGCGGGACGCCCTTGTTACCACTTCTTAGGGCATCGGAAAAAATCCATGAAACTGATATCACTTGTCATTCCATGTTATAACGAAGAGAAGGGAATAGATCTTCTTTATAAGACAGTTGTGGAGGCCGTACGTCCTCTGGATGGGAAAGCACAACTGGAGTTCCGTTTCGTTGACGATGGTTCCCATGATGGTACGCTTAATGCCATCAAGTCGTTGCAAACCAATGATGAACGAGTTCATTACTGTTCCTTTTCGCGGAATTTCGGAAAGGAGGCGGCGATGCTGGCGGGCATGGAAAGTGCAAAAGGCGACTATGTCGTCGTCATGGATGCCGACTTGCAGGAACCGCCTGATTTGATCCCGAAGATGTTCGATATGATGGAAGAGGGTGACTGCGATTGTGTCGCAACACGCCGTAAGAGCCGTTCCCGCAATGGATGGTTCAAAAATGCCTGTGCACGATTGTTCTATTGGCTGATGTCCAAGATGACAGAAATCGAACTGCAAGATGGTGCACGGGATTTTCGTATGATGAATCGTGCCTATTTGAATACTGTATTGTCCATGAAAGAGGCAAATCGTTTTTCCAAGGGCATATTCGTCTGGGTGGGACATCGCATCAAATGGTTGTTTTTTGATTTCGAGGAGCGTCGAAGCGGTGAGACAAAATGGTCGTTTTGGAAATTATTCAAATATGCATTGGAAGGGATAACGGCATTTTCCACGGTTCCTTTGAGCATATCTTTTGGCATCGGTCTGCTGACTTGCCTCTTTGCTGCTATTCTGTGTATAAAAACGATTGTCAAGACATTGTTCTTCGCTGAACCTATTCCTGGATACACGACGATTCTTGTCTGCCTGACATTTTTCAGCGGGTTGCAGTTCATCATGCTCGGTGTGATGGGACTTTACATTTCTAAAATCTACAAGGAAGTGAAACGCCGCCCGCCGTATGTAATACAGGAAGAGAGATAAAAGACTAGAAGTCTAAAAGTCTAGAAATCTAGAAGTCTCTAATACTAGCAAGCCTTACGACGGCAGCACCATGAAGCGTGGCGGGATTTCCTTCGTCATGGCGTAGTAGATGGCGCAAATGATGCAGGGGATTAAAGCTCCGAGAATTTCGCCGGCAACAAGTCCGAACATCGTCGGTTTCATCAGTTGGTAGCATTTGGCACCGCCGTATTTAGAGACAAGCGACTTGATGATCCAGCCGATAAGGAAAGCGCCAGCCATGCGGCGCTGTGGCTCCGTCGCCCAGACCATAAATAATACGGGATGGATGGGCCACCATGTAATGTGAAGTCGTGCGAAAGCAAAGATCAAGACCAACGCGAGACCGATGATACCCGCCAGCATGGCGGACGGTTCGGGGCGTATCGCCATGATTCGCTGCAGACTGGTATAGGCTGCTGTCGTTTCAAGCTTATCCTGCTGCAAAAGCTTCTGTGCGACAGCGTTGACGTTGTCGCACGTCATTCGCGGAACGACTTTGCTCGCCCATGCATCAGCCCATGGCGTACCATATTTATATTGCAGGAAAATGGTCATGGGAATCGCTATGGCCATGCCGATGATCAAGGCGATGGTGCACCATGAAATTGATTTGCCGAGCTTCAACTGCTGGTCGTCATTGACTTTCAGCGATCCGGAGATGAACGGCATGAGTGTTTCGCGCGGATCGACGACAAGCACGAGACTAAACATGAGCAGAATCATAAGTTGCTTCGTTCCAAGCGTTCCCGAACCGAACAACGCCCAGACAACGCCAGACGGCATGAAGAATGGCTGGATGTAGAAGATGCCCGTTTCGCACATGACGCGGGAGATCATGATGTAGAAAAGGAACAGGACGGCGATGTAGAGGAGGGCGAGCGGCCATTCGAGGCCGACAACCAGCATCTGGATGAACAGCAACGGTAGCAGAATGAGAAAACAACGTACGCCGTTGACGACATGCGGCTCCACGAAGTCGCCGGACTTGAGGCCGATGGCGCGTTTGAAAGCACTGGCATAATAGCGACGTCCTAAGTAGATGATAATGATGAACATGCCAAAATACGCGCCGAAATTCAACATGGACTGGAGATTGAGGCCGAGATAGTATGTGCCGTCGATGGTTTCGGTCAGCGAAATGCCGTAGGCGGCGAAACATCCGCAGACATAGCACCAGATGTAAGGACCGATACTGCAAGATAGTACGACATCAGATGAAAGAAAATAGGCTAGTCCGACGATGGAGAAATAGATGACGGGAGCCAGCAGTCCTGCGCCGTTGCCGCGTTGGAAGGCAGGCACAAGTTTCGCCATAGGCACGAGATTGATGGATGTCTTGCATGGTATCATGTATTCAGGATACCATGAGCAGAGGAAGTTGTTGAAATGGATGAGAAAAACAAATCCCGTCGCAATCCAGAAGAATTTATTCTTAAAAACATCCGAAAGATTTGATTTTTCCGTAGGGAGCAGGGCGTTTGTGAATGCGGCTACTGGATATGGAAGATGTTCATGTTGAGCCCATTGTCGATGGAACATGGGTGCGAGTGCGATCATCGACAGCCAGACGGTCAGCACCAGCGGAACCCAGAAGAGAAGCGGTCGCGACCATGCGTTCCACGGAACGTCGAAGATGGTGAATTTCTTATCGACACCGCCGAGGCCTTGGACGAAGCCAATCAGCGATGTGTCTTCGTCCTGCGAAACATCCGCAAGCATGCGTTCAGGGATGATTTCCAAGATGTTATTGGATTTCCAGCCAGGCTCCGTCTTGTTGATGTGATGCGGCAGGATGAGGGATGTTGAAAATGTCCGTAGCAAGCCCGCGCCCGGCACGCAGCAGGCGGCAAGCGTCATGGCGATGATCAACGCGAGCTCTTTTCCCTTGAAGGCGTGCTTTTTGAGCAACGGATTGACGATGAGACAGAAAAGAATCAGAAAACCATAGACCGTGATGGGCATGTTGTTGCCGACAAGATAGGTCTGCTGCAGGATCTGATCGTTGAAATAACTGCAACCGCAGATGAGAGCGGCGCCCAGAAGACCTAGGATGATGGCTCGTATGGTCATGATTCTGATGTGGTTATGTTAATGTGGCATCATGGAATGACTGGATAATTGGCGGGCGTTGGGCCGATGGCGGGATCTGGATCAAGACGGTCGATGAACCCCCAGCGGCGGCTGAGCGGCCACCAAACGACGCCTGGTTTGCCGACGAGATTCTTGCGCGGAACGGTACCCCAATAGCGGCTGTCTTTGCTGTTTTCGGAGTTGTCGCCGAGCATGACGTAATGTCCTTCTGGAATCTGCATTTCGGCGGAATTACTTGTGAGATGGATGGCGGGTTCGGGCATGTGGGCATAGCCATGATAAGCACCCGTTTCAGAATAGATTCGCTCAAAGCCTTTTGCGTCGTTAGCATCAAGCAGGCGGAAATCCGCTTCATCTTTAGGCTTGACGTAAAGCTTTCTATCAACGATTTTTAGCGTGTCGCCAGGCATGCCGACGAGCCGTTTAACATAATAACGTCCGCCGAAACCCGTGCCGTCTGGATCATCAAGATCGTCCGTTGTGAAGACCATGACATCACCGCGTTTCGGTTCCTTGAAGGCGAGACTGAGGCGGTTGACGAACAGGTGATCGCCTGTTTCAAGGAAGCCGCGGATGAGCGTGTCTCCCGCCCTGAGGTCGAAGAAACGTGATGTGGAGGGATTGAGATACAGACGGATGATGTTCCGTTTGATGTCTTCTGGCAGGCCGGGCAGTTCATATGTTTCAGTTCCAATTTTCAGTGTGGTGATAGGATGTTCTGCCGTCGAATTGGCAGACAGCTTCATGGTACTCCAGTCGAGTTCGCCCGACTGGCGGACAAAAATTGGATAAGCCCCTTGATTGTAGATTATAAGGGGATCGGACTGGCGGAAGGCGAGTGGGCCTTTGCGAGCCTTCTCCTGATAATATTCATAAATGGACCGCTGGACTTCAGCGACGGAACCGGGCACGCGATAAACGTCCATGCCGATGAGAAATTGAGTTGACGGGAAGAACGGGAGATAGTTCTTTCCAGGCTGCATGGAATCCCAGTCGAAACGTCCGTCGCTTTTTGCGACAACATCAATGTTCTGTCGCGAGAAGTTCAGAAAAGAGAAGAACTTACCGATTTTCGTGGCGGGAAGTTCCTCTGCCGGCGTGAAATGGATGCCGTAGAGGGTAGGCTGCATACTGCCCGTCGGAATTTTGAACGGTTGGATGAAGAGCGAGCGGACGCCAAACGCGAGGCCGAGAGCGACGACGAGAACTTCCAGTTGATCAGAGATTTTTGCGCCTTTTTTGGTGGGTGGAAGGCCTGGAATGTCGTTCGAATACTTATCCAATGTTTGGGAAATCAGTTGGTCGTCATTGGATTTGCGTGCATTACGGATATCGTCCAGAATTTCCGTGAGCCTGTTCACATAACGAGGCTCCAGAATGTCGCGGTCGCGGAGAAGATAGTTACGGAAGAACTTTTCAATTTGCGCGAGCTGGTATTTGCGTTTTCCCTGCGGCGTGCGGCAATACTTCTGGACGTAGTTCCCGAAGAAGAACCAGAAGACGGCGAGATCGACGATGATTTGAACGTATAATGGCATGATGAATTAAAGCTGAAAGCTTAAAGCTAAGAGCTTAAAGCAATAACAAAGAGTTAAGAATGAAGAGATTATGATGTGAGGGATTATTTTAAGCTTTAAGCTTTTGGCTTTAAGCTTTAAGCTCTCCGTTCATGGCGGAGTTAGTTTTCATCATTGGAACGGAGCACGGCGACAAACGCCTCCTGCGGGATGTTGACGTTACCGATTTCCTTCATGCGCTTCTTGCCTTCGCGTTGTTTGTCAAGAAGCTTGCGTTTACGGGTGATGTCGCCGCCGTAGCATTTGGCGAGAACGTTCTTGCGGAGCTGCCGGACATCTTCGCGGGCAATGATCTTGCCACCGATGGCGCCTTGGATGGCGATCTTAAACATCTGCGGCGGAATGGCTTCGCTAAGACGCTCGCAGATCATGCGTGCGCGAGCGACGGCACGGTCCGCATGGCAGATGGAGGCGAAGGCGTCAACGGGTTCGCCGTTGACAAGAATCTCTAGCTTAACGGTGGGAGCGGGCTCATAACCATCTGGATCGTAGTCCATGGAACCGTAGCCGCGTGTACAGGTCTTGAGCTTGTCGTAGAAGTCCAAGACGATTTCGTGAAGCGGCATGCGTGCGGTGATCATGACATGCAGTTTATCGACGGTTTCCGTACGGAGGCAGACGCCGCGTTTATCCAAAACGAGATTCATGATATTACCCATGTAGGTGGATGGCGAGATGATCTGCGCTTTGATCATTGGCTCTTCCACATGATCGATTGTGCTCGGATCGGGCATGTAGAGCGGATTGTCTATCTCCTTCATGGTACCGTTCTTAAGGAAGACGTGATAGATAACGGACGGATAGGTGAGAATCAGATCCATATTGTATTCGCGAGTGAGACGTTCCTGTACGACATCCATGTGGAGCAGGCCGAGGAAACCACAACGGAAGCCCGCGCCGAGGGCGATGGAACTTTCCGGCTGTGCGACGAATGCGCTGTCGTTGAGGCGGAGCTTCGCGATGTTGAATTTCAGCGCTTCATAGTCCGCTGTATCAATGGGATAGACGCCTGAAAAGACCATTGGGCTGATCTTTTGGAAGCCAGGCAATGGCTCGTCGGCGGGATTAAGGACATGGGTGATCGTGTCGCCGACGGAGATATCCGTCGGCGTCTTGATGGCCGTGATGACGTAACCGACTTCGCCCGCGCTGAGCGAGTCGGACGGTTTCATGCCAGGCGAGAAGAAACCAACCTCCTTGACGTCCGTGTCCAAAGACGTCGCGAAGAATTTGATATGGTCGCCTGGCTTGATAGAGCCGTTGACGATACGGACGTATGTGACGACACCGCGATAGACATCATAGACGGAATCGAAAATCAACGCCTGCAGACGGTCCGACGTAGGCTTGGGTGGCGGAATCCTCTGGATGACCGCCTCCAACAGTTCGCGAACACCAAGACCCGTTTTGGCAGAAACTTGGAGCACTTCTTCCGAGGGGATGGCAAGTAGTTCTTCGAACTGCTCCATGCACATCGGAAGGTTGGCGGCGGGCAGATCGACTTTGTTGATGACGGGCACGATGGTGAGATTCTGCTTGATGGCGAGATTCACGTTGGCCATCGTCTGTGCCTGGACACCCTGTGCGGCATCGACGAGCAGGATGGCGCCTTCGCAAGCCGCGAGAGACCGGCTGACTTCATAGCTGAAATCGACGTGTCCGGGCGTGTCAATCAGATTGAATTCGTAAACTTCACCATTGTCTGCGTCATAGCGCATGCGGACAGGATGGGATTTAATGGTGATGCCGCGCTCTTGTTCAAGATCCATGGCGTCCAGAATCTGATCATGGAACGTCCGTTCTTCAATGGTTTTCGTGTGGAGCAGAAAACGATCGGCCAAGGTTGATTTACCATGGTCGACGTGGGCGACGATGCAGAAGTTACGAATATGTGCGAGATCAGTCATCAGTGTTTGCCTATTTTATGGAGAGCGATGAGGCCTCCGGCTTGATAGAGGAGATTGGGGAGCCAGACGATGAACTCCGGGTGAAGTTGCGGCTTTTTTTCGAGCATTCCCGCTAGAAGCAGGAACACATAGAAGCCGAGTGCGAGAATGACGCAGATTAAAAGTCCGACGGACAGTTCGGAGCGTTTCCCCCTGATGCCGAATGGGATACCGAGCAAGAGAAACGCGAATGGCGAAAGCGAAAGGGAGAGGCGGTTATGGAGGTTCATCATGAGAGGCGTGATGTCTTCACCCGCATCCTGCATGAGGCGCATACGCCCGAAAAGCATTTTCATGTCCATGAATTTGGGCTTTCTCGTGACGTTTTTCTTGCTTTTGGATGAGCCATAATCTATTGGCAACGTGATGGTCGTGGCGGATAAATGGCGCTTGGCGACGGCGTAACCGTTGCCGAACACGATGTCGGATATGATAGCGTCATGGAGCTCTAAATTGATGAGGAGCGACTGCGGGTCGAGGTGGATTCGGCCTCTTTTGGCAGATATGTCCTGCAGGGAGCTCTCGCCGTTTTGCAGCTGGATATGGATGTATTCCAAATCGTCGCCGTCGCGTTTTTGGACACGCAGGCTGCATTTGTTTGACAGCTTAGTGAAGACGCCTGGCTCGAGCAGGGAAAAAGGGGCGTTGGAAAGTGCTGACCATCGCAATGTGTCTGCTTCGTAACGGCATATTGGCGAGACGACAAGCGAAATGGCGAGGCAGAGGATGGAGCAAACCGTGCAGATGGCCAGCCCGGGGGCGATAATCTGCCATAGGTTGATGCCGCTGGCCTTGAGCGCTACGATTTCATTGTCGGACGACATTCTGCCGAAGATGAGAACCGTCGCAACCAGAATGGAAAGCGGAAGAGTGAAACGAAGCATGTCCGGAATCATCAGCAGGAGGAAACGGACGAGAAGCGATGGTGCAACACCTTTGGAAAGCAGGTCAAAGGCTCGGAAAAAATGCCCTGACAACATGACAAACGTCAGCACTCCCAAAGCAATAGAAGTGCTGACGATGATGTTCTTCGTGATATGCAGGGTGATGGTCTTCAATGGTTTGAATCATCACGCAGGGGCGGTCGCCCCTGCGTTTTTCGTCTTGAATGCCATGACGATGGAGGTTAGAACGTATAGCCGATGTTGAAATGGAAACGTCCCGATCTATGCTCGAGATGGTCGTATCCGGTAATGACGGGATAGCCGTAGTAGAGATTGAGCGGGATGGCCTTGAATTGGAGCCCGACACCGATGGACATGTTGAGGTCGTCCGCATCGAATTCGAAGGAATCCCACCAGACATTGCCGATGTCGATGAACGTGGAGAGATACACGAAGTCGCGGACAGGTTTCAACAGTTCGAGCGTGCCAGTGAGGATGGTGTTGCCGCCGAGAGGATCGTCGAAGGCATCCACGGGGGCGACGTCACGGCGTTTGAATCCGCGCATGGTTCCAATACCGCCCGCGAAGTAGCGGTCGAAGATGGCGGGCTTGTCGTCGGTGGCGCTGCCGAAATTGAAGCCGGTCTTAAGGACGACGTCGCTAAACACGGGCATATACTTGGCACCGGAAAGTTCGACCTTTCCATAGCTTTCATAACTGCCGAGCGCTTCGGTAACGTACTCTAGTTGCAAGGTGAGCTGGGAGCCTCTGCTCGGGAAGCGGAAGGCATTGCGTGTGTCACGGGTGACACGCCAGATCAGGCGATTCGCCCAGGAGGAGCCTTCGTCGTCGAAGATGTTGTGGCCGCGGACGGTGCCGGAATTCTGGTACCAGCGTTCGAGCCAGTCGTCGGACAGCAAGGCGAAATCGTCTTCGTCGTTGTCAACATGGCTGATTTTGACGTATTCGACGCGGACGCCCACGCCCATGCGCCAGTATTCCTTGTGTTCCGTGAACGGTACAACGAACGCGATTGGCCAGGACAGCATGGAACCTGCACCGACGGAGCGCTGGTCATATGCATCTTCGAAACGGTTGTTGAGGAAGATTTCAGTATGGAGTTCCAGTCTCTTGTCAAGGAACCACGGTTCCGTGAGGGAGATGACAGCGCTAGATACTTCAGAACCAACCTGAATACGTGAGCGGAAACGCTGTCCTGCGCCTTTCGGCGGCCATTCAAGACCGAGCACTTTGGAAAGATCGAAGTTCGCTTCGCTGAACTCCAGGAAGGCTATGGCGGAGTCTTCCGTCGAGAAACCTGCGCCGACAGACAGGTTGCCAGTGGGCTTTTCTTCGACTTCAATACGGAGGTCGCGTAGGTCAGGCGTCTCCGTGACGGACGGGATGATGTCCACGCGGGAGAAATAGCCCAGATTCATGAGGCGGCTCTTGGAGGCGCGGATTTTGGAATTGTCGCCCAAGTCTTCGGAGAAAATCGCCATTTCACGACGGATCACCTTGTCTTGCGTGTATTCGTTGCCAGTGATGACAAGGTCGCGGATTTTGCAGATATTGCCTTCGGAGACGCGGTATTCGATATCGACTTCATGGTTGTCAGCGTCAATCTTATGGGTGGGGTAGAGGCGGAGATCAAGATAGCCTTTTTCTTCATAATAGGACTTCATGATGTCCGTATCAGTTGCTTCGAGAGCGGCGTTGTAGTACTCACCGACCTTGAGTCCGGTCCTGGAGAACAGCTTTTCAGGCGTGAAGGCAGTCGCCCCCGTCATGGTAATGGATTTCACCTTGTAAGGCAGTCCTTCCTTTAGTTTATAGGTTAGAGCGATCCATTTGCCGTCCTCCAGTTTGTTTTCGATGATGTCGGTTACCTGGAAATCCAGATAGCCTTTGTTTTGGTAGAGCTTCTGGAGGGCTTCCTTGTCAAGGTCATGCTGGTATTCATTGTAGTAGTTGCCGAAGCGGAAGATATAGCGCCACCATTGACGTTTGGTGACGATGGCGGATTTCAATTCTGCTTCCGTGAAGACGGTGTTGCCGACAAAGCTGACGCCTTTCAGCTTGCTACGAGATTTCTCCTTGACGGTGAAAACGATGTTCACGCCCGTGCCGGTGGCGTTCCGTTCTTCCGCCGTGTTCACTTCCGTGCCGTAATAACCTGCGTTCTGGTATTTTTCCAGAATCGCTTTGCGGGATTCGGCGAGTTTCCGTTCGTTTAGTGTCTTGTTGACTTCAAGCGTGAGGAGTTTTTTGAGTTTCTTGGTCTTGTAGATGGTATTGCCCGTGATGGTAATGTTCGTCACAACGGGTTTCGGCTTGACGATGAAATTGATGCCGACACGGTCGCCACCGAGCGATACGCGTTCGACCTTGACATCATCGAACGAGCCGGACTGCATGAGGACTTTGATATCGTCCGCCAAGACTTTGTCGCTCAATTCCTGTCCAACGGCGGTACGGATTAGATGATAGACACGATCTGCCAACGACTCCTGTATGTAATTGGCATCCTGTGAATCCGCGACGACGGCGATTTTTTCGATTTTTTCTGCTTTGGCGCAGACGGCGCACAAGACGAGCAGGCCTAAAAGCATGCAGATTCTGGCGCGCGGTTGTTTCATGAGTTTCATTAGCTTCTCCAAAAGGAAAGTGCACGTGATTGCAAAAGGACAGACTACCTGCTGGATGCAGGCAAATTGACTCATTCATAACTTAACAGAAAGTTGGCGATATGCAAGTCACCAGATGGCGGGGAGGTGATGTTCTTTGAGCGTTTTGTGCAAAAAAAACGGGCGGTGCGATGAGGCACCGTCCGTTGAATGAAGCAAAACGCGAATTAACGCTTGGAGAACTGGAAGCGTTTGCGGGCGCCGGGGCGACCGGGCTTCTTACGTTCCTTCTCCCTGGAGTCGCGGGTCACCATACCGGCGGCCTTGAGAGTGGGGCGAAGTTCTGCATTGAAGAGCATGAGGGCGCGGGTGATACCATGACGAAGAGCACCGGCCTGGCCGATGTTTCCGCCGCCCGTGATATTGGCGATGACGTCGAAGTCAGCCTGTTTGCCGGTGATGACGAGCGGCTGGACTGCGAAGCCGCGCATGGCTTCGGTGGGGAAATAATCTTCGAAGGCACGTTTGTTGACGGTGACTTTGCCAGTCCCCGGGATGAGACGGACACGCGCACTGGCGGTCTTGCGTCTGCCGACGGCAATGTAAACTTCGTTGGGCTCGGACATGTTTTTCCTTTTGGCTCCTTGGTATATTTTAATTATAAATTATTACGCAAACTTGATTTCGAGCGGTTCAGCCTTCTGGGCCTGATGCGGATGCTCCGGACCGGCATAGACTTTGAGTTTCTTGAACTGTTCGCGGCCAAGACGGCCCTTCGGCATCATGCCCCAGACAGCGTCCAGAATCATGCGTTCCGGATGCTTCTTGCGGATGACGTCCGCTTTCTGAATGCGAAGTCCGCCCATGTAGCCGGAATAGTCCTGATATTCCTTTTTCGTATCTTTCTTGCCTGTGAGGACGACCTTTTCGGCATTGATGACGATGACGAAGTCACCGGTGTCAAGATGGGGGGTGTAGATGGCCTTGTTGCGGCCGCGGAGGATGTTCGCAATCTGAACGGCAAGACGACCGAGAACCTGGCCTTCGGCATTGACAACGTGCCACTTGCGCTCGATCTCATTGACTTTTGGAAGATAGGTCTTCTGTTCCATGAATGTTACCTGATGTTATATGTGAATGTGATTTGGAATTATGCTGAACTTTTAATTTAGTGCATCTTGTTGAGTTTTCAAGCAACGCCGTCTATTTTTTGCCGTTTGCTGCGTACACTTCGGCCATCGCTATGGCCTTCGCCGCGTCGTTAACATGCATGATGAGCGGCCAGCGATGAGCGGCCGGAAGGGTGTTGACCAGAATGTCGCGTTCTGCCATGAGTGCGGACGTGATTGGCGGAACGGTGATTTTGCGTTGCGTATCGCCAATGTGAATGGCAAGGGAGGCGGTCAGGACCGTCTTGTCCAGCATGGCGGCCGCCGTGCCGTTGGAGCCGCTTACAGCGACGGCAATGCGATTGTCTTCTGCCATGGAAATGTCTTTCGGTGAGGCGGTTGGAACAAGCCACAGGGCGAGGTCGGCACAGAGAACAGAGGCGATGGTGGACGGAATCTGGACTTGGACGGCGTCAATTGTTCCAAGACAGCCAGACACAACGACTTCTTGTAACCGTGCGAAGACAGGAATGAGACGTAATGTGTTGAGGATGGCAACCGGAAGCTTGCGACGTTTGCATGTCTCCGCCAGACGGGGAATGTCTTCCAGTGAAATGGCATCGATCGAAGCAATGGCGAAAGGCCGTTTGGCGCGGATGAGCCGTGGGATCCAGCTGTCACGGGCCTCTTTGTCAGGAAGATTCAAGACGGGAATGGCGTCTTCCGGCGGAAAATCCGTCTCCGCAGTTGTAATGTCGATTGGGACGATGAATGGCATGTCTTTTGTTCTTAAAGGGATATGAGATTCAAGGACGATTTTTTCAATAACGGCCTGCTTGCGGCGACACAGAGATTGCGGTCGTTTCCGACTGATTCTCGAAGGTGTTCGGCGGCTTGCCGGACATCCTGCAAGGAGAGCTGAAGGAGTTGCTGGCGGTGTTGCAAGCGCAAGTCGTAGCTGAAACCTGTAAGTTCTGCGAACATCAGTGTGTCGCAACGTCTTGCGGGGCGTGGAGGTGCTTCTTTTAGTTGCGTGATGATGGCGCCTTCCAACTCACGGTCCGTCCATATGTGATCGGCGTTGTCAATTGCCGTCAAAATGTCCATGGAGGCCAACGGATTGGGATCACGGGCTGAGCCGATGTACCACAGGCCTTCGAATGGGAAGTAACGGCATGCGGCGCCATATGCGCCACGTTGAATGCGGATTCGCTCCCAGACGGGGCCGTTGCCAAGCAGTTCTGCATAGACGCAAAGTGCTGCACAATCGGAAGATGCGAATGTTGGTGCGCGATGGTAGAGCGCCGTCGCTCCGACATCGCAGGAGAGCGGATAGGCTTCGGTTCGTCCGTTTTGCGGGAATGGCCATTCGCGTGGAATTGCAAATGGCGGCGTATTGCGCGACGACGGTAATTGCCAGCGATCTAGCAGCGCGGCCCGCCCCGAGGCGGGGCCGACATGCGTGATGACGAGCGGCGTGGCAGTGCCCAGTTTGACCATCATCGCTTCAAACCGTTCCAGCAAAGGTGTCAGCTTGGACGATGTCATGGCGGTGGCGTGACGGCAGGCGAGATAATGGGTCAGGCCTTGCCAATGTTCGATACAGGTTGCCTGTGTCGTGAGTCCCGAGCCCGCGCGCATGCGTGTGAACAGATGGGCGTCTTCCTGAACGGAGAGTCTGTATTTGCTGTTGCGCTGTCGAAGCAGTTCCATAATACGTTTGCGTTCGGAGAAGACCGTGCTGGTGAGCCTTTCATTCAGGTAGTCAAGAGCTTGCGCCCATGTTTCGTCCAATGCGCTGAAACGGCAAGACAGAAGGCCGTGAAGACGGCCATCTGCGGCGATGTTGCTTTCAAGCGAATAGTCGAACTCCATGTCGGCTCCGGCTGCCGCCAGCAAGTCATCGAAAGTCGCATAGTCATGGCGGGCTGTTCCGACATGGTTGAGCATGGAGGTGAAGAACGGGAGAATGTCCAATTCTTCCGTGTTGAAAATTTCCAGTGGAAAGGCGATTTTCAAATAGTGCAAGCCATTGGTGCGGACGTTTTCCGACAGGATTGGCGGTTGTCCGTCTGACGTAAGCCTTTCCGGATGAAAGGCGAGTGGCAATGGCGATATGTCCTTTCGCGACAAGGCGGGTAGGGTGGCGAGAGCTTCTGGTGAATCCGGCATCGTCTGCCGTTCAAGTAGTTGCCTCTGTTGTTCGGCTATTGTTTGCCGTTGTTCTTTCGACATGCCGGCCTTGAGAATCTGAAGGCGTTTTTCTTTTTCCTTTGCTTTTCTTGTGCCCAGCTTGAAGTCTGGAATGAACTGAAGATCAACGGCGTGGTTGTTGCCGATGATGTTGTTTTGGATGAAATCCATCAGAATGTGCGGTTCTTTCTGAAGCAGGGCTTCCAGCTTGTCCAGAGCTTTCGCACAGTCCAGTATGGCGAGCGGATCGTTGTCGTGAATCCATCCGTCGAAGACATCGTCGATAAGGTTATAGAGGAATGCGCCGTCGATTTCCAGTTTTTCGATTTTCAGCTGGCGAAACGCTGTTTTGAGCTGCCGTTCCGTTGGGCCTTTCATTGCGAAATCTCGCAACGTGTCCATGACGGTTTTGCGCAATGCAGGAATGTCTTTCTTATTGAGGCCAGTCGCGCCGATGGTGAAGACGACTTGCGGCGTTTCAGTTTCGAAGCCGGAATTGGAGTAGAGGTCATCTGCAAGGCCGGATTCAAGAATCGCCTTTTTCAACGGTGCGCCTTCCGTATCGAAAAGGATGGAATCAAGAAGATCCGCAAGGAGCCTTGTGCGGAGCGATGCATGAGCGTCCACAAGCCACGCCATGCCCCATGCCGTTTGTTCTTCCACCGGCAGGCTTGGTTGCGCAACAACTGGAACAGTAGCGGTTTGCGTTTTCCCCCATGGCCGTATGACCATTTTCGGTTGCCGCGATGCGGTGATGGTATTCATGTCCAATCCGACCAGATGCCGTTCAATGAAATCCAATTTTTCTTCGGTCGGAATATTTCCGTATAGGAGGATTTTGCAATTGGACGGAACGTAACGTGAACGGTAGTAGGCCAGAAAGTCTTCGTATGAAAGACGGACGATTTGTTCTGGATCGCCGCCGGAATTTTTCGACATTGGAAATTCAGGCAGAAGTTTTTTTAGAAGTTCGCTTTCGATGACGGAGTCCAGTTCGGCCATGGTGGCATTCATTTCGTTGAGGACGATTCCGTTTTCGATAAGCTTTGAATTGATGCGACCAGACTGGAAGGCGAGATGCCAGCCTTCCTGACGGAAGACTTCCGGTTTGAGCGTCGGATGGAAAACGCAGTCCCAATAGACTTCGAAAATGTTGAAGAAATCCGTTGGATTGACCGATGCGAAGGGGAAGACGGTATGATCGTTATAGGTGAAAGCGTTGAGGAGCGTCGCCATGCTGGTACGTTCCAACTCGGAGAATGGCGATTTGACGGGAAAGTGGAACGAGCCTTCGCAGACACAGTGCTCGATAATGTGCTGGACGCCCGAACTGTCCTCTGGGATGGTGAGAAAGCTTGCGGCGCAGAGATTTTCCGTGTCGTCGCATTCGAGGCTGAGCACTTCCATGCCGCACGGATGTCGGAATCTCCTCGCCGTGATTCCGAGCTGTACGATTTCCGTTGTTGAGATTGGTGTGAACATGGAGTGTTGCATATAGACAAAACAAGCCGGCAACGGATTATGCTGCCGGCTTCTTCGTTCGCCGCCTGAATGTCATCAGGCTGGTATCTGTTAGTTTTCAGCTTTCGGGGCTTCCTCGGCCTTGGGGGCCTCTTCCGCCTTCGGAGCTTCTGCCGCGACGGGGGCTGCCTTGCGGACTTTCACGGTTTCATCGTTTTCAACGAATTCGATGAGGCACATTTCGGCGGCGTCGCCGATGCGCGGACCGAGTTTCATGATACGGGTATAGCCGCCGGGGCGTTCTTTGAATCCGGGGGCGATGACGTCGAACAGCGTACGGACCTTGTCCACCTGATGCAGGGTGGCAATGGCCAGTTTGCGCGTATGAAGGGTGCCGATCTTGCCGAAGGTCACCATTTTTTCAGCGACGCGACGGATTTCCTTGGCCTTGACAAGCGTGGTTTTGATGCGACCATGCTCGATCAAGCTGCAGACTGCATTGGCCAGCAATGACTTGCGGTGACCGGACGTGCGGCCGATTTTAAAAGTGTGCTTACGATGTCTCATCTAGGTCAATCCTCTTTGTTCGAAACTTGCTCAGCCGCGATACGGCGAGTTACTTCAGTTTTGATATCATCCGTCAAGGTCATGCCAATGCCGAGGTTGATGTCCTGCAGCTTCTGCTTGATTTCCTGAACGGTTTTCTTGCCGCAGTTCCGATGTTTGAGCAGTTCGGATTCGGGCTTTTCAACGAGTTCGTAGATATGCTTGATCTGCAAGGCTTCGAGAACGTTGACGGCGCGAACGGAGAACTCGAGGGTATCGACTCCTTGGCACAGCTTTTGGATTTTATCAAGGGTTTCCTCATCGAATTCGGGGATGTCCACTTGGGCGCTGCCGCCGGCGGATTCCTTCGCGTCGCCGATGAAGACGGAAAGATGGTCCGTCAGGATGCGCGCGGCCTTCTTGACGGCGTCGCGCGGATCGATACGTCCGTCTGCCCAAACCGTCAGTTCGAGGCGGTCATAGTCGGTGTTGGAGCCGACGCGGCAGGCCTGGACGTCATAGGAGACGCGTTCGATGGGGGAGAAGAGGCAGTCCACGGGGATAGTTCCAATGGGCTGGTCGTCTCGTTTGTTCATTTCGGACGGGCGGTATCCTTTACCACGGTCCAGTTCGAGATGCATTTCGAACTGGCGGTCCGTGTCCAATGTGCAGATGATCTGGTCTTTGTTCAAGACGGTGACGATACCGTCTTCACGGATGTTGGCGCCTGTGACCGGACCGGCTTTGTCGGCGTAGAGTTCCACAGAATGGGGTGTCTCGCCGTCGCATGTGAATTTCAGTTTCTTGATGTTGAGGATGATGTCCATGACATCTTCAAGAACATCCGGAATGGAGCTGAATTCGTGGGCGACTTTTGGAATGAGGATGCTGGAGACAGCGACCCCTTCCATTGACGAGAGCAGGACTCGGCGAAGCGCGTTACCGATGGTGTTGCCGAATCCGTGCGCCCAAGGTTCCGTGGTGAATGTGGCTTTCAGCGGCACGCCGAATTCATTCACATCGCTAATTTCAACATCGACTTTTTGGGGGAGCTCGAATCCTTCAATGCCTGGCATGTTGTTCTCCTTCGTAAAAAACGTTGCAGATGTCCGCTCCTTAAAGTGCTTGCTTCAAAGGAAAAAGCGGACGGGGAAAAAGACGAAAACGGGACAGTGGTCTGTCAGACGCGGCGTCTTTTCGGCGGTCTGCAGCCGTTGTGCGGCAGGGGGGTGACATCGCGAAGCACTGTGATTTCGAGACCAGCTGCGGCGATGCCGCGGACGGCGGATTCACGGCCGGCACCCGGCCCTTTGACTTCGATTTCGACTTCCTTGAGGCCATAGGTCGCCATGGCTTTCTTCGCGGCGTCGGTCGCGATAAGCTGGGCGACATAGGCGGTGGATTTACGGGAGCCCTTGTATCCGAGCTTGCCGCCGGTGGACCAGGACAGGATGTTGCCCTGCATGTCCGAAATGGCGACACGGGTGTTGTTGAATGTTGAATCGACGTGGACGATACCCTGAAGGACCTGTCTTCCGCCTTTGGCTTTGCGTTTGACTTCGACAGGTGCCGCCTCGGTCGTTTCAGGAGTGGTGACTTGCTCTTCTGCCATGTTTACATTCCTATATTAGTAGTAGATGATTACTTCGCGTTGGCCTGCTTTCTCTCGGTACGGTCACGGATGGCGCCGACCGTCTTCTTACCGCCCTTGCGCGTACGGGCGTTGGTCTTGGTGCGTTGCCCGTGAACGGGGAGGTTCTTGCGGTGGCGTGTGCCGCGGTAGGAGTTGATGGCCATGAGGCGGCGGATGTTCTGAGCCACCTGGCGTCTGAGGTCACCTTCAACGGTGTAGTGTTCTTGGAGGATCTGCAGAATGGCCGTGATATTGGCCTCTGTAAGATCGCCTGCCTTCGTCGATGGATCGATGCTGGCCATACGGCAGATTTCATCCGCGATATGGGGCCCGATGCCATAGATATAGCGCAAAGAGATGTTGATGTGCTTGTTGTTTGGGATGTCAATACCTAGAATACGTGGCATGTCCGTGTCCTGTGTTGTCTATGGTTGATGTTTGTTTTGCTGTGATTAGCCCTGTCTCTGCTTGTGCTTTGGGTTTGTGCAGATGACACGAACGACGCCTGCCCGCCGAATGATTCGGCAGTTGTTGCAAATGCGTTTTACGGATGCCCTTACCTTCATGACGTGATCCTTCTCTGATTTGGTTTCCCATGTTTCCATGGGTGCGGGGGAATGCGTTTTTATATTAATTTTTTTACGTGCAAAATTAAAATATAACCTCATATTTGGAAAATTCCAATTATGGGCCGCGAAAAAAACGCCGGACGGCATGCCGTCCGGATGTTTTTTGCCATATGTTGCTCTGACAATGAGTGAGACTAGCGTTTCCGGTAGGAAATCCGTCCTTTGGTAAGATCATAGGGGGAGAGCTCCACGGAGACTTGGTCTCCGGGCAGGATGCGGATGAAATGCATGCGCATTTTTCCGGAGATATGCGCGATGACTTCATGGCCGTTCTCCAATGTGACGACGAACTGCGTGTTGGGGAGCAGTTCTTTTACGACGCCCTCCACTTTTATGCAATCTGATGATTTGGGCATGTTAGCACCTCCGGCTCTTTCTGGGTTATCAATACCTGATGTTCAAAATGGGCCGACAGAGAACCGTCCGCCGTACGGACAGTCCAGCCGTCCTCCTTGTCTATGGTGATTCGCCATGTGCCGACGTTGACCATCGGCTCGATGGCGAGGATCATGCCCGGCTTGAGCTCGGGCGAGAAGCCCGGCAGCCTGTAGTTCGGCACTTGCGGATCTTCGTGCATCTTCCTGCCGCAACCATGTCCGACCATGTCCCGCACGACGGAGAAGCCAGCCTCCTTGACGACTTTCTCAACGGCGGCGCCGATATCGCACACGCGATTGCCCGGCACGGCGGCGGCGATGCCCGCCTCCAGCGAGCGGCGCGTCGCTTCAAGGAGCTTGTCCTTCAGCGGCGTGGAAACACCGCCGGCAACGACGGAACGCGCGTTGTCGCCCGTGAATCCGCCGACGGAGACGCCGACGTCCAACGAGACGATGTCGCCCGGATTGATGACTTTGTCCGCTCGTCCGATGCCATGGACAACGACATCGTTGACGGAGCAGCAGATCTGGGCCGGGTAGCCATGGTAGTTCAAAAAGGCGCTTTTACCTCCTGTCTCCTTGATGAATTCGGCGGCGAGCCGATCTAGATCAAGCGTTGACATGCCGGGAGTTACGGCATCGCAAAGACGTTGCAGGACGTATGCGGAGGCCTGCGCGGCGACTCGTACGCCTTCTAGATCCGATCCTTTGTAGATGTTGATTTTCATGCCCTTTCGAGAGATGCCTTTGGTTTCCTTGTTATTTTTTCAAGGCATCCATCAGACGGGCGAAATTGACTTCGGGTGTGTCGTTGGTGGATGTCGTGCGAACCAGATTGCCTTCGGCTTCGTAGAAGTCGATGAGCGGGGCGGTCTGCTTGGCATAGACGTCAAGGCGGTTGAGGGCGGCTTCACGGGTATCGTCCGTGCGCTGATAGAGTTTGGCTCCGCAACGGTCGCAGATGCCTTCCTTCTTGGGCGGCATGGCGATGATGTTGAAGATGGCGCCGCAGGCCTTGTTGCTGCACATGCGGCGGGAGGTCAGACGGGTGATCAGCATTTCGTTGTCGGCCTCGATGAGGACGACGGCGGCCATGCGGTGGTTCGTACGCTGCAGGATGCCTTTGAGAGCATCCGCCTGCGGAACTGTCCGCGGAAATCCGTCCAAAAGGCAGCCGTTGGCGACGATGTCGTCTTTCTTCAAACGATTTTCGACCATTTCCGCGACGATGTCGTCCGAAACGAGTCCGCCAGCCGCGATGATTCCCTTGACCTTGTTTCCTAGGTCAGTTCCGGCGGCCATTTCCTGAC
>JAFZIJ010000150.1 GCA_017554445.1 Victivallales bacterium
CGACGGCGGGGACGCCGCCGCCACACCGACCGACGGCGGGGACGCCGCCGCCACACCGACCGACGGCGGGGACGCCGCCGCCACACCGACCGACGGCGAGGACGCCGTCGTTACTTCAACCTTTCTTCATACTGTTTTTGCAATGCACGGATGTCCGTCTTCAGCTGTTCCATGACATTGCCTTCGATGACGGCGCCATTCGCATGTGACTTGCGCAACGTGAAATACGCCTTGCTCAACGTCTGCACTCTGCCGTTCAGATCTTCGTATTCCGGCGCCGTGTCGATGCGATAGACATTGTTCGGTTGCGCAAGGAACTGGTACATCTCGCCGAACGTCGCCTTCACGCCGTCCAGGCCTTTTTCGGAATCCAGCCATGCGGCGGAGGCGTTGCCGTCTGCGAATCCGGCCTGACGCAACTCCTTCATCCGCAGCTCTTTCAAATCCGCCTCCTGCTTCGCGGCGCGTTCGTTGATTTCCTTGCAGTACATCGCGAACGTCTCCGGCGTAATGACGGCCAGAATCTCGCCGTAGCCCGGCCCAAGCGTCAGTTTCGACAAATCGGCCTCCGCCTGCTTCGTCAGACTATAGACTTTGCAACCATCTGGTATGTCGAACGATATGACGGCGTCACGCGTCTCTTTCAGGCTTCTGTTCACGACGAACAGATAATGGCCGAAATCATTTTTCGCCTCAGTCACCAAGAACTTCTCACGATCCACTTTGATCGTCGCGTCAAAATCATGGGAACGGCCCGCGTCCATGATCGACGGCATGACGGGTACGACAAGTTTGCCGAAAGCGGCGATTTCATCGTACGTCGCATTGCCGTTGCCCCATGGATCGACCAGCGTGAAATCGAACTTCTCGCCACGGATGCCGCCGAGGAAACTGACGAAGTCGTTGTAAATGAAGAATGCGATGCCGTTCGCGCCGCCGGCCAGCGTGGCATACATGTCCAGACGGATTTCATCCGCCGTCGGATAACGCGAACTAAGATGCAACGTGCGCTGTTTGTTCGGATGGCGGTTGCTGAACGTCTGCGTCATGAACCACACGCGCTTGCCGCCACTCTGTGTCATAACCTGTTGGCAGAACGTTTCATGGGCCAGCATCGGATTCGGATCGTTCAGCGGCGAATTAGGCCGCAGGGAATAGATGTCCGGAATCATGACTTCCATCGCCTTGCCAGCCGTGCCGCGGATTTCATCCAGATGCATCGCGCTGGTATAAGGATGGTTAGGATCATGTTCGTTCACCCACCGTTTGTTTTCAAGATAACGTGCGAGATGCTCGAAAATCGGTTCGTCCTGTCCATACCATCCTAAGATGCAAGGCGACTTCTTCGCCAGCTCGAAATTGGCGATTGTCTCCGCGTTCGCCGTGGGGAAGTATGTATTGCAGAACAACGTCTCCACCAGCCAGATGCCGACTTCCTCCGTGCGCTTCAAACGGTCTTCAAGCTTGTCGATGTTCGTACAGAAATCATAGTAGGTGTTGAGATAATGACGACGCATATCGACCAAATCACGCCGCAGATTTGTCTCCAACTCTTCTCCCAACCACTTGTAGTTGTTGCAGTTGGCGTCCAGACGCGAGACGACGCCGAACTGGAATACGCCGTTCCGCTGTAACTGCGGATATTTCGCCAGCGGATGAGCCGTCAAGTGGTCGTTGACGGCTTTGATCGCAATATCCTTCTGCTGACGCCGTTGGATAATGTGCGCGGGCTCCGGCGGCATTTCCTTTTCCGTGCCGTCCGCTTCAAAGATTTCAATAGCACTCATCATCACATGTGTCCCCTGTGTAGCTACTTGCAACAATTCGATATGATCCCCCAGGAAGCCGTCATTCGGAATATCGGGCTTGCCATGGAATTTATAATAGGATTTGGCGAAATACCGCTGGACCTCCGTCCATTCATTAGCCTTCAAATCGAAGGTATGCGCATACTGGGCCTGCTCCTCCATGTTGCCGATATTGATGTCGCATTCAATCGGCTGATCCGCCCAAATCTTGAAATGCAGCATTGTCTTTTCCGTGCATTTGATGGGTTTCGGCAACTTGAAAATGACAGGTGTCAGCCAGCCGCCTTTTCCTTTCAAATCAAGCACAGGCTGACCATCAACCACCGCTGTTCCCGTGGAGATGTGGTTCTCTGGAAACTCGCACCACGCCTGCCAGCCTTCCGTTCCTTTCGTGAAATCACAACGATACACGACTTCTTTCGCCATGACCATATTGGCAACCACAACCAATAACACCAACATTCTAAAAGACTTACGCATACTGTTTTTCAATTATGAATTATGAATTGTTATCTCATTTTAATGCTCGTGCAGTATTCCGGATCCAGAATGCTGCGATAATCCGTCGTCACGCCGTCAGGCGAAATCCACACGATGCAATAGCCGCAACCACCAATCGTTACATACCGTTTCAATCCAGTCATATACG
>JAFZIJ010000151.1 GCA_017554445.1 Victivallales bacterium
CCAGGATCAAACTCTCCATCTCTGAAAAGTCCAAACGGCGGCGCACAACGGCGCCGCCATCCTGTCGATTCAATAATTAGTAATTTTAAGGATTTTCTCGGGGAGGAGCCCCATGCATCGCATGGGGAACCCTTCCATCTAAAAATCATGTTCGCTCATATTGCGCTGCTCGGTTTCCAAAGAGCCGGCGGATCTTTCCGCCAATATCATGCCGTCTGTTTGTCTTTTCATCCGACACGACAATTACCATATCATGCTTTTCTGTTTTTTCAAGCAATCATGGCAGTTTTTCCCATCAGATCATTTCGCAAAAAGAATTATCGGACACCGCCTCGTGGCGACGACCGCCTGTTGCGAATTGAGTTTTTGACGACAAAACATCGTCTTTGATGGTTACGCGAATTAATATAGCATGTTTTTCCAAAATGCAAACTCACGCCATGATTTTTATGGTCGTGCACGGCATTTCTCAAATCAAGAATCCGGATGCGTTTTCTTGTATTCCGCCAGAAATTGTTCGTAATCCTCCAAGTTGCGCCGCAACAGCTCAGGGGTGTCCAAACCATACGGGCATTTGGACTTGCATTTTCCACAATGCTTGCACTCTTTGATTTTGGCCATCTTCGCCTGTCCAGAGGGAGTCAGATGGCCAGCGGACGGCGATCGTCTCAACAACAATGACATACGCGCGCAGTTGTTGATTTCTATTCCTGCAGGGCACGGCATGCAGTATCCGCAACCACGACAGAATTCACCAGTCAACTCCTTCCGGTCAGCATCGATGACGGCTTGCAATTCCGCATCCATCGACGGCGGATTGTCGTTATAGCTTATAAATTCGTCCAGTTCACTTTCCCGTTGAACGCCCCAAATCGGCAGGACTGAAGGGAACTGTCGCAAATAGGCATACGCTGCACGGCTGTTTTTGATCAAACCTCCAGACAGCGCCTTCATGGCAATGAAGCCCATGTTCGCCTGTTTGCAATATTCGACCAACTGCTTCTCCGGTTCTCCGGAAAGGTAGCTGAACGGGAACTGTAGACTATCGTAAAGTCCTGATTCAATACATGTTTTGGCCGTGTCCAAACGATGGTTCGTCAAGCCAATGAAACGGATTTTGCCTTGTTTCCTCGCTTCCAGCATGCATTCATACAGTCCGCTGCCGTCATTCGGCAACGGACATGTCCTCAGATTATGGAATTGATAGATATCAATATAATCGGTATGCATCATGCGCAGGGAATTGTCCAGATGCTGCCAGAAGACTTCCGGCGTTGCCGCTCCAGTCTTCGTCGTGATGACGATATTCTCCCGCTTCATCTGCGACATGGCGATACCGATCTTCTTCTCACTGTCCGTATAGAAATTAGCCGTGTCGAACAGATCGATACCGTGCTGATAGGCTTTGACAATTAGTTTCGCGGCCTCATCGCAGCTAATTCGCTGGATTGGGAGGGCGCCAAAACCGTTCTTGCACACGTTCAAGCCAGTTCTCCCCAACGTCACGCGGTCCATGATAACTCCTTGTTATTTCAGTTTTTGTGAAAGTTTCAGAAGAAAATGACGGTTGTCCGCCGAGAGGTAGCGCATGGTTCCGCCCATGCGGTTGAACGTTTTGCAATAGCGGAGATAATAGGCAGGATTGTCCATGGGCGGTTCACCATCCTTGCTCCAATCCCAACTGCTTTTCGCCAAATCGACCACCAACATATAGTGGTTGTCAATATGCCGCCCCGCCTGGATTTCCATATTCTGCGACATTGAGAGCGATTTTTCGAAAATCATCGGCGACATGACAGCGGAACCGACGGACAGATAGACGCCGCCTTCCAAATGATGGACCTGCTCCGCAAACGTCAGAAAATCACGTTCCGCAGCACGTCCTATAGCCGCCCCACAGTTCATCGGATGCGTGTAGATGATATCATGACCGAACATTGGATGGCTTGTGAACGGCACATGCAGACGAAAGGCGTTCGCCTGTGCGCTATATTTTTTATAAGGATGCGGAATGGACATCCAGCCAGGTTTCAAGTCGAACATCCGAACTATCTTCAAAAGATCTGCGGCGCCAGCCGCCCATGCAGGATCATCCGCCACACGTTGTTTGATTTCGTCTTGCAACGACTGCACGTCAGGAATCATCAGCCCCTCATGCTCAATCATTGCGCCAACGGATTCGCCGTAGCCTAGCCCTTCATATGCGCCAACGACAATCGCCAAATTGATGAAATAACCCGTCTCCTGCCAGATACCGAACTGGCCCTGCTTCACATTCGCCCGAACATCTTCGCTAGACTGGCCTTGAAAAGCGAACTCCCAATCGTGAATGATTCCCGCCCCGTTTGTTGCAAGATGCGTCAACCAGCCGCGTTCCATCAAATCCACCATCAGAGGGCCTAGACCATTCTTGATAGAATGCGCGCCGAACGCCATCATGACGGGACGGCCATTCGCACGAGCTTGCCGTATTCGTTCGACAACTTCATCCATCAGAGATTCGTCAATGCCACAATCATTTGGCACGGGCGTGTCAGACCGCACATAGTCCCGTTCTATATATACCTTATTATATCTTTCTGACAATGGCTTGATTTTTAGCAATTGTCGTTCAAATTGTGGATACGGCATGTTTTTTCCTCTTTGCCTTGATTATTTTCATAAACTACATTAATGTAAACGTCATGTTTAAACATTCCAGTCTTCTCAACCTATTCCTGTTCACGACCACATTACTATCCCAGACAATGACCATGCATAAAATCGACATCGTCCCCCTGCTCGTCAATCACGCTGAAGAAATCACGGCTGACATCGTCAACCTTTACAATGACAAGGTAATCGACTCCGTGGCATTTTCGTTTACGCTTGTTCCAGAAGGAGTTCCAGCGATCGACAAAGCCGCCGAATACACGTCCCGCTTTAAAATCTTCCAGAAACTTCTGAAAGAAAAGGGCGTTCCGACGGGTATTCTCATCCAAGCCACATGGGGCCATGGGTGGGTTCCAGATTCACCGACGAATTTCCAGCAGATACGCCGTATAGACGGCAATTACCAATACACCATGTGTCCCGAAGGGGAACCGTTCCGCGACTATGTCCGCAAGGCCATTATGACCGCGGCCGCCGCGCAGCCTGATTTCTTCATGCTGGACGACGATACGCGTTTCATTACAGGCCGTTCCGCCTGCTTCTGCCCGCTCCACACAGCGCTTTTCAACCAAAAAACTGGACGAAATCTGACATCGGATGAGTTGCGCGAAGCTGTCAAGTCTTCAAGGGAGGACGCGCATATCATGGATGACATTCTTCAGGAATCCATGGTCAAATACGCCCATCTCATCCGTGACTCCATCAATGCCGTCAATCCGTCCATCCCATGCAGCTTCTGCCTATGCTCGCAGGATGTCCGCCATGCTCCGGCTGTCGCGAAAATACTGGCGGGCAACACAGGTGAAGCCGTCATTCGTATCAACAACGCCCGCTATCTGCAGGACTCCCTGCGCAATATACCCGCGTGGTTGCATTTCACCGCCACGCAGGTTGCCGCCTTCGACGACGACGTCACGCTCATCTGCGAGCCCGACACGTTCCCCCAAAACCGCTACTCCACTTCAGCTGCAACGCTCCGCATGCATGTGACGATGTCCGCCTTGGAAGGATGTAAAGGCGGTAAATACTGGATTACACGCATGTCGTCCTTCGAGCCGAATTCCGGAAAAGCGTACAGGAAGGCTCTGGCCGAAATATCCAACCAATTGGAGACGATTTATGCCATGAAGCCGCAATGGCAGGGCATATGCATCCCAATGCCGTCCACACCAGTCTTCAACTATCCGACCAGTCCGACAATCGGCGGATGGCATGAGACGTTCGGACGCATGGGACTTCCCATCTACTTCTCAAAGAAGCCGAGCAACGCCATCGCACTATCCGCCCTGCAAATCAACGTGATTTCCGACGATGAACTCAAGGCGCTTTTCAAACACAACGTCCTGCTCGACGGCGGTGCGGCAATCGCATTGGCAAAACGGGGGCTGTCTAGCCTCTGTGGTTGCACGGCTGAGCCATGGTCTCTAGAACATGTCACTTATGAACAAGCCGACAGTCAAGAGATCATGCCTTTCAACAACAGCGGCATCGCTTTGCTCAAACCAGCAGAAGGGACACAGATTCTGACAAATCTCTACCATCGTTCGTTCATTTTCGACATCAACCAGAAAAAACTTGCTCCGGGAGCTCTGCTCTACGAAAAGAACGACGGTACATCCGTCATCACATTTGCGCATGAATATGGCTGGAATGACGGTCTTCGTTCATTCGGAATATTCAATGAAACACGTAAACAACTTTTTATCAAATGCCTGCAAAAACTGGATGTTTTGCCAATCTGGTACCCAGACGACGCGGAAATACTCCTAAAGGCCGCCATTCTGCCAGACAGATCCAAAATCGCCGTCGTCCTCAATATCGGGCTCGACATGTTGGATGAACTTCCCCTGGCCGGCCCGTGGGCACAGACTTCTGCCGTTCAACGGCTTGCCTATGACGGCTCTTGGCAGCCCATCGCAGTGACGCGCCGTCAGGACAGTGCGCTTTCCATCCAGACTCAGCTACCGCCTTTAGGCTTCGTTCTGCTTAAGTTTTGAAATTCCACTATCATGTGCATGCCTGTAAAATCCAGCATGCGCTTTATAGACACAAGAATGCAACAGGCCGATTGAAAGGTTAGCAACGCCGTCCTGATTATGGATTCAGTGAGGAGAGACTCAAAATGTCATCAATCAACCCTTCCAAGCGGATAGCTAGGCGTTCCTGCAGACGCGGTTGCCTCTGGCAAAGACGATACGTGTTGCGAAGGCGGTGAATCAACTTTTCCATCATGCGGGAGGATTTCTCATGTTCATCAAGAGTCGCCATGGACGGTTTCTCCTCCGTGAGAAAACACTGGACGCGACGTTCAACCTCTCGCGTGTATTGAGTCGTCTCACCTGTCTCCCATTTTCGATATGTAGACCAATGAACACCTATAAACTCAGCCGCGGCCGTATATGACATTCCAAACCCCAGTCTCTTTTCTCGCAATGCTTTTCGAACCTCCTCCATAATCGGAACCCGATGATGGTTCTCCGCCATTTCCTTTTTCATGTTCATCTTGCTATCCTTTTTCTTGTCCATGATGCTTCTCCCATGTCAAACCCCATTCTCAAATAATACAATGTTACTAATATACAACGACAATTATCATTTTCATATCATGAATCTATTATCATAATTATTTATTAAGGTAACATAGAAATTTAATTCCGCCAAAATTCCATGCAAATTTTATTTCATGCATAAAGAATTTATCCATAGATATGATTATCATTAACACATATTTATGATAATCACGCAAATTTTGCATGATTGCAAGGGAAAAAGAATCATCTTTTCTCAATTTTCGTTTGAAAAAAACAAACCAAAGACAAAGAGTTGGCAAGTATAAATGCATTTTTTCATTACCATATTATATTAATATATGAAAATAAAAATATCATCTGAACTACTGCCATGCCCCGCAGGCAGACACGCAAGGACCTCCTCATGGCCAACAATCCAGCCCAAATTGCAGCCCGCATCCGTGAACTCCGAGACATACTCGAATATTCTTCAGTCGATGTTGCGGCGAAACTCAACATATCCGAGCAGGAATATCTGGACTTCGAAAACAACGTAAAGTCCATTCCCATCAGCACACTCTACGAACTGGCCGATCTTTTCAATGTTGATTTCACCGTGCTTCTCACTGGTGAAGATCCGAAAATGGGAGACTACACCCTTGTCCGCTCAGGGCAAGGGGTTGACGTAGATCGCTATCCGGGCTACAGCTTCCAGTCGCTCGCCTATAACTTCAAAGGACGTATCATGGAACCCCTGTACGTCTGTTTGGAGCCACATGAAGACGAAGCGCACGAAGCCAGCCTTGTCGCCCACGGCGGACAGGAATTCAATCTCGTACTCGAAGGCACCGTCAAGGTCGTTCTCGGCAAGCATGAATTCTTCCTCAACGCCGGCGATTCGTTGTATTTCGACCCGCGAATCCCCCACGGCCAACGCGCCGTCGGTGGCCCCGCGAAATTCGTCACCATCATTTCCAAAGACACGAAATAAGACGAACCGAGCCTTCTGCGTCACCCACTTTTTTGTTTTAGCATCTAATTATGAGCATCTTAGATAAAATACTTCCACGTCAGGATTTTGATTCATACGAAGACTTCAAGCAGAACTACAAAGTCATCATCCCCAAAGGCTTCAATTTCGGCTACGACTGCATAGACGCATGGGCGGCCGAACAGGACGACAAGCCTGCCCTCGCTTGGACAAATGACGAATCGGATGACGTCAAAGTCTTCTCTTTCGGTGACTTAAAACGGATGTCCAATCAGGCGGCCAATTTCTTCAAAGCGCAGGGCATCCGCAAAGGTGATACCGTCATGCTCATCCTCAAACAGCGTGTCGAAGTCTGGGTCTGCATGATCGCCCTCCACAAAATAGGTGCCATCGTCATTCCCGCCACCTACCTGTTGACGGCGAAAGACATCATCTATCGTGCGCAAGCCGCCAGCATCAAGATGATTGTGACTATCGACGATCCCATCATCACAGGCCATGTCATCGAAGCCATGCCCGGCTGCCCCACCGTCCAGAAGCTGGCCGCTGTCGGAAGCCGTATTCCGGAAGGATGGCTGGACTATCGCACGGAAGTCGCCAAATGCTCCACCGAATGGCAGAAGCCGACAGGCGCCGATTACGCGGGCGAACGCGATACGATGCTCATGTATTTCACCTCCGGAACGGCCAGCCATCCGAAGATGGTCATCCATGACTACACGCTTCCCATCGGCCATATCGTCACCGCCAAATACTGGCAACGCGTGGAGGAAGGCACACGCCATCTGACATCGTCCGACTCCGGCTGGGCGAAATTCGCATGGGGGAAAATCTACGGCCAGTGGATGTGCGGCGCCGTCATCGCCGCATATGACGAAGAAGGCCATTTCGAAGCCGCAAAGCTTCTTCGCGCCATGGACAGATTGCAGATCACGACATTCTGCGCCCCGCCGACCATCTATCGTTTTCTCATTAAGGAAGACCTTTCACAATTTGATTTCTCCCGTCTGAAGCAGTGCTCCATCGCCGGCGAACCGCTGAATCCGGAAGTGTACAACCAATGGATGAAAATCACAGGGCTCCCGCTCGTTGAAGGCTTTGGTCAGACGGAGACCTCCGTACTGATCGCCAATTTCCAGCCGTGGATTCCCATCAAGCCCGGCTCCACTGGCAAATTCTCGCCGTTGTTTGATTTGGAACTGCTTGACGACGACGGAAAGCCTTGCGAAGACGGCGTTCCCGGCAACATCGTCATCCGTAACGCTGTTGCGCAACGCCCCGCCGGCCTCTTCCGCGAATACTACCGTGCTCCAGACGCCATGGCGAAATCATGGAAAAACGGCGACTACTATACGGGCGACATGGCATGGCGTGATTCGGACGGATACATCTGGTTCGTTGGCCGTAACGACGACGTGATCAAATGCTCCGGCTACCGTATTTCCCCCTTCGAAGTCGAATCCGCCCTCATGGAACATCCATGCGTGTTGGAATGCGCCGTCACCGCCGCTCCGGATCCCATCCGCGGACAGGTTGTCAAAGCGACTGTCGTGCTCGCCAAACAGCGCGGCTATGTTGCAAGCCCGGAACTCGCCAAAGAACTTCAGAACCACGTCAAGAAGACGACGGCGCCCTACAAATATCCGCGAATCGTCGAATTCGTCGATGAACTGCCCAAATCCATTTCGGGCAAAATCCAACGCGGAAAAATCCGTGAAAACGACAACAAGGGGTGAACTTTTAAGGAAAAGTTCTGTCGCTTGGCTTGCAAATTGTGAATCATGAATTAATGTAAAAGGCGTTTCATAGGAACGCGGGCGTAGCTCAGTTGGTAGAGCGCCACCTTGCCAAGGTGGCTGTCGACGGTTCGAGTCCGTTCGCCCGCTCCATTCTATAGCATCTTTCCAGATGCGGGCGTAGCTCAGTTGGTAGAGCGCCACCTTGCCAAGGTGGCTGTCGACGGTTCGAGTCCGTTCGCCCGCTCCATTCAATAAGATGCGGGCGTAGCTCAGTTGGTAGAGCGCCACCTTGCCAAGGTGGCTGTCGACGGTTCGAGTCCGTTCGCCCGCTCCATCTCCTCCAAACGGCGGTTTCTCATGAAACCGCCGTTTTATTTTGCAACAACGACCACCGTGACTTGACTTTTGGTATTTTTCCCTTAAAGTTCATAGATTGTCATACATTATATAAAATATAAAACCGTGGACCCACCCTTAAAGCAGGAAAAACCACAACATGAATCTTTCATCATTCGATGCCTCCCTCCGCCGCGCCGAACTGACCTCGCTGGCGGCCTCCACGCAGTTCCCGCCGGAAAACAACCGCGTCAACATGCACATCCATACCTTCTTCTCCTACAACGGCGAAGGTTGGTCCCCCTCCCAGATCGCCTATGAGATGAAGAAGCTCGGACTTTATTCCGCCGCCATCTGCGATTTCGACGTCCTGCAAGGCATGGACGAATTTCTCGCCGCAGGCGACATCCTACAGCTCCGTACCGCCGTCGGCTTCGAATCACGTGTCTTCTTCAAAGAATACGCAAATGTCGATATCAACTCCCCCGGCGAGGCCGGCGTCTTCTATTTCATGGGCTTCGGATTCGTGAAAAAGCCCGCCAAAGGCTCACAGGCGGAAAAAATACTCGCGGACATGCTGGAGCGTTCCCATGCCCGCAACCGTGCCGTCATCGCGCGAATCAACGCCAAGTTGGATGCGTTCCAACTAGATTATGACAAAGACGTCCTGCCGATCACGCCAGAAGGCAATGCGACGGAACGCCACATCTGTGTTGCCTTCTACGAAAAGTCGCTGAAAGTTCTCGGCTCCCCTGAAAAAGCCGCCGAATTCTGGGCGCGCATCTTCAATGCCAAACTGGAAGACATGATGGCCAAGATCAACAACGCCAACGCTTTCACGGATCTACTCCGTTCCAAGCTCATCAAACGCGGCGGCATCGGCTACCAGCAGCCGGACGACAAGACGTTCCCCGCTCTAGACACCGTCATCAGCATGATCCGCGAATGCCGCGCCATTCCGATGACCGCTTGGCTCGACGGCGACACGGAAGGCGAAGCGGATCCATACGCCCAGTTGAAACTCTTGAAAGAAAAAGGCGTCGCCGCCGTCAACATCATTCCGGACCGCAACTGGAATTTCAAAGATCCGGAAGTCGCCGCCCATAAGGCCGCCAATCTGGACAAATATGTCGAAGCCGCTCTCGCTCTGGACCTGCCCATCAACGTCGGAACGGAAGGCAACAAGCCCGGCCAGCGTCTCGTCGATGATTTTGACGCACACGCCCTCAAGAAACACCACAAGACCTTCCTGAAAGGCGCGCAGGTGATGGTCGGCCATACACGTCTCCTCCGTTTCGCGGATCTCTCGTTCATCGACGAAAAAGCGGACAAGATGTTCAAATCCACCGCTGAGAAGATTGATTTCTTCGCTTCCGTCGGCGCCCTCCCCGCTCCCGATCTCGTCGCCATCGAGATTCTCAAACATCAGGACGCAGCCAAGAATTTCGATTTCATCAAGGCCGCAGCCATGCACGGCAGCTGGTGATTCATTCAACGCAACTCACTCAATTTCAACAATATTCAACATTCACCAACAGGAGTAAACATGTTCCAGTATCTTACCCCCGAAATCATTCAGAAACGCTATGACTGCGCGAAAGCCTTCTACAAGACCATCGGCGTTGACACGGACGCGGCTCTGACCACGCTCGCCAACACCGCCATCTCCCTCCACTGCTGGCAGGGCGACGATGTGAAAGGCTTCGAAGTCCATGATGAATCCGTCTCCGGCGGCGGCATCATGGCCATCGGCAACTACCCCGGTCCCGCCCTCACGGCGGACATGCTCCGCAAAGACGCCGAAAAGGCCTTCTCGCTCATCCCCGGTAAGAAGCGCTTCAACCTTCACGCCATCTATGCCGAAACGAACGGCAAAGTCGTTGACCGTGATCAGATCGGCCCCGAGCATTTCGCCAACTGGATGAAATGGTCGAAAGACAACGGCATTCCGCTTGATTTCAACCCCACGTTCTTCGCGCATCCGCTTGCAAATGATGGATATACACTCTCCCATGCCAACGACGACATCCGCAACTTCTGGATTCGCCATGACAAATGCTGCCGCCGCATCGCCGAAGCCATGGGCAAGAACCAAGGCTGCGCATGCGTCGTCAACCACTGGATTCCCGATGGCGCAAAAGATCAGCCTGTCGATCGCTGGGCCCCCCGCAAACGCCTCATCGAAGCCTATGATGAAATCTTCGCCGAAAAGATCGACGAAAAATATTGCAAAGACGGCGTCGAATGCAAGCTCTTCGGCCTTGGTTCTGAAGACTATGTCGTCGGCTCCCATGAATTCTACATGGGCTACGCGATGACGCATCCACAGATGCTCACGCTGGACATGGGCCACTTCCATCCCACGGAAAACATCTATGACAAAATTTCCTCCATCCTGCTCTACAAGCCGGAACTCCTCCTCCACGTCTCCCGCGGCATCCGTTGGGACTCCGACC
>JAFZIJ010000152.1 GCA_017554445.1 Victivallales bacterium
AAAAGGAACATTTGCATGTTAAAGTAAAACTGTTGTAGAGGCTTCATATTTCTCCTATGTAACAACACCACCATTAATATGTAGCCTCTACATTTTTTTTCATGTTTTCCATGAAAAAATCAGACTTTTGAAATTACCTCTCATCAAAAATATTTTTTAGATGTCGTGAAATGACACTCCTGTCAACATTGAACAATTCTGCCATACCCATCTGACTCAGCCAGATGGTCTCATCCTTGATGACGACTTGGACTTTGACATCCTTCCCGTCCGCCTGCGACTGAAACAGCTGGAATTCTGCTTTCTGAAGATAATTCTCGTTTTTCATCAGGTCATTGTCCTATCGTAGTCCATGTGTGGACTTCGCGCCTATGGCGTTCATCCCCCAACATTTGGCCCTCTGCCACCTTTATCGCTTTAAACGGAGCATAACATATCATGAATAATATATAGTATAATCTATATTTGCATCATATCAAGCAAAAGCAAAAAGAAAAATAACTAATTTATTTCAGGATAAATAAATTTTGTATTTTTATCCAGATAAACCATACAGCTTGCCAAACAAAAATTCATATCCTTTGATCCGGGCCGCAATGTTATATCTTTATCAAAAATGCAACATCCCCAAAATAGGAAGGCCGCGCTAATTTAACGCGGCCTTCCTGAATTTGCTTTAAGTTTTTCAGCTTTAAGCTTTTAGCTAAAACTTAAATATATAGTCTGTCTCTTCGCCAAAGCCTTTCAGTTCAATGCGGTCGCGATAGACGTTGACGATGACACCCGTCGGCTCCTTCATTTCGCACAGTCCTTTGACGGTCTTGTGCAACACACCTTTGCGCACCGCTAGACCGCCTTTATGTTCATGGCCGGACAACCATGCCTTCAGGCAGGGATGGGCATCCACCAATTTCAACATCTCGTCGGCATCCCAGAAAACACAAGACTTGCTGGCGGCCTTGTCGTAGATTGGCACGTGCGTCATGACGATGACATGTTCGCCGGCCGCATCCGCCGCTGTCAATTGCTCATCCAGCCAGCGTTTTCCTGCAACCGACAGCATCCCGTTGTATTTTTGCAACTTGCGATCCGAATGGGCCTGCAGATACGCCTCCGCTTCCGCATATTCCGGCGATCCTTTCGGCCGCAAAGTGGAAACTTCCAGAGAATGGATTACAAGAAAACGGACGCCGCCAACCTTGAACATGTAGTTGAAGTCCTTCAGGCCAAATGCTTTCCGCAAGTCTTCATCCGACTGCTTCTTCATATCATGATTGCCGATTGTATGCTTAACAGGAAACTTGCTCGTCTTGAAGACTTCCACGACTTCAGGCAACTCTTCCTTAATGCGGCCATCGACGATATCGCCCAAATTGCAGACAAAATCAAGCCGTTCCTCTTGATTAAACCGTTCAAGCGTGGATTTAATGATCTCCTTGCCCGCACGATAGTTACGGCCGATCTCTGGATCATGATCCGTATATTGCGGATCCGCCAGCAGACCGAACCTCGCCAATGGTTCCTCCGCATGGGTAGCCAACGTCATCAAACTCAAACCAACCATCAGTAAAGTATGTTTCATGATATTTCCTAAAAAAGACAAAAGGGACTAAAGGGACGAAAGCGACGAAGAGGTTATTTAAAACTCCTTCAGCCGTTTCTGGATTCCGGCGAAAATCTCACGCGACATTGCTTCTGGCTCGTCGCAAATATCCGCCAATGTTTCGACGGACACCACGCCGTCGTATGGCCATGACGACAATTCGCGCAAGACGCGATCCGCCACGGAGTTAGGCGTACCTTTGTAATAGGCGGAATGGATTCCGTCCGTATATTCCTTGAAATGAACATGTCCCAACACATTACGGAATTTGCGCAGCACTTCGACAGGATCCTCTCCCGCTACCATGTAATGCGACGGATCGAAATTGACGGTCACCAGACCGTCACCAACTTCATCGATGAATTTCTGCATCGTCGTGCTGTTTGAAATCGCGAATCCGCCCTCCGCCTCAACGGCGAAGCCAAGTCCTTCCGCACGAGCCATTTGAGCCAGCCGACGCGTCCCGTTGACACGTTCCTCCCACATTGCGTCGCCGTGGGGATAACTGGTTATCACCATTGGAGCAGCGACGGCTTTTGCGATTTTCATCGTCGCTTCCGTATATTCCTCCGTATATCGCATGTCGAATCGCGGTCCCTGATACAAGCCGTGGCAATCCACGCCAGAACACTTCAAATTGTTCTTTTTCAAGGCATTGGCGATCATCTCCAAGAGTTCGGGAGAATCCGCCAGTTGAATCGAATTGAAATGGCCATAGTAGCCACGCACGCAATTCAATTCCACATATTCATAACCGATTCTGGCGATGTCTTCGAGGCATTTGAAGAAACCACGCTTGTGATACAGTAATGTCGTGATGCCGATTTTCATGTGTCTTTCCTTTTTTGATTTGAAGATGAAACACAAACAACCATTTTTAAAGATAATTTCTTATTTTTCTTTGACAAACCGCTGAATGAAATTTACAATATTATTTGAGTGATTTTTTACCTTATATAAAAGAGCAAAACCATGAACGACGCCATCAAGACCATTGAACCGTTTGCATACGGATTCCTTTCCTGCCCTTCCAAAAATCTCAGTCGGCAGATCGCCAGCGGCATGTTAGAAAACGCCAAAGTCTTGCCGCTAGTGTTCGATGAAGAAGTCGTCTTCCCGAACGCAGGCTGGAAGCCAGCCGTCACCTATTTGTTCGGCGGCGGAATCTGCGTCGATGTCGGCCGTCTCGACAACGAGGCTAAGGAACATCCCGAACTGGCGGATGACATCAACCACATCAAGGAAGTCTTCATCCCGCAAGCCACTGGCAGGTTGATTGGCGAAACGCAGACGGAACTCGACCGCAAATTCATGGCCAACCACACAGGCTGGGGCGGCACATGGGGCGGCCATTCCAATCCAGACTACCAGATGCTTCTCGAACACGGAACGGATGGCCTGCGCAACCGCATCGCCAAATACCGTCCGCAACATCCAGAAGCCTCCGATTGGTACGACGCGTCGTTGACCGCTTTGGAAGCGTTGGACACCGTCGGCGACCGTTGCGCCGTGGAAGCTGCCGAACTCGCCCAAAAGGTCGCTTCGCCAGAAATCGCAAAGCTCTACATGCGTCTGGCGGAAGCATTTAAAGTCATCCCCCGCAAACCCGCGCCAGATTTTCTCGCCGCTTGCGCATGCTTCTATCTCTGCTTCACGTTCGACGGCACGGATTCGCCCGGCCGTTTCGATCAATTCATGCTCAGCGCCTACAACAACAGCGATCCGGATGATGCGCGTATGGCGTTGGAACACTTATGGATAGGCTTCCATAAGCTCCGCGCATGGAACCTCTGTATCGGCGGCAGCGATGAAAATTGGAACGACATGTCCAATCCGCTTACCTATGAAGTGATGGCCGTCGCACGGAAGTTCCGTTTCAACACGCCAAACATCACGCTTCGCTGCCACCGCAACACGCCGAAGAAAATCTTCGATGAAGCATACAAGACGCTTGCGACTGGCATCGGCATGCCTGCGCTCTACAACGACGAGGTCGTTTGCCCCGCGTTGGAAGCCCTTGGTATTCCGCCAGTTGACTCACACAATTACTGTATGAACGGCTGCAATCAGATCGACATTCAAGGCAAGTCCCACATGGGCTTGGAGGACGGCGAAATCTCTGTCGTCAAATGTCTCGAATACGCGCTCTTCAATGGCGAATGCCTCCACACGCATGAAATCATCGGCCCACAGACTGGCGACGCGCGCGATTTCAAGACGTTCGATGAATTCTTCGCCGCCTACAAGAAACAGCTCGACTGGGCCGTGGAAATGGTCGTCAACATGGCGAACAAAGCCCAGCAGGTCTATGGCGAACACGCCCCCAATCCATTCCGTTCCAACATGATCCGTGGTTGCGTCGAACATGGAAAAGACTACAAGCATGGCGGCCCGTTCTACAACCACGGCCAGATTCTCACGGAAGGTCTCGCGGATGCGGCGGATTCTCTCGCCGCCATCAAGCATTTCGTCTACGACACCCACGAAATCTCCATGGACGAACTTCTGCAGGCCCTTCGTGACGATTTCAAAGACAACGAACAGCTCCGCCTGAAGCTTCGCGACTACAAGGCGAAATTCGGCAACGACAATCCGGAAGTCGATGATCTTGCCGCCGAAATCATCCGCCATCATTATTCAGATATGACCCGCTACCGCACATGGCGCGATCCCGTCAACGGCATCTACGGTGGTGGTCTCAGCACGTTCCAACGCACGGCGACATATGGTTCTACGCTTGGTGCGACGGCCTCCGGCCGCCATGCAGGCGATCCGAATCTTGCGGACAGCATCGGCGCCGTGCCCGGTTTCGACACGCATGGTCCGACCGCCGCCATTAAATCCGCCCTCTCCTACGACCACAAGCTCGCCAAGAGCGGTTTCGTCTTCCAGCTGAAGTTCGAAAAATCGCTCTTCAACACGCCTGAAGGCCGCGACGGTTTCATCGGCCTATGGAAGACATTCTTCAACAACGGCGGACAGCAGCTCTCCGTCAACGTTCTCGATTCCGCCGCCCTGCTCGAAGCGCAGAAGGAACCGGACAAATATCGCGATTTGATCGTCCGTGTCGGCGGCTACAGCGAATATTTCGTCCGCCTTCCCGCCAACCTGCAGAACAATATCATCGCGAGAACGCTTTATTAAACACCGGCCGCGCAGGAGCGCAACCCTCCCGTCATCGGCCGCGCAGGAGCGCAGCCCTCCCAACCACTAGCCACTAACAACTATAAATGAAATTCCGCCTTGTCACTATTTCCAGTCTATGCCTTCTGGGTGCCGTCAGCGCTCATACCGTCTTTCCAATATCGGCAGAAATCAAACAAAAACTGAAAAGTCATCCCGCCACGCAGGAGCTCATCCGTACGGCAGATGGCTTTCTGAAGGCGGAACCGCTTGATCCGGAGAAGCTTGCGCCGTCAGGGCGTAATCTCTCGCTCAGTGCCGCCGTCATCTGCCACACGGTTGGACGGAATCTGACGAATTGGATGGAATCTCTCGGCTGGGCATGGGCGTTGACGGATGACACAAAGTATTCGGACAAAGGCATTTCACTACTACTGACGATGGTCGAACGCTTTCCCATCGAACAGCATTGGATGAGCGGTCCGGGCACGATGGCCGGCGGCCGCGGCGACACGATGCGCGGCCTCGCCATGGGCTATGCCTTCTTCTCGCCACGCATGACAAAAGCGCAACGCAACACCATCGCCGCCTGCGCAAAAGGCTATCTGGATAACTTCCTCAGTGAAGCGGAAAGCGGAAAAGTCTGGTGGAAAGACGTTCACAATTTCAACGGCGTCTGCGGCGGTGCGGCGGGCCTTCTGACCATCGCTTTTGCGGACTATCCGGAAATCACCGCATTGCAGAACCGAATCATCGCCGTTTTGGAGCGGTGGTTCGACAACAGCGTCGATGACGACGGAGCTTACGCTGAAGGCGCAGGTTATTGCAAATACGGCTTTTCCAACTGTCTTATCTTCGCCTGGCTTCTTCGTGAACACGGCGGAAAGGATTTGTTCAAACATCCGCACATCGCTAAACTACCGCAGTTTTTCGCCGCCTCCATGCTGCCTGGAACGACGCTGATGGATGCACGAAACGACTGCGGCTACGACTCCGTCGGCTTCGAGACGATGCTAATCGCCGTCCACAACCAAGACTCCCTCGCGGCTTATTTATGGAATGAAGCGGGCCGCCCGGGCTTCCCATGGTCCATCCTGCTGGAAGACAAACTGCCTGCCATGACGCCGCCGGAAGACGTTCTGCCGCATGACGTTCGGTTCCGCGATCGCGGCCTCTGCGTCTGGCGGACGGGCTGGTCGGACAAAGATGTCATGTTCAGCACAGAAGCGGGCAAATACTACCATGTCACCCACAACCAGTCGGACAAAGGCCATTTCACCCTCTACGCCTACGGCGAACGGTGGGCCGCCGACGCAGGCTACGGCAACGATAACAAATTCGAAGACAGCCGTTGCCACACGCTCGCCCACAATTGTGTTTTGATCGACGGCGGCGGGCAGGCCATAAGCGGTTGCGGAACAGGAACAAACGGCAAGATTCTTGCGTTCGAGCCATCCACGCCGTCCACGCCCGGCTACGCCTTGGCAGACGCCACGGAAGCTTATCAGCACAATTTCCACAACAGGCCTGGCATAGGTGCACGCAAAGCGTTGCGTCACAATCTTTTCATCCAGCCATTCGACGGCGCTCCCGCCTATGCAGCCGTCTTCGACGACATCGAAAAGGACGATGCGCAACATGATTTCGCATGGCAGATGCTGTCATGGTCGGACAAGGAATTCATCCCACGCAAAAACGGAGCGCTGATTCGCACCGTATCCCCCACGCTTTCAAAGCAATACGCCATCACACCATTGAACGCAAAATCAGGCAAGCTTGAATGGACGTTCACGACCACGGAAGCAGGCGAATGGCGTCTCTTCGCTGAAACCGCCGCACAAGGCGAAATTCTCAACAAGAGCGACTCTTTCTGCGTGCAAATCGACGACCTGCCTGTCCAGCATTATCACATGCCAACGACATCCGTCTGGCAGTGGGGCGAAGTTTCAAATGGTGCCATTGACAAGAAGCCGTTCCGACCAACACTCGCCGCCGGACAGCACACGCTCCGCATCATGACGCGTGAGCCTGAAGCCGCCATATCTTCCGTCATTCTAACACGTTCCACCGAAGCCAAGCCAGCTTTCCTGTCGCTGAAACAATTTGGCGAATTGACATTCACCGTCGATAATGCGACGATTTCCGGCGGCATGCAAAAACGCGACTTGAAGCAAGAAGAAACGTCGAAATCCACCATGCTGCTCATCGTCAACGCGGCTGTACCAATGGACATGCCGTCGGTCGATATCTACGCGCCGCAAGACGGTCGCCAACCACAGGCGATGCCGCGCATCCGTTTCCATGCAAACGCCGTCAACCCGCATTTTGGCGCATTACTCATCCCACTGCCGCCCAACACGGCGGAGCCGAAAATCACAGCGAAGCATCTGGACGGCAACACTTTGGAATACGCCATCCAATGGCCATCCCACACAGATACAATCCGTTGGGATGGCACATCCCGCCCCCAATTTCTGCGCTAAAAACAGTCAGAAACGCTTTTGCTTTCCGCTTTCCAAAACACAGTTTTACTATCGCATTTTTCAAACGGTTCTCTACTTAGAAATCTACCTTGGTTTCGTTTTCCAGACCATTTTTCAAACGGTTTTCAACCAAATGATAGGTTTCAGGATGGCGTTCCGCCAGATTCTTCAACGTCTGTTCCTTTAGCGGAGGCCTGATAAAACTGCAGAAATAACAAGCATCCCCCAACAAGTTTATCAATTCCTTGTCCATTTCTCGTTTGTCCTGTGCATAGTTTTCAAGAAACACCGTCAGCAGCGCAGGCAGAAGTTTCTTTTTCTCTGACGGCAAATTGCATGGATGACTGAAGAGCGCCTGCAACAACAATTTACGTTTCTTCATGTGCCATTTGACATCATTAAACAGCCCTGCCACATATCCCTGCCATTCTGCATCAGACATGCTCCATGCCAATGCGCATAAACCGGAAGCCCACTGCTCATGAATTGTCGCCTGCACAAGACTGTTTTTGACGGCATCCACCAGTTTCTCCGGTGAAAAAACTTTGCGTCCCGCCGATCTCGGAGAAACCGCGACATCCGCGTCATACAGGCTCCCGCCATGCATCAAATCATATTCCAGAATAGACTGATTCGCCAATTGTCGCATGACATTCGTCAGTACATGAAACCGTTCAGAGGCAATAAATTCTGTCTCGGCTTTCTTCCACTTCCATTCAACTTTGATGCGCTCTGACGGCGCATCACACACAATACGTGACTGCTTCCCCTCTCTCTTTAATCTCGTCACCTCCGCAAAGAAATCAGAGGCTTGCACAGCGGCCGCCACGCAGTCCATTTCATCGCCGTTCAATTTAAAATGGCCCTGCC
>JAFZIJ010000153.1 GCA_017554445.1 Victivallales bacterium
CCATTACTACGGCGGCATCAAGAAATACCAGTGGGTCACCCTCCCGCTCGCCCTCCATGGCGTCATCTTCAAGAAAGACGGCACGAAAGTCCAGCTGGACATCGGCGAGAAGCCCGATGATCCTGTTCTGACCATCACCGATCTTCTCCCGCATCTTGGCCGTGACCAGGCAGGCAAGCCGCTCGGCTCCGCCATCCCCGGCGAAGCCCTCAACGTTCTCATCGCCTCCCGCCCCATTGACAAAGAGAACGACGACAAAGAAGTCGGCGAGAAGACGAAACTCCGCATCCTCAAACTGATGAAAGACACCTATGGTCTTGAGGAAGAGGACTTTGCGTCTGCTGAAATCGAAATCACGCCCGCCGGCCCCGCACGTCATCTCGGATTGGACAAATCCATGGTTCTCGGTTACGGGCAGGACGATCGCGTCTGCGCGTTCGGCGCCGTCAAAGCCATTTTTGATCTGAAAGGCACGCCGTCCCGCACCGCCGCCGCCGTCATCTGCGACAAGGAAGAGATCGGTTCCGTCGGCCAGACCGGCATGGAATCCACCTTCATGGAAAACACCGTCGCCGAACTCGTCAATCTCACCGTTGACAAATATTCCGATCTGCTGACACGCCGCGCCCTCGAACATTCCCAAATGCTCTCTGCCGATGTCTGCGCCCTCCACGACCCCGGCTTCGGCGATGTCTCCTCCCCCCACAACATGCCGAAGATCAACTGCGGCATCGCCTTGATGAAATACACGGGCGGCGGCGGCAAAGGCGGCTCGTCTGATGCATCCGCCGAATTCATGTCCAAAGTCCGCACCATTTTCAATGACAACAAAGTCATCTGGCAGATGGGCGAACTCGGCAAAGTCGATGTCGGCGGCGGTGGCACCATCGCCCACTTCCTTGCGCACTACGGCATGAACGTCGTCGATTGCGGCGTCGGCCTGTTCTCCATGTACGCCCCCTATGAAACGGCCGGCAAACTGGACATCTACATGGGCTACAAGGCCTACAAGGCGTTCTTTGAATCTAAGTAAAAACAATTAATAATTTTCAGGCCGACAGTCTGAGTCAAACAACAATAAGAGGTAAGACATGCCGAAAATGAACAGAAGAGACTTTTTGGCGACCAGCGCCGCAGCCGGCGCGGGCTTCACCATCATTCCGAGCAGCGTTCTTGCGGGGCCTGGCCGCCGCGGCGCCAATGACAAAATCAACCACGCCATCATCGGCGTCGGCGGCATGGGCAGCGGCCATGTCGGATACGTTCTCAACGACCCGCAGGCCAAACTCGTCGCCGTCTGCGATGTCCGCAAATCACGCCGTGAAGCCGCGGCCGCCCGCGCCAAGAAGGCCGGCCACGACTGCAAAGCATATCTTGACTTCCGTGAAATGATCGACAATGAAGAGATCGACGTCGTCCACGTCGTCACGCCGCCGCATTGGCACGCTCTTCAGAATATTTATGCGTTGAACGCTGGCTGCGACGTCTGGGCGGAAAAGCCTATGACACGCACCATCGCCGAAGGCCAGGCCGTCGCGGACGCCGTCCGCCGTAACGGCCGTGTCTTCCGTCTGAACACATGGTTCCGCCTTTACGGCGGTTTCTACGGCCTCGGCTCCACCGTCGATCCGCTCGCCCGTCTCATCCGTTCCGGCCTGCTCGGCTGGCCGCTGACCGTCCGCGTCTCCATGCACACGGGCTTCCATTGGAAAGCCTCCATGTGGATGGGCAAGATCGGCCTACCGCCGCAACCCGTTCCGGACGATCTCGACTACAACCTCTGGCTCGGTCCCGCCCCCTGGAAGCCCTTCACGGATCACCGTACGCAAGGCTCCTTCCGTGGTTATTGGGACTATGACGGCGGTGGTCTCGCGGATATGGGACAGCACTATCTCGATCCTGTTCAGTACATGCTCGGCAAAGACGATACGAGCCCTGTCGAAATTGAAGCGACGGCGCCGTGGCCGCAGCATCCGGACGCGGTCGGCCTCTGGGGACAGGTCTATATGAAATATGCCGACGGCTGCAAGATCATCCTCGAATCTTGCGAATGGGGCGAACAGGAAACGAAGGGCAAGCCGTACGTCGAAGGACCTCTTGGGAAGGTCTATCCGAACTTCCGCACGGAACCGGAATCGCTTGCGGCGCAGGTCAAATACCTGCCGGAAATGAAGCCCATGATCAAAGACTTCAACATCTCCGTCCGTACACGCCAGAAGTTCGGTCTGAACGAAATGAACGGCAACCGCTCGAACATTCTCGTCCATCTCGCGAACATCGCCATCCGCACAGGCCGCAAGTTGCATTTCGACCCCGTGACCATGCGCTTCATCAACGATCCGGAAGCCAACCGCCTCGCTGAACAGCCCATGCGTTCCCCGTGGAGTCTGATGTAACCCCTTTCCGCCACGTCACTAACAAGAGGTAAAAACGATATGAAAACATTGCTTTTCGCTTTAGCCGCCAGCGCCGCAGTCGCCGTCTCCGCGCAAAGCGCCATGAAGCTGGCCGCCCAGCTTGAATGGGCCAATCCCGCAGACGGCAAGAAAATTGTCCTCGAACTCCAGAAACTTGGCAAAGACGGTGTGAAGGAACTCGTCGCCAATTTGAAAGAAGCCAACGACAAGCCAGTCGTGCAGGCCTCCTTCGCCTTGGAATCGCTCGTCCAGTATTCGTCTCGTCCGGGAGCGGATACCGAACGCGCCGCCATCGCGGCCGCTCTCGCGGAGAATATTCCGACCGCCGTTGACGATGTCGCCAAAGGCGTCGTCGTGAAAGCTCTCGAACTCTGCGGAACGGATGCGCAAGTTCCCGCCATCGTCCCGATGCTCGACAATCCGAAAGTCCGCACATACGCCATCTTCGCGTTGGTGCAGATCAATTCCGAAAACTCCCGCAAGGCTTTGCGTGACGCGGCCGCCAAGGCGGCTCCCGAAGTCGCCATCGAATACGCCCCCGCCTTCAACAAACTGAAGGACGCCGCGGCCGCTGACCTGCTTGTCAAGATGCTTGATACGGCCAAGCCGCATCAGCGTTCCATCGTCTTCACGGCTCTCGCCAACATCGGCTACGCTCCCGCCGCCGATCTGATGCTCGCCGAACTGAAGGCAAAGACCGCCTTCCAGCGTTCCGCCGCCTCCGGTGCCCTGTCACTCCTTATTAATAATGTAAAGGACAAAGCCGTCGCCATCGAAATCGCCAAGAAGTTCTACGACGCACAGCCGGGCGAAGCCTCTCTGACGGCTCTTCTGGACGCGCAAGGCCCCGAAGCGACCATCGACGGCCTGTTGGCCGCCGCCGCGAACGGCGATTTCGTCCGCCGCGAAGCCATGATGAAACTGCTGGAAGGACAGCCCAAAGCCATCGTCACGCCGAAGGCGATTGAAGCCGCCAAGACGGCCAAACCGGAAGTCGCCGCGGCCATCGTCCGCATGCTCGGCAGAGCCGCCGATCCCGCCGCCCTCCCCTTCGTGACGGAATCACTCGGCAACGCCAATGCTGAAGTCCGCGCCGCCGCCGCCGAATCCATCACGGCTTTCGGCGTTGACAACGGTGTCAAGGAACTCGTCGCAAAACTCGCCGCCGCAACGGAAAAGGCGGACATCGACGTTCTGAAATCCGCCCTCAGCTGGCAGCAGGCCGACTCCTTCGCCGCCACGGCGGCCGCCGCGCTTCCGAACGCCACGAAGCAAGGCAAAATCGCCTTGGCGGAAGTTCTCGCCTCCCGTAAGGCCGTTGCGCAGAGTGCTCCTGTTTTCGCCATGCTTGCTGGCGACGCGGATGAAGCCAAAGCCGCCCTCAAGGCTTTGGAAGTCCTTGCCGTTCCAGCTGATACGCAGAAAGTTCTCGATTTCATGCTGAAGACGGAAAGCGCCTCCCTCCGCAAAGGCGCGCAGACCGTTTTGACGCAGGTCGCCCGCGTGGATGAAAAGGCCGCGCAGACCGTCGTCGCCGCGCTGAAAGACGCCCCCATCGGCGCGAAAGTCATCCTCCTGCAGACCATGCCCAAGATCGGCAACGCTCCCGCATTGGAAGCCGTCGTCGCCAATCTGGACACGCAGGACGCCGATCTCAAAAACGCCGCCGTCCGCGCTCTCGCGGATTGGCCGAATTTTGCCGCCGCTCCCGCGTTGGAGAAAATCGCCGCGCAGAAGGACAACGCCGTCCATCGCGTTCTCGCTCTCCGCGCCCTCATCCGCGTCTCCGCGCTGAAAGAAGGCAAATCGCCTGCGCAAATCGTCGAAAATCTGAAGAAGGCGCAAGCTCTCTGCATCAACAATGACGAGCAGAAACTCATCCTCTCCGCCATCGGCGACATCCGTTCGGACGAAGCGTTGAAAAACATTGTCATTCCCGCATTTGAGAATCCGGAACTCGTCGCGGAAGCATCCGTCGCCGCCACGAACATCGCCTGCTCGCGCAACAACAACGACCGCGGCCTCCTGACGCTGCCCGCCCGCACAGCCCTTGAGCAGGTCATCGCCAAATCCGGCAACGATGACCTCAAGGCGAAAGCACAGGCCCAGCTCGGCAAGTTCCCGCCTGCCGGCGTGAACGTCGCTTTCGGCAAGCCTGTCAAGACCTCCTGCCCGCAACAGGGCAACCATTCGCCCGAAAAGGCCGTTGACGGCATCATCGACCGCGATGCGTCGTGGTTCGGCAACCAGTGGCCCAGCTGGATCACCGTCGATCTCGAACAGCCCGAAACCATCAATTTCATCAAGCCGACTTTCTATTGGGACGACACCCGCTACTACACCTACAACATCGAAGTATCCGACGATAACCAGAACTGGAAGAAAGTCGTCGATATGTCCGCCAACAAGGCGGTTGCGACGGAACAGGGCATCGCCCATGCGATCGTGCCCGCCGTCAAGGCCCGCTACGTCCGCTTGAACATCCTGAAGAACTCCGTCAACGAAGCCGTCCATCTCGTTGAATTGGAAGTCTTTTCGCTGACCGGTAAGCAGCCGAAAGCCGCTGGCCCGAACCTTCTGCTCCGTCAACCTGTCACGGCTGGTTCGCAGCAGGAAGAGCATTACTCGCCCGACCGTCTGACCGACGGCAAGATCGGCAAGACGGACGGATGGCATACCGACCAGTGCCCCACCTGGATTACCGTTGATATGCAGCAAGTTGCCGAAATCGACACCGCCCGCGTCATCTTCTACTGGGACGGCAGCCGTACCTATTCCTACAACATCGAAGTGTCCGAAGACAACCAGAAATGGACGAAAGTCGCAGATGTTCCGAACAACACCGTTCCCGCGGATGCGCAGGGCTTTGTCCATAAGTTCAAGCCCATCAAGGCGCAATATGTCAAATTGAACGTCACGAAAGGCGTTGGCCCGGGCCCGAACGGCAAATACGTCCACGTCGTCGAATTGGAAGCCTACGCGGCGGGCAAGGCCCCCGCGCAGTTCCCAGCGGCTGAAAAGCCTGTCATCAAAGCTCCGCCACTCCCGCCGGCTGACAAGGATGGTTTCATCAACCTGTTCAACGGCAAAGACTTCACGGGCTGGATGGGCAGCGTTGGCGGCTATGGCATCGAAGAAGGCGGCATCATGTTCTGCGATCCCAAGAAGGGTGGCAAGATTCTCACGCAGTGGCAGTTCTCCGATTTCGAGCTCCATTTCGACTTCCTGCTCAGCCTCGGTGCCAACAACGGTCTCGCCGTCCGCGCCCCCGAAGAAGGCGATCCCGCCTACGTCGGCATGGAACTGCAGATCATCGACAACGAAGGTTACAAGAAGCACAAAGGCGGTCTCGCCCCGTGGCAGCACCACGGCTCCATCTACGGCGTCGTTCCCGCCAAGCAGGGCGCTCTGAAGCCCGCCGGTGAATGGAACCACGAACACGTCATCGCCAAGGGGACGAAAATCAAAGTCATTGTCAACGACCAAGTTATCGTTGACGCCGATATCGCGAACATCCAGGAGACGGCAGACGGCAAAGGCCGCGCCAAACATCCTGGCCTCGACCGTCGCACAGGCCACATCGGCTGGCTCGGCCATGGCGATCTCGTCAAATTCAAGAACATCCGCATCAAACCGCTCATGCCGTATGAAGACGAACCGATCAACGTCGCCCCCGAAGGCTACGTTCCGCTCTTCAACGGTCGCGATCTCACTGGCTGGAAAGGCCTCTTGAAAGGCCCTGCCGACAACCCCGAAGTCCGGGCGAAGATGAACGCCGAACAGCTCGCCGCCGCCCAGAAGGAGGCGGACGAAGTGATGCGCGCCCACTGGAAAGTGGTGGACGGCGCCCTCCACTACGACGGCAAGGGCAGAAGCCTTTGCACCATGAAGGACTACGCGGATTTCGACATGTACTGCGACTGGAAGATCACCGCCGGCGGCGACTCCGGCATCTACCTCCGCGGCGCACCGCAGGTCCAGATTTGGGATCCGAACCAGTGGAAGATCGGTTCGGGCGGCCTCTACAACAACCAGAAGAATCCGAGCAAGGCGCTCGTCATCGCGGACAATCCGATCGGACAGTGGAACCGCTTCCGCATCAAGATGGTCGGCGAACGCGTCTCCGTCTGGCTCAACGGCATTCTCGTCGTTGACAACACGGTTATGGAGAACTACTGGAACCGCCGCATTCCGATCTACCCCAGCGGCCAGATCGAACTGCAGCACCACGGCAGCCATCTCGAATTCCGCAACATCTACATCAAGGAACTCAAATAAATCGTAACATCATAAGGGCGGCGGAAACGCCGCCCGCTATTTGAAAAAATGCGCATCATACTCCAAGACTCTCCAGATTTCCAAGAACAACTGAAACCGCTGATCAAACGCTCCGCCTTCGATCCGCAAATCGACAAAAGCGTCGCGCAGATTCTCGCCGACGTCAAAAACGACGGCGATGCCGCGCTCGTCGAATACGCCAAACGATTCGACCATGTCGATTTGACGCCCGAAACCTTCCGCGTCAGTCTCGACAATCTGCCGAAAATCGACGACGAGACGCTGACGGCCATCAAGACGGCGGCGGAGCACGTCAGCGCATTCGCGCAACAGCGCATCCCGAAGGCGTGGTCGTTCTCACCGCGCGAAGGCGTCACGCTCGGCGAACAGTTCGCCCCGCTGGATCGTGTCGGTTGCTACATTCCGGGCGGCACAGCGCCGTTGCTCTCAACGGTCGTACATACGGTCGCCATCGCGAAGGCGGCCGGTGTAAAGGAAATCGTGGTTGTCACGCCACCTGCGAAAGACGGTAACATCAATCCCGCTGTTCTAAATGCCTGCAAAATCGCGGGTGCGACGGAAGTCTATCGGCTCGGTGGCGTCTATGCCGTCGCCGCCTTGGGGTATGGCACGCAGACAATTCGCAAAGTTGAAAAAATCGTCGGTCCAGGCAACGCCTATGTGACAGCGGCCAAACGGCAGCTCTATGGTGAAGTCGCGTTGGATCTCGTTGCGGGGCCGTCGGAAATCATGGTATTGGCGGACAAAACGGCCAATCCGGCCTACGTCGCGGCGGACATTCTGTCGCAGGCGGAGCATGGCTCCGGCCGCGAACAGGCCGTCTTGATTTCGACAGATAAGGAACTTATCGCAAAAGTCCAGGCGGAGATTCTCGAACAAGCCGCCAAGCTCTCCCGCGCGGAATGCGTCCAGAAAGTTCTCGACCATGGTGTCTTCCTAATCGAAGCGAAATCGCGCGAACAGGCGGCGGAACTCGCCAATTTCTACGCTCCTGAACATCTTGAAATCGACATGGAAAATCCAGAGGAAGTCGCCAAAAAGATCACATCCTGCGGCGCCATCTTCCTTGGCCCATGGACGCCCGAACCAGTCGGCGATTTCGTCGCTGGCCCGTCCCACGTTTTGCCCACGGGCGGTTCAGGCCGTTTCTTCTCCGGCCTGACGGTCGAAACCTTCTTCCGCCGCATGAGCATCGTGAAATACGATCGCCCTGCCCTTATGCGCGAACTACCGTATATCAAGACATTTGCGCGCAACGAAGGTCTGGACGCCCACGGCAATTCCGCCGCCATCCGCGAAATTCGATGACGGAGGTCCCGCTTGCGTCCCGCCGAAAGTAACGACGGCGTCCCGCCGTTGGGAAAATGCATGTGCGCAGGCGGGACGCCGAGCGCCACTTCTGCCGTTAGAATCATCACATTTCAATTCAACCATTTGCTTTCCTTTTAATTTATGAATCTCAGTTTCACAAAAGATCTAGCCGTTTTCCTTTCTCAGAAATATTCCGTCGCCAACCTGTCCATCGCCCCTGAGCTTTGCCCCGCGAATTTCGATGGCGACTTGACCATCAATTGCTTCATTCTCGCTAAACAGTTGAAGCAGAATCCGATGGCGATCGCCGCAGAAGTTCAAAAGTTCCTTGCGGACCATGCGGATATCGCCAAAGCGGAACTTGTCAAGGCGTTCGTCAACGTCACGCTTAAGGCGGAAGCCCTTATGCGTGATACGGTTGAAAAAGACGGCCAGATTCTCGCGGATGTGAAACTGCCCGAAGCGGAACGCCGCAAGATTCTCATCGAATTTTCCGCCCCGAACACGAACAAGCCGCAGCATCTCGGCCATGTCCGCAACAACTGCGTCGGCATGGCGACGTCGTCCATTTTGGAAGCGGCTGGCCATGAAGTCGTCCGCATCAATCTTGTGAACGACCGCGGCATCCACATCTGCAAATCCATGATCGCCTATCAGCGTTTCGGCAACGGCGTCACGCCTAAAACGGCGGGAAAGAAAGGCGACCATCTGGTCGGCGATTTCTATGTTGCATACGACAAAGAATATCGTAAGCAGTTGAAAGAGTTGCGCGAAGCGCATCCCGAACTGGCGGAAAAAGACGACGACGAACTGTTCCTCCAGACGGAAATCGGTCGTGCCGCGCAGGACATGCTCGTCAAATGGGAAGCCAATGATCCAGAAGTCCGTAAACTCTGGAACATGATGAACCAGTGGGTCTTCGACGGTTTTGCGGAAACCTACAAACGTATGGGCGTCGCTTTCAAACACACCTATCTTGAAAGTCAGACCTACAAGCTTGGAAAGGACATTATCCAAGATGGTCTCGAACGTGGCGTGTTCAAGAAACGCGACGATGGCGCCATCATCATCGAATTCGCCGATCCGTCTCTTGGCACGAAAGTCGTCCTCCGAAGCGACGGCACGTCTGTCTATGTCACACAGGACATTGGTACGACGCTACTTAAGCAAAAAGATTTCAATCCGGATCAGCAGATTTGGGTTGTCGGAGACGAACAAATCCGCCATTTCAAAGTCCTCTTCGCCATTCTGAAGGCTCTTGGCTACCAGTGGGCGGACAAACTTGTCCACATGGCCTACGGCATGGTCAACCTCCCCTCCGGCAAGATGAAATCGCGCGAAGGAACGGTCGTTGACGCAGACGATTTGATGGACGAAATGGAAGATCTGGCCCGTCAGGCCACGCTTGAAAAGGCCGGCGAAACGCCGCCCGACAATCTGGATGAACGCGCCCATGTCATTTCGCTGGCGGCACTTAAGTTCATGTTGCTGAAGGTTAATCCGAAGACGACCATCATGTTCGATCCGCAGGCCTCCATCAAATTCGAAGGCGACACGGGACCGTATGTCCTCTACGCCTATGCGCGAATCTCCTCCATGCTCCGCAAGGCGGCGGACATCCAACTACCCGCTCCCGATTGGTCAAAGCTCACGGATGCCGCCGAACGCAAGCTTGCCATCCGTTGCGCTTCCTTCCCCGAAGCCATCCAGAAGGCCGCCCGCGAACTCGACAGCTCGACGGTCGCCTCCTATCTGCTTGATTTGGCGAAAGACTTCTCCACGTTCTATCGCAACTGCCCTGTTCTCAACGCCGAAGAGCCGTCGCTGAAAGCGGCCCGTCTGCAGTTGTCCGCCCGCGTTCGCGACATTCTCCGCGCAGGTCTTTCCGCCCTCACCATCAACACGCTCGAATCCATGTGATTCGTTGTGCCGCCGCATTGCCATTCTGTATTCCTTATAATATCCAATGCTTTCCAAACTCGAAAACAATCTGGCATATGCGGTAAGCACCTTGCTCTTCTGGCGAATTGTGGCGGCGGTCATCGCCGCCGTCATGCTGGCGATTGCGTTTCCGCCGCTGAACTGGAGCATCACCGCCTGGTTCGCCATGGTGCCGCTCATCATCGCGCCACAGCCGCGTCGCATTCGCGAACGACTGTTCATCGGCTATCTGTTTGGCTATATCCATTTCGCCATCAGCCTCTTCTGGCTGAACGAAGTCGGTTTCGGAGCGGGATTTCTGCTGTCTATTTGGTGTGCCCTCTTCCCAATGGCATGGTACTGCCTGCTTTGCAGTCTTCTAGTCGCCTTGAAAGATCCAAAAGCCGCCAACATACCGGGTGAATCTATTCTGTTCATCCGTCCGGACAAAACATTGGCCATTCTGTCCATCATCGGAGCCGCCTCTTGGACGGCTCTTGAATGGGTTCGCTCATGGCTGCTGACTGGTTTTTCATGGAACCAGTTGGGAATCAGCCAATACCAACGCTACGGTCTCATCCAGACCGCCGCCTGGACGGGCCCCTATGGCGCCACGTTTCTCATCGTTCTTGTCAACATGGTTCTCGCGGCGGAACTTGCGCAAATCGCATGGATGGTTCTCGCGCACAAACGGCGGAATTTTCCATGGCATTTCGCCACGTTGGCCGTCTTTCTCATTCCCGTCGGCATCGTCGCCAACCTGCCTGAAAAACTTCTCGACAGCGACACGCCGCAATTGGACGCACTCGTTGTCCAGCCAGATCTTCCACAGGCCCGCATCTGGACGGAGGAAGAATACCTGCACGCCATAGACGTCCTCAAAGAATTGACAGAAAATGCTTTGAAATCAACGGACAAGCAGCCCGATGTCGTCGTCTGGCCGGAATGCGCCGTTCCCGCGCCGCTGAACTATCCGGATTATCGTTTCCGCCGTAACGGCTTCCTTGAGCAATTCAATTCGTTATTTCTAATTGGTGCGACGCATCTCCGATACGCCTCAAAAACAGACAAAGATGCACAGACGTTCAACTGCGCCTTTCTCATCGATCCACATGCCGAATACATGAAAACCATCTTCGATCCGGCGGACCATGTCATTGACTACTACGACAAAATCCATCGCGTCCCCTTCGGCGAATTCACACCGTTCGGCAAATACCTCCCGTGGCTCGTTGAATTCATCGGCATGGGACGCGATCTCACGCCAGGCAAAGCATTCCATATCATAGACTTGCCGAACAACGCCCATGTGGGCGTCAACATCTGTTTCGAAGACGCCTTCCCGTACATCAGCCGCGAATTTGTGAAAAAAGGCGCCAACATCCTGATGACGATCACGAACGACTCATGGTACAACCGTTCCTGCGGCGCGCATCAACATATGTCACATGTCGTTTTCCGCGCCGTCGAAAACTGTCGTCCGTTCCTGCGTTGCGGCTCCAACAGCCATTCCTGTCTCGTTTCGCCAAACGGCCGCATCCATGGCCTGCTTCGCGACGATGTCAACAATTCCGATTTCATCGCCGACACGCGTTTCTACAATGTTCCCATAAAAGATTGGGGAACAACATTCTACACACGTTTTGGCGACATTTTCGCGCGATTGAACGCCTTGATCACCCTCTCCGCCTTGGTCTGGCTTTCCCACAAATGGCTCCAATTCAAAAAAGCCCGCCTCAAAGCGGTGCAACCCAATACGAAGGCCTTGCCAAACGTTACAAAAAAAAGTTCCAAGAAATCTTAAAATCCTCCATACCATACACGACCATGTCAGAAAAAAGCGGCTTCCTGCCAGTCAACAACCGATGCATCTACGGCACGGCATTCCTTCCTGAACAGCCTGCGCAAGCGGCCCTGCTCATCATCGATCCGCTTGCGGAAGAGAAACGAGCGGCCTATCGCATGTTCGTAAGGCTTGCCAGAACGCTTCTTACACGGCAGATCGCGACGTTTAAATTCGATTTGTCCGGCACGGGGGACAGTTCAGGCAAGCATGAAGACGCCACATGGGAGCAATGGTTGGAAGACGTCAAAACTGCCGCTGAATCATTGATGGAAACTTCTGGAACGCAGAATCTTGTCATTCTCGGCGCACGTGCGGGAGCCCTTTTGGCGGCGCAAGCCTCTCTTGAATTGAAAGCCAAACGGCTCATTCTCGCTGAACCGATTGTCTCCGGAGAAGATTTCCTCCGCGATCTCGAACGCCGCCAAGCCATCAAAGACATGGCCGCTGGCGTGACTGCCCAAACGGAAGACGCCCAGACACGTTGGGCCAAAGGCGAAACCGTTGATTTTGCAGGCTACACGTTCAACGCCAAACTGGCTGAATCTATAAAAAGCATCAAACTCGGAGATTTGGTCGAACAACTAAAATCCGCTGGATGCGTCGTTAAAGGCATCCGCGTCTCAGCCTCGAAAAAACTTCCGCCAGCGTGGGCGCCGTTTGCAGACGACACGGTCGTCGTTGCGGACAAACCTTTCTGGGGACAGCTCGACTACTATGAGTCCGATTTCGTGAACAACGCCATTATCGAGGCGTTGTAACAGTTTTCCATTCACATTATACCTTATTATATAATACCATGCGTCTTTTTAAATATTTTTTCATCATAGTCGCCATTGCTGCCTTTGCGGGAGACACCGTCCGTCCAGGCCTGGAAGAGACGGAATTCGAATACCGCATTAAAAACGCCGTCGAAGAGAAGCTTGTCAACGCGATCAAACAGCCGCTTCTTGACGGATTGGACGTTAAAGATGCTTTGCAGGACTGGTTTGACGGACGGCTTTTGGATTCACAGGACAAAAATGCCGAAGCAGTCGCCAAATGGAAGGCGGGCCTTACGAAGTTGAAAAATCTCGAACCGTTGCCCCTTCCGCAATGGAAGCCCATACCGGACGCCGAACTCAAAAAGCTCCAGAAATTCAAAGTCACCAACCATCCGGACGTCACGATGTTCGTCGTTCAATGGGAAGTGGATAAGCTCACGCAGTACGGCATTCTCATGTATCCGAAGACCATGGAAGACGGCGTGGAATATCCGCTCATTCTCTACTGCCATGGAGCGGCGTTCGGCGTGCCCGTTACCTTCTGTGAATGGCTGGCCACCATCGTCGAACGCGGTTATGTCATCATCGGCCCCGCCATGCGCGGCGAACCGCTCTTCCAAATGGACATTCCCGTCAAAGGCGAAGTCCGCAAATGCGAAGGCGATATCGAAAATCTGGACGGCGAAGTCAATGACTGCCTGTCCATGCTCGCGGGTGCGTGGAAGCTTCCGTTTGTCAAGAAGAACGAATTCGCGATGATCGGCCACAGTTTCGGTTCAGGCGTCGGCCTGCTGGCCGCCGCCCGCGCAAACAAGCAGTGCAAGGCCGTCGTCAGCTACGACGCATGGCTCGTCAATCCGCAGCGTTTCTATTGGGACCGCATGGCCCGCCGCGCCAACAACTGGCTGTCATGGGCGGACTTCTGCAACCATCCTGTCGAAGAGCAACTCGCAGGACTCATGACGCGAAGCATCGTCCACAACGCACAAAAGCTCAAAGCTCCGTTGCTCTTCTTCATCGGCGGCGCCTACATGGGCAGTGTTTTCCACGAAAGCCATGATGACTTGCACAAACGCCTAAAAGAATACAATATACCCTACACCTACGAAATCGTGCCGAACGGCGGCCACAACTTCGTCCTCTACGAAGATTCGACCCCCGCCCTCCACGCATTGAAAATCCAGACGGAATTCCTCAACAAGCACTATCCTCCACTGAACACAAAGAAGGAGGACAAATAACATGTCCAAGCTCTCACCAGAAGCAATTGTCGCCGAAGGCGTCCGCGAAAAGGCCGTTTCATTCGCCGTTGACGGACAACAGATCAACGGCATTCTCGCGACGCCGCAAAACGGCACACCAAAGGGCGTCATCGTCTTCTCACACGGATGGAGCGGCTTTCGGGCTGGTCCGGCGGATCTTCTCACCGCCCTTGCAAGAACTTTCGCCGCAAATAGTTATGCATCCATACGCTTCGACTATCGTGGCCGCGGCGAAAGCCAGGGCGACGGATTGAACGCGTCGCTCGTCACGATGGCGGACGATTTAGTCGCCGCCGTCGCCACCGCCAAAAACGAGACAGGCTTCGACAAACCGATTCTCTGCGGGCTCTGTTCGGGCGGCAACGTCGTCGTTGGAACGCTAAAACGCATTCCGCAGGCGAAAGCGCTTCTTCTCATGTCCGTCTATCCGTTCTCCGACGGAGACGCTTTCGGACGTGACATCCACCGTACGTTCCATTATCTAAGCGTCTATTGGCAAAAGCTTTGGCGCGGCGATACATGGTCGCGCTTCTTCAAGGGAGACGTCTCCCTGAAATCCGTCTGCAACGTCATCTTCGGCCATCTTCTCAAACGCGGCGCCAACAAGAAAAAAGAAGAAGGCGCCGCCGCGCAGACGACTGAAGACGGCAAGAACAAACTTCCGAAGGCCGCCAAAGCCGCCGCCGTCGAAAGCCGTTCACAAGGGAAGGAACCGCCGAAAAAACATCTGGCGAACTTCCGCCCTGATCTGCCCGGCGTCATGCTCTACGGCCTCGCCGATCCAGATGCAGCCGCCGCTATCAAATATTTCGGCGACTACATCAACGAAAACAAACTGCCCATCCAGATGCATACCATCGAAGGGGCGAACCACAACTTCTCCTCCACTGAATGGCGCCAAACCATCGAGCAGAAAATGCTCTCTTTCTTGGCGAAAATGCCATAACGCACACGGAACCAACCGATTCCATCACTTCAAGGCGTCTTCCATCTCCTTGTTCTTCCGTTGCTGGATGTCCTGTATCTTGTTCTGCATGTTCTGCTTCGCCTTCAGTTGCGTAGCGCCGATGCCGTAGTTCACAACGGAATTCACATCATCGGCCACCGTCCGCCTCTGCGGCTGTTGCTGCGGTTGCTGTTGCGTCTGCGGCTTTTGCTGAACCACCGGTTTCGCCGGCTGAGCCTTCTGAACAGTCTTCGTCTGCTGAGGCTTCGGAGCAGAACCTTTCTTCGACTGCGCGTTCTCCGACGGCTGCAACGACAAATCGCATCCCGTCCCGCAGACAACCGCAACTAGCATCACGCTCAAAATTTTCTTTTTACTGTTCTTCATGGTGGAAACCTCAAATTTAGTCGCTATAATAAAAAATGCCCGGCACGCCAACTTGATTAAGGAGAGAGAAAGGGTATGATTGACATTGGCGTGCCGGGCAAATCCTTTGATTTCCTGACGATAAACGTCAAATGTCAAAACATATTTTATAAAACCACGTTTTTTTCTTATTATTTTATAACAATTGCCTCTTTTTTCCAGATTTTTTTGATTTTTTCTTCATTTTGACACATCTTCCCCCCTATGCACACCGCTCTTGTCATCACAGGTCCGACCGCCACAGGCAAGACAAAACTTGCCGTCCATCTCGCCAGACGCTTCGGCGGAGAGATCATCAGCGCGGATTCCAGGCAGGTTTACCGCCACATGGATCTTGGCACGGGAAAGGATCTGGACGAATATGGTGAAGGGGCGGACCGCGTCCCGTATCATCTACTGGATGTCGTTGATCCGCAGGAAGATTTCCATCTCAAGAAATTCCTTGAACTCGCTTTGGCGGCCATGGACGGCATCCGTTCGCGCAACCGCCTTCCCGTCATCGCAGGCGGTACACCTCTCTACGTAAATGCCTTGATACGAGGCTATTCCCTGCCTGGGGGAGAACCGGATCCACAACTTCGCGAAGAATTGGAATCCCTTGCACGGGAAGAACTGGTCAAACGACTTCAAGCCGTCGCCTCCCCTGAACTGCTGGCTCGGACTGACATGACGCAGGAAAAACGCATCATCCGCGCCATCGAAATCGCCCTCTCGCCGGAAACGAAGCCAATCTGCACGGTGCCGTTGGAAAATCCGCTCGTCATCGCGCCATATTTTCCGCGCAAGACGGTTCGAGAGCGAATCGAACTCCGTCTGGACGAACGACTTAACCTTGGTCTCGTCGAAGAAGTCCGGATGCTTCATGAGAATGGCGTGTCATGGGAAAAACTTGAATGGTTCGGCCTTGAATACCGCTATGTCGCGCGTTATTTGAAAAAGGAATTGACCTTTGATCAAATGCGCACGGAACTTCTCGCCAAAATCCGCCATTTCTGCAAAAGCCAAGATATATGGTTCCGCAAAATGGAACGGGAAGGCATTGCAATCCATTGGATTCCTGAAGGCGATCCATCTGAGGCCGAATCACTTGTGGCCCGTTGGCTCGCCCATGAACCGCTGCCAACGCCATCCTTCCGTCTTGCGGACATCTCATATTCCACAAAATAATTAGCACTTTGCCTTTTCTGCATTAAATTAAATAGTTTGTCTGTGCTCCACCAATCCGATCTTGTCAAGCTTTGCCAACATGCCAATCATTGTGTACATCGTCAGCCTCGGCTGCGCTAAAAATCTCGTCGATACAGAAGTCATGTGCGGCGCTCTCGTCGAAAATGGCTGCCTGCTCGCCGCAAAAGAAAATGACGCGAACGTCATGCTCATCAATACCTGCAGCTTCATTCTGGACGCACGGAAAGAAGCGCAGGAGACGATTGAAGCCGCATTGAAATGGAAACGTCGCGCAAGGAAAACACGCCGCATGGTGGTTGTCGCTGGCTGTCTTGTCCAACGCAACCCGCAGGAGACAAAAGAGCGTTTTCCGGACGTCGATTTGTTCATCGGGCTGGACGACGTACCCAACGCCGCCGATCTTATCATCAACGCCTTCAACAAGCCAGACGAGGTGCAACCACTTCCCAAAGGCGGACTTCCGACGTATCTCTACGACCACACGACCACCCGTCTGACCGTCACGCCGGAAACTTACGCCTACATCAAAATCGCAGAAGGCTGCGACCACCATTGCGCTTTCTGCGCCATTCCGACGTTCCGCGGCCATCAACGTAGCCGCCAGCCGGAATCCGTCGTCGAAGAATGCAAACAGCTTCTCGCGCAAGGCGTTAAGGAAATCAATTTCATCGCGCAAGACTCGTCCCGCTACGGCACCGACCACGGAAACGGCGACTGTCTCGCCAAGCTTCTGCAAAAATGCGACGAACTGGAAGGTGACTTCTGGCTGCGCGTCCTCTACACGCATCCACTGTATGTCACGGACGAACTTTTCGAGACGCTTGCGCATTCGCGCCATGTCATCCCCTATCTGGACATGCCGATCCAGCATGTCGCCACATCCGTGCTACAAGGCATGCGCCGCGGCATGACAGGCCCTCAGACGCAGGAACTTCTGCACCATATCCGCAAGGATTTTCCGGAACTCTCGATTCGAACGACTGTTCTCGTCGGCTTCCCCGGCGAAACAGAAAGCGACTTCCAAGAGCTTCTGGATTTCATCACGGCATTCAAATTTGACCGTCTTGGCGCGTTCGCCTTCTCGCCGGAAGCCAACACGCCCGCGGCGGAGATGAAAGACGGTCTCGTTCCGCCAAAAGTTGCGGAAGAACGCAGACGACTCATTCTGGAGACACAGCGCCAAATCTCGCTCGAACGCAACAAGTCATTGATTGGAAAAGAAATCCGTGTTTTGCTTGAGCAAAGAGAGTCAGAACGTATCTGGATCGCGCGTAGTATGGCGGACGCTCCAGACGTGGACAACGTCATCTATGTCTCAGCAAGAGACAAACGATATATGTTCCCACGCTTTACGAATGTCCGCATTACCCGCGCTGGCGAATACGAATGCGACGCCAAGGAAATCTGACATGCCACCCCTATACATATTATATAATAAAACCAACTGGAGGAGAGAAAAATGATGCTTCGTACGACAACAAACAAGCCGACGCAATCCAAGAAAAGTGTAACCATTCCCAACGACAAAGGCAAAAGACGCGCCGTCATCGGTTTGCTGATTATCTTCGCGGTGCTCATCGCCGCTCTAGCCTACGGCCTGCGCATCTGCTGGAGGAAGTTCTACATTGAAAATCCTGAACTTAACGTGCAGGAGATTATCGTCACGGAAACGCAGAACTATTCCGGCCCGAAAATCGATGGAAAAGTCTCCGTCTATACCATCCTTTCCGAACTCGGCGTAGAAACGAATCTGAACAATAACATCATCGATCTGGACATACGGCAAATTCGCGAACGTCTCGAACAGGAGCCCATCCTCAAAAACGTCGAAGTCCGTAAAATCATGCCGCATACGCTTTCCATCAGCTTTGAGGAGCGCACGCCGCAGGCCATCGTCTTCTGTGGACGGAAAACGTGTTACATTGATCAAGATGCCGTCATCCTCCCGCTCCGCCACAACGATGACACGCAACTGAAATACGACACGACAGGCCTGCCGATTATCACCGCCGTTCAGAATCCAGACGCGTTGACGCCTGGACAGCATGTGACGGACAAATTCATCGTCGCATCGTTGGATCTGCTACGCAAAATCCAGACACATCCCGGAAATAAGTATCTTAAGATCAAACAGATACAAATCTCCGCGCAGGATGACTTGCTCATCACGACTGTCAATCCGCTTCCCGCGTCAAATATCTTCGCGCCAAACGCGACCGTCATCTTCCCGCTCTTCGGCATGAACGACGCCGTCGCGCGGCTGTTCCACATCGCGTCCAAATACGACAAACCATCACCCATCCTGAAACTGGATGTCTCCTATAAAGTCAATATCCCGTTGAAAACACTGCTCAACTAGCAATAATACCACCCACCAAGAGACACGCCATGACGACACTCTCATTCCACAACTCCTTGACACATCGTGTCCAAGAATTCAAACCGATTGCAGACGACCACATCGGCCTGTACACATGCGGCCCTACCGTCTATAATTTCGCCCATATCGGCAACTTCAGATGCTACGCCTTCGAGGACATCCTCAAGAGGACTCTTCGCTTCTTCAATTTCAATGTCAAGCATGTCATGAATCTGACGGACGTCGATGACAAGACCATCCGCGGCTCCCGCGCCGCCAAAATCCCGCTCAACGACTTCACGCAAAAATACAAAGACGCCTTCTTCCAAGACATCAAGACGCTTCGCATCGTTCCCGCGGATGTCTATCCCGCCGCGACGGCCCATATCCCCGAAATGATCGAAATCATCAAGGCCCTCTTTGACAAGGGGATAGCCTATCAGGCGGAAGACAAATCCATCTATTTCTCCATCGAAAAATGGCCCCGCTACGGACAGCTTGTCCATATCGACCACGACCAGATGAAGGTCGGAGCCCGCGTCTCCATGGACGAATACGCGAAGGAATCCGTCGCGGACTTCGCCCTCTGGAAGGCCTACGACGAAGCCGACGGCGATGTCGCATGGGACTCTCCGTGGGGCAAGGGCCGCCCGGGCTGGCATATCGAATGCTCCGCCATGTCATCCAAATACTTAGGCAAGACGTTCGACATCCATTGCGGCGGCATCGACAACATGTTCCCGCACCATGAAGACGAAATCGCGCAGTCCGAAGCCGCAAATGGCGTCAAATTCGTCAATTACTGGCTCCATTGCGCGCATCTGATGGTCGATGGCCAGAAGATGTCCAAATCCCTTGGCAATTTCTACACGCTGCGCGACATTCTGGACAAAGGCTACACGGGCCGTGAAATCCGCTGGGTGTTGATCGGCACGCATTACCGCCAGTCGCTCAACTTCTCCTTCAAAGCGTTGGACGACGCTCGCGCCTCCCTCCAGCGGCTGGACGCGCTCCGCTCCCGCCTGCTCGAAAACGCCGCCGTGGCGGATGACAAGCAGGATGCGCAAGTTGATGAACTGCTCAAAAACGCCATCGACGCATTCGGTGCCGCTCTCGCGGACGATCTGAACATTTCCGCCGCTCTCGCCGCCGTTTTCGATCTCCTCCGCGAACTGAACAAACTGATGGACGAAAACCGTTG
>JAFZIJ010000154.1 GCA_017554445.1 Victivallales bacterium
AACTGTGGTAACGACGGCGTCCCCGCCGTTGAACTGTGGTAACGACGGCGTCCCGCCGTTGAACTGTGGTAACGACGGCGTCCACGCCGTTGAATTGTACAAGATTTGATCAAAAAACAAAACGAATTACCATGAACAAAATAAAAGATTCCAAGAAATGTCTGCAAAGTTGGTTGGAACGGATTCAGCAGCGTCGTCCGTTGTTGGAATGCCTGACGAATGTGGTGACGATCAACGATGTCGCAAATGTGATTTTGGCGTGCGGCGCGTCTCCCGTCATGGCGGATGCGGCGGACGAAGTGCCTGATTTCGTGAATATTGCGTCAGGTGTCGTCATCAATGTCGGAACCATGCAAAATCGCGGTTCGTATGAAATCGCGATGCGTTATGCGCAGGAATACGGGAAGCCTGTCGTGCTCGATCCCGTGGGCGTCGGTGCGGCGAAAGCGCGTACGACTGTGACAAACGCTTTGCTGAGGCGTTATCCGTGCGCGATCATCCGTGGCAATGCGTCGGAAATTCGGACGTTGGCCGAAGGGGCTGGCGAGACGAAAGGCGTTGATGCGGCGGTCGGTGATGCGGTGACGGAGGAGACGATTCCTGCGCGGTTGGCGGTTGTGAAAGCCGTCGCAAATCGGTGGCATTGCACAGTCGCGATGTCCGGAGCAATTGATTTAATTTCCGACGGGAAGGTGAGTTATGCCTGCCGCAATGGCGTTCCATGGATGAGCAATGTGACGGGAACAGGTTGTTCGTTGACCGGCTTGACGGGAGCGTTCGCCGCCGTGGCGGAAAAGTCCGAAATGGCGGAGGCCGCCGCGTATGCGACGGCCATGATGGGCATGGCGGGCGAAGCTGCGTATGTCAAGGCCAAGTCGTTGGGATTAGGTTCTTTCCGTGTGTATTTGATTGACGCGCTTTCCACGATTCTGGAACAGGATGTCCAACCACGGCTTGAATTATTATAGGAATGGCAATGAGTGATTTAAGCAAACAATTGGCGGTTTATGCCGTTACGGACAGAAGTTGGCTGAATGGTCGTCGTTTGGCCGATGACATCCGCAAAGTTTTGGACGGCGGCGTGACGATCTTGCAGTTGCGCGAAAAGGAACTTCCGTATGATGAATTTCTAGCGGAAGCGCGTGAAATCAAGGCGTTATGTGATTCCTACGGTGTCCCGCTCATCATCAACGATGAAGTAGGAATCGCAAAGGAATTGGGCGTCGGCGCGCATGTCGGACAGCACGACGAGTCGCTGGCCGAGGCTCGGGCAGAGCTTGGGCCGGATGCGATCATTGGCGTGTCCTGCGAAAATGTCGCGCAAGCGATAGCGGCGGAGAAGGGCGGTGCGGACTATCTTGGTGTGGGAGCGGTATTTCCGACTTCGACAAAGACGGACGCCGCATTTGTCGATAGTCGCGAACTGGCGGCGATTTGCGCGGCGGTAAAGATTCCCGTCGTGGCGATTGGCGGCATTTCGTTGAACAATCTTATGACGCTTGGCGGTTCGGGAATCGTCGGTGTGGCGGTTGTTTCGGCACTGTTCGCCGCCGATGATCCATTTGCCGCGACGAAACAGATGGCGGAAGAAGTCAATAAGATGTTGTCAGTGCCTGTCTTGAAACGAAAAGGCGCCATTATCGATTTGGACGGCACGTTGATTGACAGCATTCCTTATTGGGACAGACTGGGTTACGACTATCTGGAATCAAAAGGTGTCACACCGCATCCAGATTTGAAAGCGCAGCTTGATTCGATGGAAATTCCGTCAGGAGCGGCCTATATCAAAGCGACATACGGTTTGAAGGAGGATGTTCCGACGATTTGCCGCGAACTGATCGCAGGCATTGAAAGTGTCTATCGCGAAAAGGCACCGCTGTTGCCAGGAACAAAGGAAAAGCTACAGAAACTTCAGCAGGAAGGCGTTCGCATGACGCTGTTTACGGCGACAGCCAAGTCGCTCGCCATTGCCGCGTTGCAACGGACAGGAATTGATGGTTTCTTTGACAGTGTGATTTCGACAATGGAGCTTGGCATCGAAAAGTCTTCAGCGGAAGCGTATTACCGCGTCTTGGGACGGATGGGAACGGCATTGTCTGAAACGACCGTCTATGACGATGCGGAATATGCTTTGGAAGGCGCGAAAAAGGCCGGTTTTAAAGTTGTAAAGTGTGGCTGAAGAAAGCCACGGGACATGCAGACTTTATGTTCTGGATGTTCTGGATATGCTGGATGCACTGGAGATTAATTGATTCCAGAAAATCCAGCATATCCAGAAAATCCAGAAAACTGCGCTAAAGCGGCTAAAAGCCGCTTCATGAAAAAGGATATTTGAATGAAAAAAGTATTGACGATTGCTGGTTCGGATTGCAGTGGCGGCGCGGGAATTCAGGCGGATTTGAAAACCATGACGGCGCATGGCGTCTATGGCATGTCCGTCATCACGGCATTGACGGCACAGAACACGACGGGTGTGCAGGGGATATTTTCGATTCCAGGCGAATTTGTCGCAAAGCAGTTGGACAGCGTGTTTTCGGATATCCGGCCGGATGCCGTCAAAATCGGCATGATGTCGAATGTGGAAATCATCGAGACTGTTGCTGAACGTTTGAAACATTATGAGTTTACGAATATCGTGTTGGATCCCGTGATGGTTTCGACGTCGCGTCATCGTCTGTTGGAGCCGTCCGCAGAGGAAGCATTGATTCGCATCTTGTTGCCGATGGCGCGAATTCTGACGCCTAACTTGCCTGAAGCCACCGTCTTGGCCCATCGCGACGATATCACGAATCGAGACGAAATGTTGGAAGCGGCGAAAGTCATTGCGACGGAAACTGGAGCGGCGATTCTCGTGAAAGGCGGCCATCTGTCGGACTGCGCGGATGATTTGCTGTACGATCATGGCAATGTCTATTGGTATTCCGCACCGCGCATCGATACGGACAACACGCATGGGACTGGCTGCACATTGTCGTCCGCTATCGCGAGTGGCTTGGCGCTGGGCATGGATTTGAATACGGCAGTTGCGAGCGCGAAGGAATATATCACGGGAGCGTTGCGCAACGATCCGCATCTCGGCCATGGCAATGGCCCGCTAAATCATTGTTATAGAATTGGCTAGTGGCTAGTTAGGGGGGCGCTCCCGCGGGATCGGTGGTTAGTTGGGAGGGTCCCGCTCCTGCGGCTCGGCGGTTATTCAAATGACACGGAAATCCACGATGTGTTTGTAAGCTTGGTATTCAATAAATACTGAAGATACTGGAGTTATGGAGATCATTCATATCCAGTTAATCCAGACCATCCAGAATATCCAGTAAATTATGAATGATAAATTGTTAATTGTTAATTGTTAATTGTTAATTGAAAATGACAGAATCACTTTTCACATTTGGAACGCAATATTTGCGTGGATATAGTCCGGATCGTTCGCAGTGGGCGAAGGATTTGAAGCTTATCTCCGAATTGCATTTCAACACGATTCGCGTTTGGCTGGTCTGGGGAGTTTTGGAGCCTGCGGACGGCGTCGTGGATTTTGATTATATTGATACCATTCTGGATTTGGCTGAAAAGAACCATTTGCGCGTCATCTTCCTTTTCCATTTGCACGGCGCTCCCGAATGGGCGATTCGCAAGTATCGTGATTGCTGGTATGTCGATCAATATGGACATCCGTTCGAGCCATCGACGCGTGCGAACACGCCGTCTGGCGGGTGGCCGGGGCTGTGTCCGGACCATGCCGCC
>JAFZIJ010000155.1 GCA_017554445.1 Victivallales bacterium
CATGCCGGGGTTCATCATGCCAGGGCCTCCCATGCCGGGGTTCATCATGCCAGGGCCTCCCATGGCATTGCCGCCCATTCCGGGACCGCCCATGCCGGGCCGTGGCGGACGACGGCGGCGACCGCCGCGACGGCGACCGCCGCGTCCTCCCATACCTCCCATGCCTTCTTCCATTTCCATGCCGCCCATCATCATCGGATCGGATGTCCCCATCCCCATATCCATTCCCATGCCACCGCCACCTCTCGATGTTCCAGAGGCGAGCAGTCCAGGCATTTCGCGAGCCAGAGCTTGTTTCATCTCAATAATCTGATCCATCAGGACATCCTGCGCCTTCAGTTCCAGATTGCGGATGAAGAAGAAATAGTTTTCATTCGCGGAGAGCAGATTAAGCAGAATCTGGACATTCGCCTGTTTGCCGACCACGGTCATGGTCATCGGCGTCCATTCATAATCGCCCTCTTCCTGCTTCTCAATGCCCTTTGGCAAATCGAATTCCTGTAATTCGCGAACTTCGGACTGACGCACGAGTCCGATAACCATTTCGACGACTTTCAACTGCTTGTAAATACGCTGCATATCATCTTTGTTCAAACCGTTCTTCATCTGGGCATAACGGTCAAAGCAAAGATACGGAGTGACTTTTGCGCCTTGTATAAGCAGATGTTTCTTCGGAGTATCCGACTTTTCAGCAGCCTGGGCCGCCATCATCTGCTGCATCTGCATCATATTGCCGCCCATGCCCATCATTTCGTTATCCATCATTTCGGGGTCGCCGCCCATGCCGCCCATCATGTCTCCACCCATGCTGGTCATCCTGCGTTTGACGAAATTGTCAGTAAAAATCTTTTCGATCATGACCAGCATTTCACTTTGCGCAGGAGCGGGAGCCAGCTCCATGAACGCCTTGCAATCGGAATCATCTTCCTTGACAAGCCGTTTTTCGGCAAGACTCTGACGGAATTCGACGTACTTCTTTTCCGCCTCGGCGAGCTTTCCCTCGGCCTTCTTGCGGTTTTCGTCGTTGAGACGGAGATTCTCCTTGGCCAGCCGGTCGAAGAATTCGACATGCTGTTTTTCTGTGGCGAGCTGTTCCTGCTTAAGCTTGGATTGGCCCATGATGAGAATGACAAGATACACAATGCCACCGAGGCAGAGTATCAAAAACAGCAGCAATCCGATATTTTTCTTTACGAAATCCATATTCGTTCCCGATTTGAGGTTCCAGATTATTTATCTGCGTCACACATCCTGTCGCATGCGATTAGTTCGGACTTCCCATCATTCCGTCCATGCCCCTTTGGAGAAGCGAAGCTGGCGGAATATTGTAAACTTCCAACGACGTGGCGAACTTGACCTGCATCTTGAAAGCCCTTGCACGGGCGACTTTCTTTCCGATGCGGCCAAAACGCTCCTGCGGATAGGCGTACAATTCACGGTTCCGCGTGATGACCGTCATCGCGGGATCCGCGTCAAACAATGGCGACATGCGGAGAGCTGCCTCAAAGGCAAGTTCCGGGCTCTGTGCTGCGCCGACCTGCTTGCGGATTGCGGCGAACTCCGCCTTCTTGATATCTTCGGGGGAGAGCTCCTTCGGTTCTTCGGGCGCTGGAGCTTCGGCCTTCTCTTCGCCCTCTTCGGCTTTCGCCTCTTCCGTCTTTTCGGAAGCTTCGGCTGCAGGCTCTTCCGCAGGAGCCGATTTGGCCTCCAACTGGAAGATGCCATCGAAATCGACCGTATCGCCCAACGTCGCGGACCATGCCATGGAACGGGGGCTCGGATAAGGCTGGACACAAGTGCCGACGATTTCCAATCCGGAAATCGGCAACGGGCCTTCAGCCATAAGCGGGTTCGAATTTTCCCCTTCCATGCCGCTGAACATATCGGAACCGGAATCAGCCGGCGACCCCATGCTCATCATGCCTTCTTCACCGCCTTCACCGGCAACGGGCATTTCCACCGTTTCCGGCTCATAGGGATTAATATCCGTCAGAATCGGCGTGATGGAATTGATCCAGAGATTGTTCGGCTTCAAACGATAAATTTCATTGTAGATAGCCGACCAGCGTGCGCGTTGGAGGATGACTTCGCCCAAGGCATTATACTGGCCAATCTTGGAAGCGGCGGATCCATCCGGCGTCTTGACCATCTTCTCGGCCTTCTCCAGCTTTTCATGCGGATCCTTCATCTGGTAGTTGGCCTGTTCAACAAGTTTCTTCGTTTCGGAAGTGCTGAACCAGAAAACACCGAGTGTCAACAGAATCGTCAGGCCGGAGATGATGAAGGCCGGCTTCTTCTTCGTCAAGTTCTGCTGCCGCTGGATGGCAGCGGGAACAAGACTGAATTCAATCGGGCACTGCGACTGGTAGCGCAGACCAAGGCCGATTGTCTCACTGAACATGTGGGCGACTTCGCCCAAACGTTCACGATCAACCGTGGGAAGCAGGTTGACGATGGTGAAGGGGTTGAAATATTCAACGGGTATGCCGAGCTTCTCTTCAAAGAAACGATCGCAATAATGCAGGATGGAGGAACCGCCCGTCAAATACATCTTCACGGGTTTGCTGCCCTTCTGCTGTGCACGATAGACATTGATGGAACGGGAGATTTCACCGTGCAACCGGGCCATGACCGTGCGGATGATTTTGGAGACTGCGGCGGCCGTCTCGGATTCCGGTTCCGCGTAAGCACCGCCAAGGGCGACAAAGCCATGACGGCGTTTGAGCTCTTCAGCTTCAGGGAGGCCAATGCCGAATTCCTTGGCGATCATCTGGGTGATGGAATGGCCGGCCGTCGGAATGTTACGGGCGAAGAAACGATCACCTTCGGCGAAAAGAAGGTTCGTCGAACGGCCACCGATATTGACGATGATGACGCATTCATCCGTTCCAAGACCATTGGCGCGGGCCGCGTTGAAGCAGGCGGCGGGAGCCACGTCAACAAGAATCGGATCCAAGCCAACTTGCATGACAGCGTTCGTGAACTGCTCCACGATATCATTTTTGATGACGACCGAGAGAACGTCGATATGGTCGGCTTCAGGGGAGACGATCAGCTGGTAATCCCAGATGACTTCCTTAATAGGAAAAGGTATATTGCTGGTGGCTTCGAATTCGGCCAGCTGCTTGATGGACTTCTTGTCATAGTTCACGACGGGGAGGCGACTAAAGCGCATCAAGGAGGACTGTCCTGACAATGAAAGCAAGGCTTTGCGCGCACGGAACCCGCCTTCTGCGAGCATCTGGCGCAGAAGTCCCGACACGACATTCATTCGTGTGCCTTCGGAAAGCTCCTCTTCGTACTCGCGATGTGCGAAAAGGGCCAGATTCATGGAATTTCCCTTGCCGTATTCAAACTCGCAAAGCTTGATACTGGTAGCGCCAATATCAATCGCCAGAATTCGTTCGTTACTTGCCATGAGCAATTATCCCGTTGTTTTCGTTGAATATGGGATGCAAGACACTCTTCTCCGCATCCGCTGGATTGAGTGGTTAGTTCATTTTCTCGTGTTCATAGGAATCATAGTCCATCGCCGCGAATGGGGTCTTGCTCTTCGGGAGCAACTGCCCTTTCACAGACGGACCGCTCTGAGTCTGATTAACCCAGGAATCCGGCAGTTTGAGATTCCTTTTCTCCCCAAAACCGATTCGCTTGCCGCCGGAGAGGATTTCCACGCAGACAGCCATATTGTTCGTATCAAACTGCGTGCGATTCTGGTATTTTCTCGTAAACGACGGCTTGAGGAACGCGCAGACCTTGTGATTGCGACCTTCCTCGACATCTTCATAAATCACGGATTCGCGCATGACCAGCAACTTGCCGTCCGCATTGGATGCGGCCACCGTCCATTTGACCTCAATCTCATTGAACCATTTTGCGCCGCTGATGTCAAACGTTGCGACAAATCTGCACCAGTAGTTTTTGTTCGGTTCACGAGAATCCTTGAAATCCGGTGTCTTGACAGTACCGATTTTGATGTCCTTGACAGTTGCGGACATCTTCTGAGCTTGCGCTGTCTGAGTCGCCAGTACGACGAACAGCAACGCTATCCAGCATGTCAGCATTCGTTTCATATTCACGGCCTTCATTTCTATATTACCCTTTATATTGGCCTCCAAGCCCTTTTTTCCACCCTCTCCCAAATCAGACACTTTACTTTTAGGTTATCGTCAAAAAAACAGAATGTGTTAAAATATGCCCATTTTACATTAATGCAACTGAAAAAAGCATTTTTTTTATGACTTTTCTCAAAAAAGTAACATTTTTATGTAAAAAATACCAATATTGAGACTCATTCATCAGTTACGCGCTTTCCCTCGCATCATCCTCTGACGAAGCGACACACGCCTCAATTTTTATTTATCTTTCTAATTTCGACCATTTTGCAGTTATTGGCATCCGCTTCGGCATCGCTTTCGGTCTCGACATCGGGGTCGTTACGTAATGTCATGTGAATAATTCGGCGTTCACCAGGCTTATAAGGGCCAATCCGTTTCGGCTCGCCCCACATCTTGACTTCCTTGGCGACGTCCTTCGCGATAAGCTCCAACCGTTCCATCTCCTGCTTGGAGACGCGGCCATGGTGTTCGGACGCTGAATGGTGCGGAACGCTGTAGCCATCGACTTCAATGACCACCCAAGGCGTATTCTCCTCTTCGGAGGTTTTCTTGCGGAGAATTCGGTTGAGGACGAGCTCAAGACCTTCAAGGCTCTGCCCTTTCCTGCCGATTAGACGTCCTGCCTCGCCTGACTTGAGATCGAGCTTATGTGCGTCTTCTTCGCTTTCGGCGATCGTGACTTCGGCATCAATGCCCAGTTTGGCGATCATTTCCTCCAAGATGCCTTTCGCCGTTTCCATCAGATTTTCTTCTGCCATCTTTTTCACTCCTTTCAAGGCCACTTCCGTTTTCCGGCGGGCCGACGTATTTCTGTAAAGACCCTCTAGTCTGTCATGCTTTATTCTTTATTATATATAAGGTAAAGGAAACTTTTCATTCACCGTCTAGGCCGCCTTAGGGGCTTTAGCCTTATCGGCTCGTTTGCCCATATACGTCTGCAGAATGCTCAGCAACTGGTTCACCGTCATGTACAGCGTCAGCGCCGATGGCATGGCGTAGAAGATCCAGATGAAGAATATGCTCATAAACATCATCATACGCGACTGTTGTGCATCTGCGCTCGGGGTCATCTTCTGCTGGAGGACCATCGTAAGGCCCATGAGGATCGCCAACGGATTGATGCCGATGTTGCCGATGGCGAATACCGTATCCGGCATTGAAAGATCGGCCGCCCACAGGAATCCCGCGTGACGCAGTTCGATGGCGCTGCGGAACGTGTTGAACAGCGCGAAGAAGACAGGAATCTGGAACAGCATCGGCAGGCAGCCGCCTAATTGGCTGACGTTGTTGGCCTTCATCAGCTCCTGCTGTTTTTCGTACATGAGGCGCGGATCGTCACGATATTTTTCTTTGATGGCGTCCAATTGCGGTTTCAATTCCTGCATCTTGCGCATGGACTGCGTTGACTTGTGAGACAACGGCCAGAACAAAAGTTTGACGGCGACCGTCAGAGCGATGACGCCCCACCCATAACCGGAACCGCCTGGAATGATCTTGCTGAACCAGACGAGGCACTTCAGCAACATGCGGCTGATCCAGCCCATCCAGGCAAAATTTCCCCAGAAGAAACGGTCCATGCCCATGATGCCGTCCATGCCGTTGCCCATGGCATGGAGCAGCTCTGTGTCTTTCGGGCCCGCGTAGCCGCGAAGTTTCCAAACGGTCGTGGCTCCGGGCTCCAAATTGGCCGGATTCAACAAAAGCTTGCCGCGGCTACGGTCACCGGGCTTGGCGCCCATGTCATCCGTGCCATTGCAACCGAAGGCATCAAATCTCGCAAAACCCTCAGTTCCTTGATTCCAAATGGACATCAGGAAATATTTGGAATGGATGCCGCCCCAAATCACGCGGCCATTCAATGTCTTGTTGATCCTCTCCAAACTCTTCAGCTTCTCGCCTTCCAGCGCGTTCGGATTCTGGACGATCGCGTAGTTTTCGGAAAGCTTGAGCAACGTTTTCGGATCAATCACAGTGGCATGATTCTTGTCCAGCGGCATATAGGCAGCGCCGCCGCCATCTTCCTTGCGGCCGGAGACGGAATGCGGCAAGACGCCGCCATCAATCATCAGATTGGAAATTTCACGTGAAGCAGTTCCGAGATTCGTCACGGAAACGGTGTAATCGATTTCATAGCTGCGTTCGGATTCGATGGACCAACGTTCCGTGATCTTCAAGTCACCTGCGGCATTCACGCGGGAAATTTCCACGAATCCATCGCCTTTCACGACATCCGTCTCCGGCTTGGCCGCGCCCAAGCCTAACGAAGCCATCGTGCGCGAATTCAAAGCCATGTACGGATAGTCGAAATTGCCTAGATTGACATGAACCGCATCTTCAGGATTTTTCGTCTTCTCCTTTGAATACTTGAGGAGTTCGACACCGACAATGCCGCCCAACGCGGGATCGATACGGAAAATCTGCTCGTCGCCACGCTGGAGGGAGACAAGCGTGTTCGCATCCATGAAGGGACGTGGAATATCCGGTCCAAATGGCGTGACCGTTTGTCCATCAGTGGCAGGTGTCGCCGCAACGGTGTTGGCGGCAGGCGGATTTGCAACGGCGGGAGCGTTTTCAGAAGGCGTAGCGGCATTGGCGGCAGGCGTCGTTTCCGCCGTCTGTGCTTGCGTCGCGGCTTCCGTTGCAGCCTGAGCCTGGGCCAGACGTTCCTGTTCGGCGGCCATTTCACGTAACTGCATTGCGCGGCGGCTTTGCATCCACATGATTCCGAAGAAACTGAGAACGCAGATGGCCACGCCGATGATTGTCACTTTATCGTATTTCACGTCACTTCCTTATTTAAAAACATTAGGCGACAAGGCCGAGACGGCCTCGTTACCTTTCGTCCCGTTCCGGAACGGGATCAAACAGTTCGCCTTTATAAAACGGATGGCATTTGGCAATGCGGCACAAGGCCAGCCAGCTCCCCTTCCAGATTCCAAACCGTTCAATCGCCACACGGCCATATTCTGAACAAGTCGGCGTAAAACGACAGCACGGCCCTTTCAGGGGAGAAAGGGCCAGCTGATAGAAGCGAATGGCGGCAACAGCCGCCTTCCGCGGCCATTCACACGGCTTCATGGAGTATCCGACGGTTCGCAGTGCTTTCCACCGTCCGGAAAGTCATACAAATTCAGCTTGTCACCAAGCTGTCGAATATCCTCCATGACGTCGTCCAGCTTCGCTGTTTTCATCCGCTGGCGCGGGACGAGAATCATCCATACCGGCGGCAACTGGTCGTAGACTTGGCGGAAGGCCTCCCGAAAGAGACGGCGTGCGCGATTTCGTTCAACCGCTTTGAGGCTATACCGCCGTGAAATCAAAAACGCCGCCCTGCGCATACCGTCAGGCGGCGTTTTATAGATGATGAGGACGCAAGTCCGCCCGGCCATTTTGCGGCCGGAGGCCCGCATCTCGTCCAATTGCCAGCGATTGCGTAATCTTGCGTCACGCCCGAAGGCCACGCCTTTCTGACTGCTTGATTCGGACATTGGACTGCTCATGATAACTGCATGGCAACCCTTTTCAAAAGGGTTGCCCGTTGCCGGCCCATATCACCATCAGGCGGCCAGTCTCTTGCGGCCGACGCGACGGCGGTTGGCAAGAACCTTGCGGCCATTGCGAGTCGCCATGCGGGCGCGGAATCCCAGCTTGCGTTTACGATGAAGGACATGCGGCTGATATGTGCGTTTCTGTGCCATGGTCTTTTTCCTTATAATAGGCGGGTGATATGATGTGATGAAAACAATAGCCTTATAATATAGCACGCCAAATGGTTTTCGCCAAATCATCCCGCCGATTTTTATCCTGTCGCACAGAACAAAAAGGCATGACACACAAGCCACAAAAGCAATGGCGGACGAGGCAACTTGTCTCGTCCGCCCATACCTTATTATTTATTATAAGGGTCTTTTCCGAAAATCTTCGCGAGCTTTCCAGGCGTGACTTTCGGCGTTCGATCGTAGTTATAGACACCGTTCTGCTCCTGTTCGACGTCCGTCAACTGCGTGTAGCAGTAGCCGGAGAGATTCGGCAGGGAGATCATGTAATCGACGAGCGGTTCGATGCGTGCGCACAATTCATCTTCGCTCTTCAGATCCATGCCGTAGTAGCCCCATGTATTGTCCGCGAACTTCGCGCGTTCCGGCGGAATGAACATGAAGCCGCCGAATTCGTCATTGATGTACGGCTGGCCATGATAGCCATGCTCCCATTCGCGATGATGCGTGAACGGGATGCCGCCGTCTTCGGGTTCGAGAGCTTTCTTCATCTCTTCAACGTTCGAACGGTAGATGTGAACCGTCCACAAATCGGTTTTCGCGTGATGGTAGCCGCTGGCTTCGTTGCAGGGACGGGTTGGATCAAGCAATTTAGTCGCATCGTACAGCTCCGTCATGAAACGTTGATGGAGGGCGAGATCATCTCCCGGCCACGTTTCGTTCGACGGTGTCCATGCGATGATGGACGGATGGCTTGCGTCGCGTTCGATGACTTCCTTCCATTCGGCCATGAAGTTCGCGAAAGACTCCCAGGCTTGAGGCGCCTTGTAATGATTGGCGCCGCGGCTGAAAGCCGTAATGCCCCATGAGGCGGATTCGCCCCACGTCAGATAACCGAGCTTGTCCGCCCAATAATGGAAACGTTCTTCAAAGACCTTCTGATGGAGACGCGCGCCGTTGAAACCAGCGGCCATGGAAAGTTCGATGTCATGCTTGAGCGCTTCGTCGGAAGGCGCCGTCCAGACACCATCCGGATAGAAGCCCTGATCGAGAACAAGCCGCAGGAAGATCGGTTTGTTGTTCAAATAGACCTTATCGCCTTCGATATGGATCTTACGGAGGCCAGCATAGGCGTTCACCATATCGACGATGTCGCCATTTTTATCCTTCACGGCGTAAGCCACATCGTAGAGGAACGGATCTTTCGGCGACCATGGACGGACATTGTCCAATTTCACCGTCACGGGAGCGCCCGTCAAAGCGGCGACGGTTTCCTCGCCGACAGATTTGCCGTCGGAGACTACTTTCACCGTCAGCGTCTTGCCGTTCTGGTCGTTGTAAAATTTTGGAATGAACGTAAAGGCGCCATTGTCCAAATCCGGAACGATGCGGCAATTGCGCAAGCCCTGCGGATGGACGGCTTCCAGCCAGACGGTCTGCCAGATGCCCGTCACGCGCGTATAGCTGCAGCCGACGGACTTGTAGCCGCTGCACTGCTTGCCTTTCGCCTGCGTGCCGCTACGTGTATCGTCGAAAATGCGCACGACCAGATCGGCCTCCTTGCCGAACTCCACGAACGACGTGATGTCGAATTCGAACGATGACGAACCGCCATAATGGATGCCGACGGACTTGCCGTTGACATACGCTTCGCATTCATAATCCGCCGCTCCGAAATGCAGGATGGCGAGCCGCCCTGCCCAGTCTGCGGGAACGGTGATCTTGCGATGGTAGAACATCGCCAAGATGAAATCCTTATGCTCCACGCCGGACAATTTGCTCTCCGGGCAGAACGGGACGTTGATCTTGCCGTCGAAGCCTGCGCTTTTCTGCAGGCCGCGTTCGCGGCCGGACAGGCCGAAATCAAATTCATACGTCCATTCGCCGTTCAGATTGATCCAATCCAACCGTTCAAACTGCGGGCGTGGGTATTCGGGACGTGGGATAGACATGTTTTTCTCCTTTTGATTGGGATGACTGTTTATGTCATTTCAATAGACACGCAATAATAATAAGTAGTATAATGACAACCGCAAATAATGCGGCCTGCTTCCATTGTTTTTTCGGCGGCTCCTCTGCTTTTTTCTCTTCAGCGCCTAATTTCGCATTCGGATTGAACAAATTCGCAAACGCTTCGCGGCGTGCGCGTTCAGACATGATTTCAATGGCTTCGGCTTCCGTGATTTCGCCTTTCTTCAGGCGTTCGCCGAGTTCATCTGGAGTTGGCAACTTGTCTTCCATGGAAGTCTCCTATCTTGCTCTTCAGCCTTGTGCTTCACCATCGTCCTTCGCCAAGCCATATTCATGCAGTTTGCGATACAACGTTCGGCGGCTGATGTTCAGCTTCAAGGCGGCCTGCGAACGGTTGCCTCCGCATTCTTCCAAAGCCTTGAGGATAAGGCTCTTTTCATTCTCCTTCACATTCAGGCCGACATTTGGCAGCGATTCCGTCGAAGCCGTCTCCGCCGTTTTTGGCGACATCGCTTTCGCCTCGAACTGCTCGCCGACGGCACTGCGGATGTCTGCCGGAACGTCCGTCATCGTCAGCGTTGTACCGCGAGCGAACACGACCATCCGTTCGACGCAATTGCGCAGTTCGCGCACATTGCCCGGCCAGTCGTAGGCCATCAGCACGCCCAACGCCTCGGGGCTGATGTCGGCCACGTCCTTTCCGTTATCCGATGCGCTTTTCTTCAGATAATAATCCAATATTTCTGGAATGTCTTCACGACGTTCACGAAGCGGAGGGATGCGGATGTTCACGACGTTCAGGCGGTAGAACAAATCTTCGCGGAACGTCCCCTGCTCCACCATCGCCCGCAAGTCACGATTCGTCGCCGCCACGACGCGGACATCGACCGTCAGCGTCTCGCTGCCGCCAACGCGTTCGAACTGATGCGTCTCCAAAACGCGTAGCAGTTTCACTTGCACGGCCAGACTGATTTCGCCGATTTCGTCCAAAAACAGCGTTCCGCCATCGGCCATTTCAAAGCGCCCCGCGACACGTTCATTCGCTCCTGTAAACGCGCCTTTTTCATGGCCGAAAAGCTCCGACTCCAGCAGATTTTCGCTCAACGCCGCGCAATGGACGGGACGGAAAGGCTTGTTCGCTCGAGGGCTCAGCTTGTGAATGGCCTGCGCCACAAGTTCCTTTCCCGTACCGCTTTCGCCAGTCACGAGAACAGTGGCCTTCGTGGCCGCCACCTGCCGGATGGAATCCAACACGGCGGTCATCGCGGACGACGAACCGATAATGTTCACGGCGCCGCCCTCGTTGGCCGCGCCGTTCTTTTCCGCACGATCCCGCAGGACTTTCATGCCGCGTTCGAGCATCATCTCCAAATTATCCAGATCCACAGGTTTGGACAAATAATCATACGCGCCGACCTTCAAAGCTTCCACGGCGGTCTGGACGGACCCATAAGCCGTCAGCATGATGATCAACGGCGCGTTCTTTCTGGATGTGACGTTGCGGATGAAATCCATGCCGTCCATGCCTGGCATGCGCAAATCCGTCAATGCGATGCAGACATCCGGATTCGCGTCCAGCAAAGCCAATCCTTTGATTCCGTCTTCCGCCAGCAGGACATTGTAGTCATCCGCCAACGCCTCCCGCAAGCCATCGCGGGTATTCTTTTCGTCATCTATTACTAAGATCTTCGGTTTCATAGTCTTATCCCTCTCAACTGTTTGGTGGTTTCCCTGCGTTCAGCTGCCGTACCATGCGTGCATGGCGCGGCAGGCTGATGGTGAAAGCGGCGCCTTCGCCCGGACGGCTCTCAATGGTCAGTTCGCCGCCATGGGCGCGAACAATCCGATCGACGATGAGCAGGCCGAGGCCTGTCCCGCTTGATTTCGTCGTATAATACGGCTCCATCAGCCGTTGGAGCGTGATTTCGTCGATGCCAGGGCCCGTATCCGCGAAACGGACATGGACATGGACATCATCAACCTCTACATCAATCATCAGGCGGCCGCCTTCCGACATGGCCTGAATGGCGTTCTTAATCAGATTGTAGGCCGCCTGCGTCAGTTGATCCGCATCGCCTAAAAGCATTGGAATTCCAGCCGGAACACGCGCCTCGACAGCAATCTTCTTGTTTTCGATTTCCGCCCGCATGAATTCCAAGGCATCCTTCAGAAGTTTTTCCAGATCAAGTGGTTCCATCTTCGGTGGCTTCGGACGGACAGCCTCCAGAAAGTTTTTGACGATACAGTCCAGCCGACCGACTTCCTGCACGGCTACATCGATATGCTTCAATGCATTCTCCTGCAATTCGCCTTCGGGAAGCTTCCGCAAAGAACGTTTCAACAACTGCAAATGGATACCAAGGCTGTTCAGCGGGTTGCCCAGCTCATGAGCCACACCGGCCGCCAGCTGCGTGATGGCCTTCACCTTCTGCGTTTCCACCTGCCGTTCGTTGGCCTGCATCGTTTCCGTATTGTCATTGAAAATCAACGTCGCGTATGGCTGGCGGCCTTTACGGGCGGCGGCGCCGCCCTCCGTCACAGGCATGATCGTAAAATCAAGATAGCGATGCTCCGGATAGAAAACCTCCATCTCACGACGCGAAACGCCCCACCAACGACTGCCGTTTTCACCGCCTTTGAGCAGTTCCACCCAATTCAACTGCTTCAGATACTTGCCGATGTATTCGCCGCTGGCTGATTCATTCAATCCCAGAAGCGTTTCCGAAGCACGGTTGAAATAGAAAATATCCAGACTTTCATCGACAACGATGACGGCCTCGCGGATCGTATTGAACACGTCTTGAAGAAAGCCCTTCTCTTGGATCAGGCCTTGCAAATTGCCACGCAGCATGTCCGGATCAAGGCGATCCAGATGTTCCATCAACCGCTTTTCAAATCTGTTGTTGTTCTTCTTCGCGCTCATATCGTCCAAATATCGTCCAAGAGGACATCAGCCTCTTTGTTCATTTTTCATCTTAACTTCCATCCACGGATGGACTTCCAGCGAACCATCCGCCGCCAGCACGCCAACTTCGTAACGATACTTCCATGCGGGAATGACATCAAATCTCCTGCCGTCGCCAAGCTCCCTGTGCACGGAATGATGGAAATGCCCCATGATGATATGCGACACACCGAACTTCCGGCACAAGCCCTTTGCACGTTTTTCGACATAGAGCAATGGCTTCTCCAATTTCTTTAAATCCGGCAGGCCGCCACTGCTGAGAAAACGTTTCATGACACCCGCAAATGCGGGGCCAAATGGAAGCCACCCCATCACCCAATCGCCGAAGGAGTTCTTGGCGAAGACTCTGAAGCAACGGTGGAAACCAAATCTCTTCTGGGCGACATCTCCATGCATGAAGAGAATATCACCGATTTTGTAGAACGTTTCGCTGCACGCCGAAAAACAGCCATCGTGGTGGCGTTTCAGATAGAACTCATGGTTGCCTTCCACCATCAAGACGCGACGACGGGCCTTTTCACGCTCGCACCATGCGAGAAAACGGCGATGCACCTCCGCCTCGTAACGATCGCCTGAAGCGATCCATAAATCCAGATTGTCGCCAAGAAAGAAGACATCGCAATCGGTGGACGAAATCCAGTCGAGCATACGGAAGAACTCGTCTTCGAGCTCCGTGGCGGGCTGCACATGGGAGTCCGCAACCAACAGCATGGGAGTCGGCTGATGTTCTGTCATCGTCACCCCTCCGCCTCCGTCCGCAATTCAATTTTGCCGCGGGATAAATCACGAAGCTGCACGGCAAGCGGCGCCACTTCCGACTCACGAAGACGCCCCGCCATCGCCACGCCTTCGCCAAACGTCTCCGTCTGGATTTCCGCGCCATGGGCGACCAATAGCTTCTTCACCTGTTCATATAATCCATACGGAATGGTCGTCTCAAAATGGGACATGGCGACCAATTCATGCGTCTTCATCTGCGCCACAACGCCTTGCGCACTTTCCGTATAGGCCTTTACAAGGCCTCCCGTGCCCAGTTTCGTCCCGCCGAACCATCGTGTCACCGTCAGAATCACATTCGTCACGCCGCTTCCCTTCAAAACCTCCAGAACGGGACGACCGGATGTTCCCGACGGCTCGCCATCGTCCGAACAGCCCATCACATTTCCTTCCGGCCCGACGATGAACGCATGGACCACATGGCTCGCGTCACTGAAACGCTCCTTCTGCTCCCGAAGCCGTTCCCGCGCCGCCTCGGCATTGGCGACAACGAATGCCTCCGCCAAGAAACGCGAGTTTTTGACGGTCAGTTCAAACTGGACGCTATCTTCCAAGACCAACATGAAGCAACTGACTACTGAAAAAAACTATATCAACATCCTTACGCCCGGCAAGGCCTCCAGAGCCGTGAACAACGCACGCAACATCGCCAAATCATGGACCATTCCGCTCAACCGCCATGTCTCGTATGTGCCATTCGAGCTCTTGTTCGCATACACGACCTCCCCTTCCGTCACGCCAAGCGACAGGAAAATGCGGGCCACGGACTCCTCCATGCTCCCCATGCCCGCCTTCATGACGAGACGGCCATGCCATCTCAGCGGAAAGGTCAACTGATCCACATTAAATTCCATGCCATCCCTCCGTCAATGCTTTCCCTGCCCATAATAGGCGTTCGGCCCATGTTTCCGCAAGAAATGCTTGTCCAGCAGGAACTTGTCAGCAGGAGCGCAGTCTGGCGAAAGGGCCAGCGTGTCCAACGCCAATTTCGCGACCATCTCCAAATAAGCCGCATTGTCGGCCGCGGCCACCGCGTCCTTTCCCCATGTGAACGGGCCATGGCAGGATACGAGCACGGCGGGTATGTGAAGCGGATTCAACCGCTTCTCCGTGAATGTCTCCACAATGACATCGCCTGTATGGGCTTCATAAGCGTCGTTGATTTCGTTTTCCGTCAACGGCCGTGTGCACGGCACAGTACCGTGGAAATAGTCCGCATGCGTCGTCCCATAGCATGGAATGGCGCGTCTGGCCTGGGCAAACGATGTCGCTGCAAGACTATGAGTATGGGCTACGCCATTGATTTCCGGCCATGCGCGATACAACGCCAAATGCGTCGCCAAATCAGACGACGGATTTAGTTCGCCTTCCACGACATGTCCATCCAAATCGACAAGAACCATGTTTTCGGAGGACAGTTCGCCATACGGAACGCCGCTCGGCTTGATCGCCAGAATGCCGCTGGCCCTGTCCAGACCGCTGACATTGCCCCACGTGCGGAAAACCAACCCGTCCTGCGGCAGCTGCATATTCGCACGCCATACTTGTTCTCGCAATGACTGTAGCTTCATAGTTTTTCTTCGGTTTTCATTTGAGGTGCCGTTTTGGGAATTCATCAAGCGCAGGCGGGACGCACCGCGCCACCTCCACGGCGCAGGCGGGACGCACGCGCCACCTCCAATCACTCCTCCGGCGGAACCACCGGCAGAAGCTCCGGCAACAATTCCACACGCGGCCCGCCTTCAAGAAGCAGATACCGCTTTTCAAACGCCTTCTGGTCGTCTTCAGGAATATCCTTCTCATCAAAACGGCAGTTCGGCTTGAACGTCACAGCGGCAACGATGGAGCCTTCTTCCAAAGCCACGTCATACTCTTTGGAATAACCGCCGAGCAACGCAAGTTTCCGTCCCGCCAGATTGCGCAAAGTGAAACGGCCACTCTTGTCGATGATATCCGCCGGCAATTGCACACAGCTGATGAGCAAATCGAACTCACCGACGTCTTCTAACATGTCATCCAAATCGAAGGCCGTCCATGTCTCGTTTTTCAAGCCTGTTACGACAGGTTCCTCTTCGCCTTCCGGCAGAGGCTCCGGTTTCTCCAAAGCACCGATTTCCAGTACTTTGACAATCGTCACGCCTTTTCCAAGCCCTTCGCAAAGGCCATCGAAGGCGGGATTCACGCTCTCCTTGCCGGCCACATCCTTCATGATCGGCTCGCGCAGGATCACGCAACGCTTTCCAGACTGTTTGTCCGCCAGATAGCGCCCCAAAACACGAGCCTGCATCCGTTGGTAGGCCCATTCCAAATGGATGGCATCGAAACGGTCGCTTTCGAAAGACCAGCGTCTCAGCCTGTCTGCCCAACGTTGCTTCGGATTCTTGAACGCATCATACGAACGGTGCCGCCATGCCATCACTACGCAGACGATGGCGACCAACAGCAGGATGGCGCGCACCGCCAGCCCCGACAGCTTAAAACCGCCAACGCCATAATGCACGAACAGGAAGATATTGACCACCGTCGCCACAATCGCCAAAAACAAGAACAAAAATGGAATCGAATTCATCGGCTTCCTCTGCATTCCACGGCATCCCATGAGAAGATGGAACTATCATTAAACTCAACAACCCCGTCCGATTGGGTGAACCGACGGGGTTGTCTTTCATTTGGCTTTATTTGCCGATACTTACGAGATTAGTTGGTCTTCAGGGTGTAGCGAACATCGAAGGCCTTTTCCATATCTGACGGAGGATTCTGTTCCCAGGCTGCCAGAGCGGCCTTGTCGTTTTCGCCCGGATACTGCTTATCAAGAACAGCGGCGACGATGGTCTTGCTCTTGAACAAGGCGGCCCAGCGTTCGGTGTAGCCCTGAACGAAGGCGATGGACTTGCCGGCCAGTTTGCCCTGAGCCTTGCCACCTTTGAAGGTGTCTTCCGGCAGACCGATCGTGGTGATCACCAGATCAAAGTCACCGACGGGGGAGTAACCGGGGATGGCGTTGCCCTTGTTGTCCTTGCCTTCAAACAGGTTGGCGAGGTGCTTGTAGCGCCATTCCATTTCTTCCATGGCTTCGTCCGAGCCTTCTTCCGGAACGGGGCGGGCGAGAACGTCGCAGGAGACGCTGCCGAGGCCTTTCTTCAGACCTTCGAGGAGGTGGTTCGGAACGAGGTTGCCTTGGCCGTCTTTGTATTCGGCGCTGGTCAGGATGAGGATCTTCTTGTCCGCGAAGTTGGCGGCGATGTACTTACCGAGCTTCTCGGCACGAACTTTCTGATAACCGATTTCCTTGTTGACGGCACCGGCGTTGCCGCTGTTCAACGTCATTGCCCAAATACCCATGGCGATGGCGATCACACCAAACGCGATGGCGACGGGCTGGCCCCAAGCCGCACCTTTCTTGTAGTTCGTGTTGCCAATCCACATCACGATACCGGACACGACGGCGCCAATGATTGCGATCATCTGCATAATCTGTTTCTCCTTGTGTTCAACTAAACCAAACGACTTCTAATTTACAATATACTAATTACACAAAATATCAGTTCTTTATCAAATTATCACTTATATGGCGGTTGCGCAAATGTTTTAAAGCAAAAAAAATGCTTTTCTAGAGTTTTTTTATCTTTTTTTAATGTTTTTACGCTCTTTTTCACTTCAAACCGGCCAGATACTTCTCCTCGTCCATCAATTTCGCCAGTTCGTCCATGTTCACATCCGACACCACGCAGATCCATCCGTCGCCTTCAGCATCCGCATTGACCAGTTCCGGATTCTTTTCAAGCTTCGTGTTCACTTCAACGACCTTTCCGCTGATCGGCATGAACACATCGCTGGCGGCCTTCACCGACTCCACAACGCACAGGGATTCCCCCTGTTTGAAAACGCTGCCGACGGACGGCAGCTCGACATAGCTCAGCTCGCCCAGTTCATCCGCGGCGAATTTCGTAATGCCTATCCGCGCCTTGCCGCCTTCGATTTCAACCCACTGATGCTCTTCGCTGTAGTATTTCATGTAAAATCCCTTTTTCTTCCTTATACCTTTATTTATTGTTTTCAATGAAACCGTAACTGGCCTGCCGCGTTGTCAGGAGAACACTCTGCCACAACTGTCCCTGCGGGTCGATCTTGCGGCGGGCTTTGATCGCCAGCGGAATCGGCACGTAAGTGAAGTAGCCGTTCCAGTTGCCGACGACCATGTCCGTCATGCCCGCCATGGCGGCGTGGACGGCATGTTGCGCAAGATGCAGGCAGAACGTGGAGTCGATGCCCGTGGCGGGCAGACTGCGGATGATGTAGCTCGGATCGATATACTTCACCGTATGCTCGATGTTCTTCTTCTTGAAATAATCCTTGATTTCATCACGCAAGAATGTACCGATATCCTTGTGAAGAATGTTGCCGGAGGCGTCCTTCTCCGTCTTTCGATCGTTGAACAGGTTCTGCCCCGCCCCTTCCGCGACGACGATGACCGCGTGGTGCTTCTTGGACAGACGGCGTTCCAGCGCCTCCAACAGGCCGTTCTCTCCTTTCAGTTCAAATTGCACTTCCGGAATCAGACAGAAGTTGACAACGCTGTTGGCCAGAGAGGACGACGCGGCAATGAAGCCTGAGTCGCGCCCCATCAATTTGACAAGGCCGATGCCATTGTAAGCGGCCTTCGCTTCGTTATGCGCACAACCGATAATCGGCGCCGCAGCTTCGACCGCCGTTTCGAAACCAAAAGTCTTGTCCATGAAATTCAAATCGTTGTCGATCGTCTTCGGAACGCCAATGACGCTGATGTTCAGATTGTGTTTCTTAATCTCCTTCGCGATTTCATGGGCGCCCGTCTGCGTGCCGTCGCCACCGATGGTGAACAACATGTTGATCCGCTCGCGCTCCAACGTCTCCACCATCTTCTGGACATCCTGCTCGCCGCGCGAAGACCCGAGAACCGTACCGCCCAATGTGTGGATATCATCGACGAAGTCCGGATCCAATTCAAGCGGTTTGAGGTACTTATCATCAAATTTTTCATCTGAAACAAGTCCCTGGTAGCCGAAACGGATGCCGTAGATGCTTTTCACACCATATATATAATATAAGGTAGTGACAATCGCCTTGATGACATCGTTCAAGCCGGGGCAGATGCCACCGCAGGTCACAATGGCCGCCTTCGCCCATTTCTTGTCAAAATACAACCGTCTCCGCGGCCCCGCCGCCACAAACGCGGGCACAGGTTTGCCCTTTTTGCGAAGCTCGTCGTTCAACGTCGGATCAGTGCAATAGGAAACCCTTTCCGTATCACCGACGAAAATCACATCCTTCAACGTGGACTCCAACGTCGGCTCGCCGACGCGCGAGACGTTGAAATCCATTTTCGTCAATTCATCCAAACTAAATGACATATTGTGTGGAAGCATCGCGTTTCTCCTTTTCATAAAAAATCAAAAACAGACTTTCTACAATATAAAGGCCCCTCCGTCCAATACAACTGTCAAACAGACGCTTTTTTTCACACCGCAGGTCACATAGGTGCAAGATAAAATCACCGTCGTCATTGACATTGCGGAATCTGATATTACTCTAAATAGTGGTTGATTATATCTGTCCTCCGCGACTGGCGGACATCCTCGCGTTTCATCTGTCACGATATGTTCTGGGTAAGAGACAAATCATTCTATAAGAACTTGATCGTCCTGGCGGTTCCCATCATCCTCCAGAACGTCATCACGTTCGGCGTCTCGCTGGCGGACAACATCATGATCGGGCAGCTGGGCGAAGTGCCGATCGCCGCCCTGCATATCGGCACAAAAATCCAAGGCGTTCTGCAGATCATCCTTTTCGGTGTAGAAAGCGCGCTCATCATCCTCTCTTCACAATACTGGGGGAAACGCGACACGGACCACATAAAGGATGTCATCTCCATCGCCCTGCGATTGACATTTGTCGTGACGGCCCCCATGGCCTTCATCGCGTTCTTCCTTCCTGAATGGTTCGTCGGGCTCATTACGGACCATCCGGACATCATCCGCTGTTGCGCGGAATACCTGCGCATTGTCGCCGTCTCCTATCTTGTTTTCGGCATCAGCATGACGTTGCTGTGCGCGATGCGCTCCGTCGAAATGGTCCGCATCGGCCTCATCAACTCCGTGGTGGCCCTCTTCATCAACGTCATTCTCAACTATCTGCTGATATTCGGCAACTGCGGATTCCCGCGCATGGAAGTCCGCGGCGCCGCCATCGCCACCGCCATCGCACGGTTCATCGAACTGGCCGTCGTCGCCATCTTCGTGCGTTATTTTGATCCTAATCTGAAAATGCGTCTGCCGGATTTCAAACGCTGGAATCCGGACATCTTCCATGATCTCGTCAAATACGGCACGCCTCTCATGGCGGGACAGGTCACATGGGCCGTCAACCAATTCTGTCAGACGGCCATTATCGGCCGCATGGGGGGAGCTGTTCTCGCATCCATCTCCATCGTCGGCACGCTGTATCAGTTCCTCCATGTCGGTGTTTTCGGTCTCGCCGCCGCCACCGGCATCATGACGGGCAAGACCATTGGCGCAGGCGAATTCGAAAAGATGAAAACGCAGGCCAAGACGATGCAAGTCATCTTCTGCTTCATCGGCCTGTGCCTCAGCGCGACCGTCTTCTTCGGCAGTGAAATTTTCCTTAGATGCTACAAGCTCGAACCAGAGACGCGGGCCATCATCGACAGCATGATGCGGGTGCTCATCGTCGTCATCGCCTTCGGCTGCTACCAGGGCCCCTGCCTCATGGGGCTCGTCAAATCCGGCGGCGACACGTCGTTCGTCTTCAAGAACGACACATTCTTTGTCTTCTGCGTCGTCCTTCCGTCGGCCTTCATCGCGATGCATTGGCTGCATTCGCCACCGTGGGTCGTCTATGCCTGCCTGCTTTCGGATCAAGTTCTCAAATGCTTTGTCGCATTTGTTAAAATCAACAGTTTCAACTGGATGAAAAACCTCACCAGACCAAAACAAACGGCGTAGCCGTCAGACCGCGCCACAACAGAAAAGGAACAAATCATGGGCATCATCGCAATTCCCGAAGGTCTTCAAACCAAACTCTGCGTACTCGGCGACAACGTCCTCAAAGACGTCCCCGAAAACGTCAAAAAACTCTGGCCCGGCAAGACGGCCGTCATCATCGCGGATGAAAACACTTGGAAAGCCGCCGGCGAAAAGGTCTTTCAACTGCTAAAAGACGCGGGCGTCCCGCAGGACGAACCGTACATCTTCCCGATCGAGCCCGCCCTCCACGCCGACTACTGCTACATCCCGAAACTCCGCGAAATCGTCAAAGGGAAGGCCCCCATCGCCGTTGGTTCCGGAACCATCAACGATTTGACGAAGCTCTCCTCCACGGAAGCGGAATGCGACGGCTATCTCTGCGTCGCCACCGCCGCCTCCGTTGACGGTTACACTTCCTATGGCGCCGCCATGGTCGTCAACGGCTTCAAGAAGACCGTCCCCTGCGCCGCACCGCTCGCCATCATCGCCGACAACGCCGTCGTCAGCTCCGCCCCATTCGAAATGACCGCCTCCGGCTACGCGGATCTCGCCGCGAAGATTCCTGGTGGTGCAGACTGGCTCATCGCCGACGCGCTTGGTGAACATCCCATCGACGAACGTGCATGGGGCATGGTCCAGGCCAATCTGAAAGAATGGCTCTCCGATCCGCAAAGCCTGAAGGAAGGCAAGTCCAAACCGCTCGCCGACCTCTTCCAAGGCCTCGCCGCCACAGGCTTCTCCATGCAGTACTACCATGATTCCCGCCCCGCCTCCGGAGCGGAACATCTCTGCAGCCATGCATGGGAAATGTACGACCTCAAGAAAGACGGCGTCAATCCGTCCCACGGCTTCAAAGTCGCTCTCGGCACGCTGATCATCACGGCCCTCATGACGGAGACCTTCAAGATTTCCGCCGCCGACATCCGCAAATTCACGGAAAACCGCCCCGGCAGGACGAACGCGCAGCGCGAAGCCCAGATCGCGGGCTTCCTCAAAGGAACGCAGTTCTACGAAGACACCCTCAAGATCGCCCTCTCCAAGAATCTCGAAGGCGAAAAACTCGCCGCCCGTCGCCAGCTCATCTACGAGAAGTGGGAC
>JAFZIJ010000008.1 GCA_017554445.1 Victivallales bacterium
ACGACGGCGTCCCCGCCGTCCGCTGTAACGACGGCGTCCCCGCCGTCGTTACCACAAGACAACGGCGAAACGCCGTCGTTACTCTTGTAACACCAACACTTGATACGGCTTGAGTTCAATTGTCCCTTCAAGCTTCCGTGCCGTAATTAGTTCAACAGCAGGCTTGTCCAACGTGTAGCGGGCAGGCTTGCCTTGGTATTCCACAACCACCACGCCCGTCATGCCATGGCCTTCACGACGCGCCACCATCAGATTGCGGCTGTCGCCAATATGGCCGGTCGAAAGACCGGCCGCATCCAACGCCAACGGCAGGATGTTGCCGCGCATGACGTCCGCCGACGGAATCGTCCCCAGCAGGAAGACCGTGCCTTTTCCAATCTTCTTCTTGATGGCGACCGCCTTGCCAACCAATGCGCTGTGAGGCGCTTCGGCAACCGTCGCCAACGCATCGGCATCTTTTTCGTAAAGTTCGTACCACAGACGGCTCGTGAACGGCTGGCCTGAGGCCCACTTGCATTTGATGTCGTTGTTCAAATCCGGCACGGCATACGCCCAGCGGACGCCGAGGAATTCCTCCAACATGCCGAACGGACGATCTTTATAACGTGCTCCGTCGATGTTGCGGTTGTCCGTCATCGGGCCGACGACCCACACGCCGCCATTTTCAACCCACTGGCGGATCCGTTCGCCAAGTCCTTCATTTTCAAGCGACGGCACAAACGGCGTGAACAAAACTTTGTATTTGCTGAAATCCTGCGCCGCTTCCAATACATCCGCCCGCAGCCCGCGCTGCACAATCGGATCATAATAGTTCTGGATGACGCTGTCCTGATAACGGAAGCCCTGTACAATCCCCTGTGTATCGAAGAAATTCCACGAATGCGATGGATAGTGGATGGCGATCGGCGTCGTGACCTTTGTATGGTTCAGGAAGTAACCCGCTCTGACGTAGTCCTTTGCGATTTTCTTTACTTCGTTGTATGTATGCATCGGCCGTCCGCATGCATCCAACACGGAACCATGCATGATTTCATGACCGCCCCAATGCGTGCGCCACAACCAATACATGTTCGCTTCGCCGCCCAAAGCAATTGGGAGCCAGGAGTTTGCGTAGCAGAAGCCTTCCGGCTTGACGCTCTGCGGGATGTTCACGGAACCGTTCCAGCAGGTGGAGGTCTCCGTGTTCCAGAACGGACGGTCTTTCACATTGCGCAGGAAATCGAACCAGAAGCAGCAATGGTTCAAGCTGTCCGGATTGTTGTAGTGGTTGAACTGCACGATGTCCAACTTTTTGTTCATATGCAGGTAGTTCATGCCGTTCACGGGCATAACATCCGTTCCGACAGGAACTTTCACATACTTCTTGAGGATTTCCGCCTGCATCGTCACAAACTCCACGATGGACTCCTGCTGGAAGATGCGCCATTCCATGTTGTGGTGCGGATTCACCCATGCGTCACGCGGCAATGGAATCTCATCAAAGAAATTGTACTCCTGACTGAAAATCGTCAGATTCCATGCCTTGTTCAAAGCATCGACGGTCTTGAATTTCTCCTTCAGATGCTGCCTGAACTTCTCCGCGCAGACAGGGCACATGCAGCCTTTTCCAAACGCATAGATTTCATTGTCGATCTGCCAGCCGATGACGTTTTCGTCGTCGGCAAATTCCTGCGCCATCTTCTCAACGATTCGCGCACTGTATTCACGGTAATGCTCGTTGTTCGAGCAGCAGTGGCGACGACCACCATGCTGCGCTCGACGGCCATGTTCCTGTTCCATCAGCACATCCGGATACTTGCGGCTGAGCCAAATAGGAGGCGTCGCCGTCGGCGTTCCCATGACCGTGGCGATTCCGTATTTCGCCAACGTATCAACGACATTGTGCAGCCAATCGAACGAGAAGACGCCTTCCGTCTTCTCCATGCAGCTCCATGCAAATTCCGCGATACGAGCGACTTGGATGCCGGTCGCCTTCATCTTCGCGGCGTCTTTTTCAATTTCTTCAACGGGCCAGTCTTCCGGATAGTACGCGCATCCCAAATACGGCGGTTTGATGTTGATCATGATGGATTCCTTTATTTACTGGATATTCTGGATATTCTGGATATTCTGGATGTTCTGGATGTTCTGGATGTTCTGGATGTTCTGGATTTATGCTTTTAGCTTTAGGCTTTAAGCTTTAAGCTTCAATGGCTTAAAGCAGCTAGCCTTTTACCGCGCTCCAACGCCTTCGTAATGAACGCTTCAAAAGACCATTCCGCATAGGCGGCATGCGTGTTTTTTCCGGGCTTGCTGTCGCGCGTCAATTCCATCGTGTAGATGCCGTTGAAGTTGTATTTGTCCAAACGGTCCACGACGCCCTGCCAATCCGCAATGCCATCGAACGGAAGGAGATGTGAATCGTCCAGCCATGTCATGTTCTGGCGGTTCGCCATGCCTAGATTGTCGTTGATATGCGTCGCCACAATCTTGTCACCGAAACGCGCCATCACGTCTTCGCTGTAGTTGTAGCACATTTCATGGCCTGTATCCCAGCAGAAGCCGCAGGCTGGCGACGATTTGAATTCATCCATGACCGCCTGCAGATATTCAATTCCTTCCGTGTTTTCGAACGCGATGACGACGCCGTTCTCTTCGCCAGCCTTCACAAGACGTTCGAACCGCTTCAGCCCCAAGGCGTTCGGCGAATGGCGGTCCATGCCGATGATGACATGCGCGACCATGATCTTCACGCCGACCTTCGCGCAATCCTTCACGCAACGGATCAGCAGATCCGTGTAGTCTTCGCCGCCCTGCCCTTCGTCCTCCCACATCAGATGGGCCTTCGTAAACGGCGCATGGACAGACTGATAGATGACGTTGTTCTTCGCCATCGCATTCGCCCATTGCTCAATCGGGCAACCGTCGCCCCAGCCTGTGAAGCATGACGCATAGCCAACTTTGCCAATAAGCTCTATCTGCTCCTCTATCGGAAGCTTGAAACCCATGCCGACGCTAATGCCGAATTTCGCCTCTTTCATATATCTTGCCTCTGTTGTAACGACGGCGTCCCCGCCGTCGAGTCTGCTGTAACGACGGCGTCCCCGCCGTCGAGTCTGCTGTAACGACGGCGTCCCCGCCGTTGGATAGTACAATACGACGGCGTCCCCGCCGTCGCTACAAAAAAAACTACTACTCCTTATAAATTATACTCCACAAATCACATTTCAATGCTACATTAACAAGAAATCATTCATTGTCTATTCCTTATATAACTATAAACAACTTGGAAACCAACATCATGCTTCGATTTGAAAAACTCACCATGCAGGGAACGACGCTGAAGCCAGAATCCGTCTTTCCCGCCCTCCGCAGCCACATTCCTGGCAAGCAGGTCACCTATTTCGAAGAAGAAGACGAATTGTTCATCAACTACGGCGGTTATCCCAACCCGCTGCCGTATTCCATGCAGGACTGCTACACGTCTGAACTCAAAGACGTCACGTTCGATTCCGCCGTGCTCGAAAACGACTATCTCAAAGCCGTCTTCCTCCCGCAGTTCGGCGGCCGCCTCTGGCAGTTGTTCGACAAAGTCGCAAAACGCGATCTGATAACGCATAATCCCATTTTCAAGCCGCAGAATTTCGCCATCCGCAACGCATGGCTCGCGGGCGGCGTCGAATGGAACATCGGCCGTTGCGGTCACCATGATCTGACCTGCAGCCCCATGTTCACCGCCACGACGGAAGACGAAGACGGCACGCCCGTCCTCCGCTTCTACGAATTCTGCCGCTCCCGCGCCGTTTCCTACCAGCTCGATTTCATGCTACCGGAAACGTCGAAATTCCTCTACGTCCGCATCCGCATCATGAACGACACGATCAATGTCGCCCCCATGTACTGGTGGAGCAACATCGCCGTTCCGGAACGCAAGAAACAGCGCATCATCGTTCCCGCAAAGAAATCATTCGCACATGCTTACGTCGAAAGCGGACAGCGCGCCTTCACGAAGATTCCCGTTCCGAACGACGGCAAATTCGACATCACCGTTCCGACGAACTACCCCTACGCCTTCGACCAGTTCTTCGACATCAAAAAGGAATCCCGCAAGTTTGAAGCCTCCATCTACGAAGACGGCTACGGCCTCATCCAGACATCGACCGACCGCCTCCGCGGCCGCAAGCTGTTCGTCTGGGGCCAAGGCGCGGGCGGCCATCATTGGCAGCGCTGCCTGACCTCCCCCGAAGGCGAAGACTATCTCGAAATGCAGGCCGGCATCTGCCGCACACAGAGCGAATGCATGCCCATGCCGCCGCAGACCGCGTGGGAATGGCTCGAAGCCTACGGCGCCATCCAGACCGATCCTGAAAAGATTTTCGGTGATTGGGACGCCGCCGTCGATGAAGTCGCGACGAATCTTGAAAAGATGCTGCCGCGTCAGAAGCTTGAAGAGGAACTCGCCCGCACGAAGAAGACGTTCGCCCTCAAGCCTGCGAAAGTCGTTTCGCAAGGCTCCGGCTGGGGCGCTCTTGAAAACAAACGCTTCTTCGGCAAATGGGCCAAGCATCTTGATTTCGGCGAGACGAAAGAACCGCAGGCGGATTGGCTGTTCCTCTTGAAGAACGGCTTCATGCCCGAACGCGATCCGAAACTGCCGCCGCCGTCCTATATGGTTCAGGATGAATGGTTTGACATGCTCAAGAAAGCCGTCGCCGGTGGCGATGCCGCCAATTGGCACACCCTCTTCCAGCTTGGCCTCAACTATTTCTTCCGTCTTGATTTCGAACGCGCGGAAGACCTTCTGCACAAATCGCTGGCCGTCGCGAACACGCCGTGGGCGCTCTACGCGCTCGGCAACGTGCAACGCGTGACGGGCCGCGTCAACGACGCCGCCCACACGATGGCGAAGGCCGTTTCGCTCTACGACAAAGACGAGACGATTGTCAAGGAAACGTGCAAAACCTACAACGAAGCGGGAGACTTCCGCAGCCTCGCCGCCTTCTTTGAAATGCTACCTGCTGCGATGCAACAGGTTCCGATGTGCCGTCTCATGTACAGCAAAGCGCTCGTCCATATCGGAAGGCTCGACGAAGCGGAAGCGGTTCTCATGGCCGACGGCGGCATCCGTGTGCCCGACATCCAGGAAGGCGAAAACTCCACGTCCGAAATCTACATCAGCCTGCAGATCGCGAAGGCGAAGAAGCAAGGCATCACGCTGGAAGCGAAGGACGTCAAAGTTCCAGTCATGTTCGACTACCGCATGAGCTAACCCGCTCTTACGGAGGGACTTCACGTGTGTCTGTTGGCCGTCGATCTTGGAATGAAGGCGGGTCTCGCCTGGTTCGGCGAAGACGGTCGTCTGCTGCGCTGCCGCACCGTCCATTTTCCGAACCGCACCGTCCTGAAACGGGCCATGCCCGCCATTCTGGACGAACTGCCCAATCTGACACACGTCGTCATCGAAGGCGGCGGCCCCGTCGCCGCCCTCTGGTGGAAAGCCGTCGTCAAACGTGACCTGCCGATCATCCAGACATGCGCAGAAGCATGGCGGGAGGACATTCTCTGGCTACGTGAACGCCGTAACGGACCGCAGGCGAAAGAGCATGCCCTGCAACTCGCCATGAAAGTCCTTCGTTGGTCAAACGTCACGCTCGCGTCGCCGCTGGCGGACGACGCGGCGGAAGCCGTCCTCTGCGGTCTATGGGCCGAACGGAAGTTCGGCATCATCCAGGAGTTTCCCGATGAACTGCGCAAGCCTTGAAACCATGCTGGCGGATCTAGTATGGATTGAAGATAAAACTGAACAGTACAATCCCGGTCTGTTCATTTTTTTACTTGTATTAGGACAGGTATGTCTGGTCATCATACTTGTCTTAATCGTTCATTTTTTCTTTCCTCCGCATCTCAGACGCCTCAGATGGATTCTCAAAAACAAACCAAACGCTGCTTACTTGAACGAAATCCATTCGCTCACGTCGGAACTCCGCAAGAAGTTTCCGCAGCTCGAAACGATCATTCCCGAACTGGACAGACTGCGCTTCGCGCCGCAACCGCCGTCTGACGAACAGTTAAAGGATCTTTACCAAACCATACGCGACATCTGTGGCTAAGCTCACTCTGCCATCCTTGAAGAACGTCAAAGGCGACAAACCGTCGTGGTTCCACCGCGCGAGAATACCCGCCTGGCTGCTCGTCGCCGCCGCGATCTGTGCCCTGCTCTCGCCGCTGAAAGTTCCCACGACGCTTCGTAGCCAGGAGTTTGGGAAACTCAATCTCATGTTCGTCATGGATTTCTCCGGCAGCATGGAAGCCAGTGATTGGCCGGAAGACAAGCCGTTGCCGGAAACCGTCACGGCGGACATCCTGCCGCCCAGCCGGATCGCCGTCGCCAAGGAGAAGCTCCGTTGGCTTCTCGCCAACCATCACGGAAACAGCCACATAGGCCTTGTCGCCTTCGCGCGGCGGCCCTATCTTGTCTGTCCGCTCATGAATGGAACCGCCATTCTCGAAGAGCGGATGGATCAAATCACAACAGACGATTTCGAAGACGGCACCGCCATCGGTGACGCCATCAACTTGGCGGTCCGTTCGCTCAAAGCCGTGGATTTCGGCCCGAAAGCCGTCATCCTGCTGTCCGACGGCGTCGATCATTCTCAGGACGACAAAGCGCCATTAATCGCCGCCGAAGCGGCGGCGAAGGCGGACATCGTCATCCATACGGTCGGTATCGGCGGCAAACACGCCTACCATCCCGTCAACACGGATGGCGGCATGGAATGGCGGCCTGTCGGCGAAGAGCTTAACGAACCGCAACTGACTGAAATCGCCCGTCTTACAAACGGGCAGTATGTCAAGGCGGGCGATGCGGATGCGCTGTCGAAAGCCATCGAATCCCTCGCCGCACAAGTCATTTCGCAACCGCATACAACGATGCGGCGCGTCTCCAAACCGCTGACGCCGTTGTTGTCCGCAGCC